>JBKDKG010000160.1:0-2804 GCA_046345095.1 Flavobacteriia bacterium | reverse complement strand
TTTTTTTATGCATAAAAAAACCGCTTCCTAGGAAGCGGTTTTCTATTTCGAGGAAGTTGGATTATTCTCCTTTTTCCATTTTCTCTTTCAATGCTGATAATGCATCCAAATCTCCAAGAGTTGATTTCTCGTTGTTTTGATTGATAGCTTTTACAGCTTGAGATGTAGATGAACCTGCAGCTTTTTTGCTTCCGCCTTTTGCAGAAGAAGCAGTTGGCTTGTCTTCACCTTCTTCAAAAGTACGCGTGTGTGAAACAACAATTTTCTTAGACTCCTTATTGAATTCGATTACTTTGAAATCCAATGTTTCTTCTACTTTCGCGTTTGATCCGTCTTCTTTTCTCAAGTGCTTAGAAGGACAAATACCTTCAACACCATAAGGAAGTGAAACGATTCCTGATTTGTCTTTGTTATCGATAATTGTACCTTGGTGAACAGATCCTTCATTGAATACAGTTTCGAAAACGTCCCATGGATTTTCTTCCAATTGCTTGTGACCAAGAGAAATTCTTCTGTTGTCGCGATCGATTTCCAATACAACAACTTCCATTTCGTCACCCACTTTGCAGAACTCAGATGGATGCTTGATTTTTTTCTGCCATGAAAGATCAGAGATATGGATCAATCCATCAACACCTTCCTCTAATTCAACGAATACACCGAAGTTAGTGAAGTTACGAACTTTCGCTTTGTGCTTAGAACTTACAGAATATTTTCCTTCGATATCAGACCATGGATCTGGCATCAATTGTTTAATTCCAAGAGACATTTTGCGCTCTTCACGATCCAAAGTAAGAACCACAGCTTCAACTGTATCACCTACATTCATAAAATCTTGCGCTGAACGCAAATGCTGTGACCAGCTCATTTCAGAAACGTGGATTAGACCTTCAACTCCTGCAGCGATTTCAATGAATGCACCATAGTCAGCCATAACCACTACTTTACCTGAAACTTTGTCACCAACTTGAAGGTTTGCATCAAGTGCATCCCATGGATGTGGTTGAAGTTGTTTCAATCCTAAAGCAATACGTTTCTTATCGTCATCAAAGTCTAGGATAACAACATTCAATTTTTGATCAAGTTCAACGATTTCCTCAGGGTGATTAACACGACCCCAAGAAAGATCTGTTATGTGGATCAAACCGTCAACTCCACCCAAGTCGATGAATACACCGTAAGAAGTGATGTTTTTAACAGTTCCTTCCAATACCTGACCTTTTTCAAGACCAGAGATGATTTGTTTTTTCTGCTCTTCCAATTCTGCTTCGATAAGCGCTTTGTGAGAGACAACAACGTTACGGAATTCTTGGTTGATTTTAACTACTTTGAACTCCATGTTTTTACCTACGTAAACATCATAGTCACGGATTGGTTTCACGTCGATTTGAGATCCTGGCAAGAACGCCTCAATTCCAAATACATCTACGATTAAACCACCTTTCGTGCGACATTTAACGAAACCGGTAATAACTTCTCCAGTGCGAAGAACATCATTTACACGAATCCAAGCTTTGTGCATACGAGCCGTTCTGTGAGAAACGATCATCTGTCCAGACTTGTCTTCTTGACATTCAACGTAAACGTCAACTGTGTCACCCGCTTTCAATTCAGAATTGTAACGGAATTCAGATGCTGCAACAACACCTTCTGATTTGTAACCAATGTTAATGATTACTTCTTTTTTTGTAACAAGTACAACAGTACCTTCAACAACTTCTTTTTCTGTGATAGAAGTTAAGGTTTGCTCATACATGTCTGATAATTCGGAACGCTGAATTTTGGAGTATCCGTCCAATGCTAATGCATCCCAATCGAAATCTGCAGATCCCTGCAATGTTGTGTTTTTTGCCATTTGGCTTGTTAAATTGTATTCCGGTGCCCCGACCTGCCGAAAGAGATTTATACTAACTGTCTATTCGGGGAGACAGTAATTTAAGGGTGCAAAGATAGCAAAAAGATTCTTTGGTTCAAGTTATTAAAGAAAAAGACTGATTGATTTTTTCAATTTCATCGTTCCGCAGGATTTGTAATCCTGCGGCATAACTGTATGTTTGAAGTTATAGCTTTTGAACTAATTACCGCAGGATTGCAAATCCTGCGGAGCAGATAGCAAAAAGATTCTTTGGTTCAAGTTATTAAAGAAAAAGACTGATTGATTTTTTCAATTTCATCGTTCCGCAGGATTTGTAATCCTGCGGCGTAACTGTATGGTTGAAATTATAGCTTTTAAATTAATTACCGCAGGATTGCAAATCCTGCGGAGCGGATATAGATCAAACGATTTAAGTCTTTTTTTATTCCTTATCGTTCCGAAGGATTTGCAATCCTGCGGAATAAATAAGTTACTAATTGATCAATTAATTTTATATGAAAATAATTCAAAAAAAAAGACCGCATTTAGCGGTCCTTTTCACATTCAGTGTCTATTACTTAATTGCATCAGCACGTTTTTTGTACTCTGCTGATTTATTTATATCTCCAAGATTTCTGTGTAATTGGGATAAAATTGTCAAAACATCTTTGTCATTCGGGCTAATTTCAATGTACTTTTCAAGAGGTGTAAGGGCTCTTCTGTAAAGATCATCCGATTCGATAACCATTTTGTCATAATTTTTGTCGCCAAACTTCAATTGATTTGCTGCTGCACGAACATCTCCTGCCCAAGTGATAAGGTGTGCTCCCAATTGATAAAGGGCATCTTGATAATTTGGGTCAATCTCTAACGATTTGTTTAATGCAGCCTCTGCCTTGTCATTTTTCTTTAAGTCAATGTAGATTGTACCGATCGTATAATGTAATTG
>JBKDKG010000159.1:0-5303 GCA_046345095.1 Flavobacteriia bacterium | reverse complement strand
GGTATAAACAATATTGCTAACGCAGCATGCCAGTTGCTGTGTAATTTATGTTCTATGACAACTTCGTACAAACGCCATGTAGCATTGCTAACAATATAGGCAAAAACCAATGACATTAAAATATAGCCTTTAAAGGTAAAGAAGCCAAATACAGATGCAATTTTACTTATGAAGAAACTGGCACTTTCCTCGTAAACCCTGCCATCTGGATAACCAGTTATTGAATTGAAATTAACCCTGACATGCTCTTTCGGATAGTTGTTCCACATCTCATCAAAGTAGGCAAAGGGCTTTTCAAAGAATAAATTATTCAGCTTCACTGAGCCGTCCCAAAATGCAATAGAATCTCCTCCACCTTTGTAAAAGATGATATAGAAAGCTGCATTGGCATAGGTGAATAAAAGTTTGAAGAGGAAAGCGCGCATGTAATACTTGTAGTGATCTTGTCCTTTGTTATTGCGCGATCGGATGTAAGCTAGAATCGTCAGTACGCAAAATCCGAAGAAAGTCGCCATTATATCAATGGGCGTGAAGAATTCATATCCCTTCGCAAACTTTACTGTTTCTGCCGTACTGAACAATGCAAACATATTTCAAAGATAGGCATTTAGAAAATCAAGAAAGATCAATGCGTTCAATTTGTTCAATTTGTTCAATAGTTCAGGTCTCGATACGCCTCGCCTCCTTCGTCGGCACTTCACCCGCAGCTGACAGGCGACCTGCTAATACAAGCAAGTTCAAAGGTTCAATGGGTTCAGGAGTTCAATGCGTTCAATAGTTGAAGTGTTTCATGAGAATGAAAGCCGAACGTTCGTCTGCCAAGGCAGATGTACCGAGGTAAGGAGGATTCAGTGAGATATTTCTACCTTTGCCCTATGAAAATCAAATTCATCTGCATCGGAAAAACAGGTAAACCATTTTTGGAAGAGGGCGAGAAGGAGTATTTGACGCGATTGAAGCACTACGTTTCTATCGAACGTATTGAGATTGCCGATATCCGTAATGCAAAAAGTTTAACGAAAGATCAGATAAAAGCGCAGGAAGGAAAAGAGATCCTTTCAAAGTTAGTAGCTAATGATCTTTTGATTTTACTGGATGAGCGCGGTGAGCAATTTTCATCAGTTTCTTTTTCAAAGTTCATTCAGCAAAAATTCAATAGCGGTGGCAGAACGTTGGTCTTTTCGGTAGGAGGGGCCTATGGTTTTTCTGATGAAATTTACCAACGAGCAAATGGAAAAATCAGTCTTTCATCCATGACCTTTTCCCATCAAATGGTCCGCATGATATTTTTCGAACAGCTCTACCGCACCATGACCATTCTTAAAGGCGAGCCGTATCATCACGAATGATAAGTTCAAAAGTTCAGGTCTCGATACACCTCCTTCGTCGGCACTCCAGCCACGGCTGACAAGCGACCTGCTTTTGCATATGGGTAGCTGACCGCTTGTCCGCTTTGGAGGAAGTGTCTTCTGCGGCTGACTGTCGAACCACTGACGGACTACCTGCTATAACTATTGAACAGCTGACCGCCTGTCCGCCGAAGGAGGAAGTGGCCGCTACAGCGGTTGTATCGAGGACAAGTGTTCCATCATTCTTTTTTAGTTGATTAGTTCATTTTTAAAAAAGGCACTGTTTTTGTAAGAAGTGAAAAGCAAAATTTTCGAAAAATGAGTTTTTTATACATCGTACTGACATCCTTTTTTCTTTCATTTACGACGCAAAATGAAATTCCTTATACCTCAATTGAAAGGGCTTTTTCATCGGGCAATGCGAGTGAAATTGTCAATTTAGGAAAAGACAAAATGCTCATCAATGTATTGGGAAAAGAAGGTGCCTATGGTCAGTCTCAAGCGACCTTGGTATTAAAAGATTTCTTCGATAAAAAACCTTCCGTTGGATTTAAATTCATCTTCAAAGGAAAAGAAACTGCCGACGGTTCATTTGCAATTGGAACCTACGATAGCAAAGCCGAATCATTCAGGGTTACAATCCACTTTAAAAAAATCAATAACGATTTCCGAATCGAAAGCTTAACGATTGAAAAATCCTAGTGCTTTGTTATTCTTTGTGAATCATCAAAATCTTGTCTTCAAATTCTAATTAATTTTACTTCATGATAAACGAAATCATTGATAGAGCTTTACAAGAAGATATTGGAGTGGGTGATCATTCAACGCTTTCCTGTGTACCTGAAAATGCGACCGGTAAAGCTGAACTTATCATCAAGGAAGACGGGATTTTAGCGGGAGTTGAATTGGCCTTAATGATTTTCCACCGTTTTGATCCTGCACTGGAAGTTCAAGTTTTTCTGAAAGACGGTCAACAGGTTAGAAAAGGGGAGGTAGCGTTTATCGTAACCGGAAGTTCAAGATCCATTTTAAGCACGGAAAGACTTGTGCTAAATTTTATGCAGCGCATGAGTGGAATTGCTACTCAGACCAATAAAATTGTAAAATTAATTGAAGGGACAAGTACTAAACTTTTAGATACACGAAAAACAACACCAGGTATTCGCTACATGGAAAAATGGGCGGTTAGAATTGGAGGAGGATACAACCATCGTTTTGCCTTGTATGATATGATTATGTTGAAGGACAATCACATCGACTATGCGGGAGGTATCGGTCCTGCAATTGATCGGGCAAATGATTACCTTTTCAAAAACGAACTAGATTTAAAGATCGAAATAGAAGTGAGAGATAAAAGTGAATTACTTGAGGTTCTTGAAAAAGGCAACGTCGATAGAATTATGCTCGACAATTTTACACCTGATGAAATTCGCGAAGTGTTACAGCTAATTCCTGAAAAATATGAAACGGAGGCCTCTGGCGGTATTACCCTCGAAACAATTCGAAGTTATGCAGAAACCGGAATTCAGTTTATCTCTGTCGGAGCCTTAACACACAGTGTTAAAAGTCTAGACATGAGTCTTAAAGCAAAATTTGATTAATTCCCCATCTCCAATCTCCAATCTCCAATCTGCAATCTATAATCTCCAATCTTCAATCTGCAATCTGCAATCTCCAATCTTTAATTCTCCCTCACCCATCCAACAACTCATCATCGTCCTCTTCCTTTAAGGACGGGCTGTAAATAAAGGAAAGCCCAACGATCGTCATCCCTGTAATTAATATGACCATTGAATAAGGGAAGTGCATCATCATAAAAGTGAGGCCTATAAAAATAACGATGCTTCCAAGCCAGAAAAAAAGATTAAAACCGGCATTGTGTTTCCCAAAACGAAATGAAATTAAGTTCAAAACAAGCCCAATTGCACCCGCGCCTAAAAAAATGCTTCTCGCGATTGAAGAACTAATGTATTGAGATCCCGTTCCTGTAAAGAGAACAATGGCCATTAAAAAAGCAATCGCAAAAAAAACAGAGGCTATGCGCTTAAATATCATACGTTCAACGTTTGTTTGGATTTATAGAGTTGTATGTCCAGCAAAAAGTCGAGATGCTTTTCAATATGGTTCCCAATTACAACAACAGCCGCTCCAGATTCATGTGCTTCCTCAATTTGCTTTGCCGAACGAATCCCTCCACCAACAATAATGGGGACAGTTAAGTTTGAAATTGCCGAAATAACATTTTGAGGAACAACTTCTTTTGCTCCACTGCCCGCATCAAGATAAATAAGTTGCTGACCCAATAAAACCCCAGCCATTGCGGTGTGCTTTACAATTGTAAGATTATTTCTTGGAATCGGTGTTGTCTGGCTCACATAAGCGACAGACGATTGTGTGTCACCATCTATTAATATATATCCTGTTGGAATTACCTCAATATCCATTTCGAATAGTTCAGGCGCAGATTGAACTTGGTGACCTATAAGGTAATCAGGATTGCGACCAGAAATTAAACTTAAAAATAAAATGGCATCCGCTTCTGGCGAAAGTTGTTGAGAAGATCCAGGAAAAACAACCAATGGCAATGTTGAATATTTTTTGATAGAATGAACCGTGCGCTCAAATTGTTCTCTTGTAACAGTGCTTCCTCCTACAAATAAAAAATCGATTCCAGCAAAGTCCGCTTTCTTCAGTAGTTCTTGCAATACTGATTCGTCATCCGCTTTTTCTGGATCAATTAATAAGGCTATGCCCTTCGTTACAGATTTAAAAAGCTTCTTGACGTCCATCATGCTTGAGAGGTGTTTCGTTAATGCTTACTACAAGGTTGTTTTGAACAAAAATATGAATTTCTGCAGACTGAGTAGTTCCATCATTTTTTATTGAACCAATGCAAAAGTTGTTTTGAGAGGGTAGAAGTTGAAGTTCCTTTTTGAAATCGATTTTTTTTCTTCCGGCTATTTTATAAAGTGTTTCTTTGGCTGACCATGCCTTCGTCATCATTTCATCAGAATACATGTCCAACCATTCTTTTTCTTTTTCATTGAGAAATTTAGGTGCAATGCGAACAGCTTTTGAAGAGATCTGCTCAAGGTCAAGACCAATTTGAAAGTTTTTGCAAAACGCAATCCCAATGGTTCCTTTTGTATGACTGATCGAAATAAACCCTTCGTCTTTTATATATGGAGCGCCTAACTCGTTGTAATGAATGTGCTCAAATCCAAAAATGCGGTGTCTTAAAACCCTTGTGGCAACAAATTCTTGTTTTCTATGCTCATGCTGAAAGCTGAAATAACGTTCCTTTTCAACTTCTGTTAATTGGTCCAAATAATCGATAGAATGGAATGAGTCATAATGCAACAAATGAATCTCAATTTTCTTTAACTGTATTTTCTCTTGATTGAAGGGCATTTTTGAACCTTTTTACAAATGAACGAAAATATTATTTAAAAAAATAGACGTGTATAATTCAATGAAAAATCAGTTCAATCGCTTTTGTATCGTTGGGAAATGAGTTTACTTTTGTTAACGAAAGTTAATTGAATTTAGATTTAATTTTTTTTAACACAGATTTAATCATTACGATTTTTTCTATATTTACAAGCTTTCTTGCAACGAAGAAGTTTAAACTATTAACTGTACTTATGTTACGAAAACTTAACTTTTTACTGGTAAGTATCTTACTCACAGTTACTTATGGTTATTCTCAAACAGGTTTGGGGTCCATTAAAGGAACGGTAACGGACGGAGATAATAAACAGCCAATTGCTTTTTGTAAGGTGATTCTCTTTCAAAACGGAAACGTTAAAGGAGGGGCAACCACAGATTTTGACGGAAAATTTCAGATCAACTCAGTTGGTGCTGGATCTTATGATGTCGAAGTTAGAAATGAACCGGAAGGGTATCAACCTTTTCGTCAGACAGGTGTAATTGTTTCTTCGGATAACATTACCT
>JBKDKG010000158.1:0-8760 GCA_046345095.1 Flavobacteriia bacterium | reverse complement strand
GAGTCCTTTGTATTCTTTTTCTGCAAGGTCTATCGCACGATTCATTCCTTCGATCACACCTCCACCAATCGTATTCATTTTGGTGTGGAATTCGAGATTCAATATACCATCGCCCAGATCTACGAGCGTGACATCAGAATTTCCCCACACTTTATTCTCGCTTCTCAACGCATCAAGAATGATCAAATCCTCTGTTCCTGGAATCGTTTTGTAGGATTTCGACGCAACATCATAATACAATTTTTGCCCCTTTTCTAGTTTGTAGAAAGAGGTAAAGCCGCTGTTTTTCATTTCTGAAATCCAATCTGCAGCCTTTTTGTTTACATTGCCAATAAGTTTTATTCCTTCCTCAAAACCAATTATGTCCCATGTTTCAAATGGTCCAAGTTCCCAGCCAAAACCTGCTTTCAGGGCGTCATCGATCTTGTATAGGTCATCTGTAATTTCAGGTAGACGATTGGATACATAGGCAAACAATCCACCAAACAGTTTTCTGTAAAAATCACCCGCCTTGTCCATTCCCGCAAACAACATTTTCGTACGTTGTTTCAGATCGTCGATAGGTTTGGTCATTTCAAGTGTCGCAAACTTCACCTTTTGTGAAGGTCTGTATTCAAGGGTTTGCAGATCAAGTGAATGGATCTCACTTTTTCCGTCAGCTGTTTTTACTTTTTTATAAAATCCTTGTCCGGATTTTGAGCCCAGCCATTTGTTCTCAACCATTTTCGAAATATAGTCTGGTAATTCAAATAAGGCTCGTTCTTCATCATTCGGACAATTTGCTCTCAATCCATTGGCAACGTGAACGAGCGTGTCTAATCCAACCACATCACAGGTTCTAAATGTGGCTGATTTCGGTCGGCCCAACACAGGACCGGTAAGTTTATCTACTTCATCTACTGTCAAACCAAGGTCGCTTACGGCATGGAACAACGCCATGATGGAGTATACTCCCACGCGGTTTGCAATGAATGCAGGTGTATCTTTACAAAGTACTGTTTTCTTACCAAGGATCTTTGAGCCAAAATCCATTAAGAAATCCACAATTCCTGAATCCGTTGAAGGTGTAGGAATGATCTCAAGTAATTGCAGATAGCGAGGAGGATTGAAGAAGTGGGTTCCGCAGAAATGCTTTTTAAAATCTTCACTTCGTCCATCCAGCATCATGTGTATTGGAATGCCTGAAGTATTCGAAGTGATCAATGTTCCCGGTTTACGGTATTTCTCTACTTTTTCGAATACCTGTTGTTTGATGTCTAATCGCTCAACTACCACTTCGATGATCCAGTCACAAGTGGATATTTTATCCATATCATCATCAAAGTTTCCAGTTGTTATCCTTTTTGCAAACGATTTCCGATAAATGGCTGATGGATTTGACTTTAGTGTACTATCGAGAGATTGGTTTACAATTCGATTTCTGAAAATTTTGTTTTCGGAGGTTATTCCTTTTTTACTTTCTTCCTCAGTCAATTCGAAAGGAACGATATCAAGTAAAAGGACTTCGCACCCTACATTTGCGAAATGACAGGCAATCCGCGAGCCCATAACCCCTGAACCGAGCACGGCAACTTTTTTAATGTGTCTGTTCATGCTTTTTTATTTTTTACTGTTAATTTTTAATTCTTCTTCAACGAGTTGATCCATTTGATTCAGTACTTCATGGTAAATATCTAATTTATTTTGAGGTATTTTATCTAATATTTTTTCGTTGAATTCCAGGATGCTTTGTTTTACTAATCTTCTGTATTCTAATCCTTCAGCGGTCAGAAAAATAAAGACTTTTCGTTTGTCTATTTTATCCTCTTGTCGGCGAATAAGTTTTTTGTCCTCCATTGTTTTAAGAGTTCGTGAAAGAGAAGTTGGTTCCATTCCCATTCGAGGGCCAAGTTGTGTGCTAGGAGTTCCGTCCTTGTCAACAATCATTAGAATAAATCCAATGGACATGGTGATATTGTGTTCACTTGCTTTTTGATTGTACATCCTAGATATACGATGCCAAACATGCCGAATCAGAAAATCATATAATATGTTGTTTTTTTGAGCCATCAATTAACTATCGATAGCTAAAAGTAACAAAATATTCTATGCGTACATATAAAAAATGAAAATTCTACCAGATTTCTTTAGAGATGTGAACTGTGCCTTTGAAAATGGATATTTTTTCATTAAGTTCATTAAAAACAGAGACTTCATATACACCTATAGATTTGCCGCGATGAAGTTCGGTAGCAATAGCTTTTAATATTTCTTTCGGTCCTACAGGCTTTAAATGCGATATAGAAGTTTCGATACTGACACATTTATTACCATAGGTATTTGCTGCAAATGCGAGTGCAGAGTCACTGAGTGAGTAGGAAATTCCACCGTGTAAAATTTCGAAGCCATTTAGCATTTCTTTTGTTACACTCATTTTAATTTCACAACAACCATTCGATATATGAATGAGCTCAATTCCTAGCCAATTGCTAAATGCATCGAGCTGCATCATTTCGGCTACAATCTCCCGAGGAGTTTTCACAAATTAATTGTTGATGATTGATTGATTCATTAGTGAAACCATTGCAATTGTAACAATGAATAATTGTGTAGCCGTTTCGTCGTCAAGCATCGATCCGTCTTCATCTTCTGTGGAAATTTCCATTGCCATGAACTGTGCTAGTTCAGGCTGATCACAAAAGTCCTCTAGAATTTCCTGTTCGTCGTTTTCGAAATAATTATCGAGCATTTCAAAATAGGGTTCTTCAAATGCATCAATTTGTTCTTCTGTGATCTTATTTACTTTAATTCCTTCTTGTTCGAAGCACTCTGAAAGTAAACAGAAGTAGTAAATTAACAATCCTTCAAGATTTTCATTTTCATACTCATCAGGAGCAGTCATTACATAACTCAAAAGCACTTGTTGCGCAAGAGCATATTTTTCAGAAAGCTTCTCAAGTCCTTGATCATCAAGGTTGTCTACTAAGCGTATTGCATTTTCAATGCTTTTTAACGACACATGTTTCATGTAGATTCTTTTGTTAAATGTAAGAATATTCATTCATACACAATTCTGCGCAAGTGAATAAGCACTAAATTTGGCTTTCATTATAAGTATTATTCTTTGTCTAGTAAACGTTTTTTTGAACCTGATTTCCTTCAATTTTTCATTGAATTGGCGGCAAACAATCATAAGGATTGGTTTGATCAGAATCGCAAGCGATATGAATTATCAGTAAAAGAGCCATTTAAAAAATTTGTGGAAGACATTATAAATGAGCTATCCAAGGAAGATGTCCGTTTTGAAGAATTGGAATCCAAAGAATGTATTTTTAGAATTAACCGGGATATCCGATTTTCTAAAGACAAAACGCCCTATAAGCTTTCAACATCAGCTGTTGTTGCGCCAGGAGGTAAAAAGAGCAGAGCGATAAATGGGGTATACTTTGAAATGGGTCCTGAGCATTTTAGAGTTTATGGTGGTGTATATGAAGCTGATAAAGATGAAATTCAGCAAATCAGAGAAGGGATTGCTCAGAATTCGAACGAATTCAAAACGTTGTGCAACTCGCAAGAGTTTAAAAAACTTTACAGTACTATTTTAGGCGAAAAAAACAAGGTCTTGCCATCAGAATTAAAATCAGCGGCGCTCGATGAACCTTTGATTTTTAATAAACAATGGTACTTCTTTTGCGAATTTACCCCTGAAATAATTTTGGAAGAAGGCTTGGATGAATTAGTATTGAAATGTTATAGAATTGGAAAGCCAATTTCTGATTTTTTTGAAAAATGCCGATTAAATTAATTTAAGAATGAAAAAAGGATTGTCATATTGTTTTGTTTTTATCCTACTAGCGATAACTACTCAAGCTTTTTCCCAGAAAAAAGAACTAACGCTGAAAGATGCGGTTTTAGGTCAATATAGAATTTTTGGACCTGAAAGGGTTTATGGTTTTCAATGGTTGGATGGTGATGGATACACTTTTTTAAGTAAAAATTATCAGACGCTTTATAAATCATCGGCTCTTTCAAAAAAGGACGAAGAATGGATGACGATACAGCAGTTAAACGAAGTTTTGAACAGCGAATTAACTTCGTTTGCTGGTATGACATGGAAAAATGCTTTTCAATTTTATTTGAATGATGGAAGTAATTATTACATGTACGATACCAAGGCGAAAAAAGGTAAACTGCTACACGGATTAGAAAAAGAAGCGGAAAATCATTTGCTCCATGAACAAACAGAGTCCATCGCTTACACAGTTGCAAACAATGTTTATGCGCAAACTGCCGAGGGTAAAAAACACACTATAACGGACAATTCTGATAAAAACATAGTTTCTGGACAGGGTATTGCTCGTAACGAATTTGGAATTTCAGGAGGATTATTTTGGTCTAATTCTGGAAACCTACTTGCCTTTTATCAAAAAGATGAATCGGAGGTGCATGATTATCCGCTGTTGGATATTTCCCAAACTCCAGGAGCTTTGCAAACTATTAAATACCCAATGGCTGGACAGAAGTCTGAAAAACCAACTGTTGGGATTTTTAATTTTTCCTCGAATAAAACGATTTACATACGTCCAAAAGGTGCTGAAGATGACTATTTAACGAACCTGGTATTTACGCCTGATGATAAATACGTCCTTCTCGCAGAAGTAAACCGTGGACAAAACCATATGTGGTTGAACCTATATGAGGCAGAAACAGGAAAATTTATTCGAACGTTATTCGAAGAGTCCAATGATAAATGGGTAGAGCCCGAGCATCCCGCTTTTTTTCCTTCAAAAAAATCAAATAATTTCATTTGGATATCCGAAAAGGATGGGTTTAATAACCTGTACTACTATGATTTTTCAGGTAAATTAATTCGCCAACTTACAGCTAATAAATTCGTAGTGAAAGATATTGTTGATGT
This sequence comes from Flavobacteriia bacterium, assembly GCA_046345095.1. Lineage (GTDB taxonomy): Bacteria > Bacteroidota > Bacteroidia > Flavobacteriales_D > Crocinitomicaceae > M0103. Next base: position 3,863 of record JBKDKG010000158.1, on the reverse strand, counting down.
AAGTGAAGATGGGAAAAATGTTTTTTACTCTGCTACTGGTCCGAATGCAATGAATACTTTGTTCTACTCTGTTAATCTTGTAACTGGCGCTCAATCACTGCTTACAAAGGCTGAAGGCACACATGATTTTAGCTTATCTAAAAACGGTGTTTGCTTTTTGGATACCTATTCTAGTCATACAATCGCGTATCGTAGTGAAATTTTTTCATTGAAAGGTAAATCACTGAAATTAGTACTGCAGAGTAATGACAAATTAGGAGATGTTAAAATTGGTTCATCTGAAATAAAAGTATTGGATGGAGTTTCAACTTTGTATTCAAGATTAATCAAGCCAAGCAACTTTGATCCTTCGAAAAAATATCCGGTTTTCGTCTATGTGTATGGCGGTCCTCATGCACAAATGGTTACGAATTCTTGGTTAGATGGTGCCAACCTTTGGATGTATTGGATGGCAGAACAAGGTTATTTGGTATTTACGTTGGACGGTCGTGGTTCTGGTTATCGAGGATTTGCGGATGAAAGTCAGATTCATCGCCAATTGGGTACTGTTGAAATGGAAGACCAATTAAGAGGAGTTTCATACCTAAAAAAATTGCCGTTTGTGGATACGAATCGATTAGCAGTTCATGGTTGGTCATTTGGCGGATTTATGACGACCTCATTGATGTTGAGACAACCTGGTGTTTTTCAAGTTGGTGTTGCAGGAGGTCCTGTCACAGATTGGAAGTATTATGAAGTCATGTATGGGGAAAGATATATGGATCGACCGGAAGAAAATGCAAAAGGATATGAGGCTGCTTGTTTAATGACACATGCCGCCAACTTGAAAGGAGATTTATTGTTAATACATGGAACAGTTGACGATGTTGTTGTGATGCAACACAACTATGCCTTGGTGAAGAAATTTGTGGAATTGGGTATTCAGATGGATTTCTTTCCTTATCCAATGCATAAGCACAATGTAATGGGTAAAGATCGCGTACATCTTATGGAAAAAGTTCTTAATTATGTAATTGAGAACAACAAGTAACAACTGAATCGATCAGCAATTTATTTTTAGGTTTTTGTTTTCCTATATTTGAATCAAAATAGATCACTTTATGGCAACTGCCACATCAAAAAAAATAAATAAAGAATCATTGTTAGACAAGAATGTGCTTCTGAAAGCCTTTCGTTTAATGTGCACAGCAAAAACACTTGCTGAAAAATACGAAGCAAATAAAGAGGTGACAGCTAAGTATGTACATGCTACATCGAGAGGACATGAAGCAATTCAATTGGCGGTTGGAATGCGGCTAAATCCTCAGGATTGGGTGTCGCCATATTACAGAGATGATAGTATTCTTTTGGGTATTGGAATGTCTCCTTACGAATTGATGTTGCAGGTTTTTGCAAAAAAGGATGATCCTTTTTCAGGGGGGAGAACCTATTATTCGCATCCTTCGCTCAAGCGCGATGACATGCCTAAAATTCCGCACCAATCATCGGCAACTGGCATGCAGGCTATTCCAACTACGGGTTTAGCAATGGGGGTTCAATACAAGGAGAAACAAGGATTAGCTCACGATTTTAATGGACAAAATCCAGTAGTTGTTTGCTCTTTAGGAGATGCATCTTGTACTGAAGGTGAGGTTTCTGAAGCATTGCAAATGTCAGCATTGAAACAATTTCCTATTGTATATCTTGTGCAAGACAATGGTTGGGATATTTCTGCCAATGCCGCCGAAACGCGCGCACAAGATATGACAGAATACCTGCGCGGTTTCAATGGAATAGAAGTCAGAACCATTGATGGTAGTGATTTCTCATTGTCTTATGAGACTGTAAATGAGGTTTTTGAACTTGTAAGAAAGGAGCGAAGACCTTTCATGATTCATGCAAAAGTTCCATTATTGGGCCACCATACTTCGGGTGTGAGAAAGGAATGGTACCGTGACGACCTTGAAGAGGCTGCAACAAGAGATCCTTATCCGAAGTTGAAACAGGAATTGAGAAATGCTGGTGTGGATGAGGCTGACATTATTATGGTTGAAGCGGAAACAAGAAATTTTGTCGATTCCGAATATGATAAAGCATTAAATGCAGAAGACCCAGAACCAACATCAATTACCGACTATATTTTTGCTCCAACCCCAATTTTAGAAGAGAAGGGTGAGAGAGAGCCGATTGGAAAGAAGAAGACTGTCATGGTTGATTCAGCACTCTTTGCAGTGCGAGAAATCATGGAACAACACCCAGAAGCCCTGTTGTATGGACAGGATGTAGGCGGGCGCTTGGGAGGTGTTTTTCGGGAAGCCGCAACATTGGCTCAGAAGTTTGGTGATAATCGTGTATTTAATACTCCTATTCAAGAGGCCTTTATCATTGGTTCTACAGTTGGAATGTCTGCTGTTGGTTTAAAGCCAATTGTGGAGGTTCAATTTGCAGATTATATTTGGCCTGGATTGAATCAACTTTTTACGGAAGTATCACGTTCCTATTACCTCTCAAATGGCAAATGGCCGGTGAGTTGCATCATTCGTGTTCCTATTGGTGCCTATGGTTCGGGAGGACCTTACCACTCATCAAGTGTAGAATCAGTATTGACAAATATTAGAGGAATTAAAATCGCTTATCCATCTACGGGAGCTGATTTAAAAGGATTAATGAAGTCAGCGTTTTATGATCCTAACCCAGTTGTTATGCTTGAGCATAAAGGCTTGTATTGGTCTAAAATACCGGGTACGGAGGGAGCGATGTCGGTTGAACCGGATGATGATTATGTAATTCCTTTTGGAAAAGCACGAATTGTGCAGGATGCGGACGAAAGTCATGTGCAGAAAGGTACTTCCTGTGTTGTAATAACCTATGGTCGTGGAGTTTATTGGACCTTGGAAGCCTCAAAACAGTTTCCAGGCCAAGTTGAAATCATCGATTTGCGAACGCTGAATCCATTGGATCATGAGAAAATCAATCAAGTCAGTCAAAAGCATGGAAAAGTAATGTTGGTGACTGAAGAATCGGAAGAAGCAAGTTTTACTCTTGGCTTGGCAGGTAGGATTCAGCGCGATAATTTCAATTATTTAGATGCTCCGGTTTCTATTGTAGGTTCAATTGATACACCAGCAATACCGTTGAATTCAATTTTGGAAGCAGCGTTGTTGACAAACTCGGAAAAAGTTAAAAATTCTTTGGAAAAACTACTAAATTTTTAATTTTGAATCTGGAATGACCACGAAACAGTTTTATTTACTTTGCTTAATTGGGATAACCATAATCGGTGGTACAATAATGATGCTTTTATGGCGTCAGATAAAGCTGAAGTCGAGTGAAAATCGTGGGATGCTATTTATTTCACTTGCAATGTTTTCGTGGACGTTAGTTGGAATTTATAAACTATCCGATCCGCCAATGCCGCCCTTGATCAATGCTATCAATGATCGTATTTTATCCGCATTTAGTAATTTATTTTTATTGGCTTCTTTGCCTTATTTTCCAAATGTTTTTGAAGGACTGAAGGAACGATTTACTGTATTTCGCAAACCGGATCAATGGTTGAATGCGGTCTTCATTTTCTTTGCCATAGTGACAGTGGTTTTTACACTAATTGATCGCAATGTAACAAGTGATGGAGGTAAGAAAGTTATTATTGCCATTGATTCTGTTATTTCTACTACGACAATTACACTTATCTCAATTGCACTTCATCGCTCGTTAAGTCGTTTTTGGAAAGACAACATGTTGAGTGCATTTTTAGGGTTGATATTTGTTTTACTTATTTCAACTCAGATTGTGCTTCCGTTGATTGCTATTTTTCCTGAGACGCTCAAGCCACTCTATATGTTTGCGTTAGTTATGCTTTTGTTGACAATGGTGTTTTTCAA
>JBKDKG010000157.1:0-13440 GCA_046345095.1 Flavobacteriia bacterium | reverse complement strand
TGTGCTTACTGGAGCTAGGCCCGTTCGCATTCCATTGCGAGCAGATTTTACCCCTGATTGGGAGCTTATCAAAAGTCGCATAACGAGCAAAACGAAGATGATAATCGTCAATAATCCACATAACCCTACGGGTAAAGTTTTAGATGAAAAAGATATTTTAGAATTGGAAAATCTATTGCTTTCTAACCCTCAACTTATGTTGCTTTCTGATGAGGTCTATGAATACATTTCATTTGAGAAAAAACATATATCCATCAACACCCGCCCTGCTCTTTTGGAGCGAAGCGTAATCGTATCATCCTTTGGAAAAACTTTTCACATCACTGGCTGGAAAATCGGTTATTTGGTTGCTCCTGAAAAACTAATGAATGAAATCAAGAAGGTGCACCAATTTCTTGTATTCTGCGTGAACAGTGTTGCTCAACATGTATTAGCTGATTACCTCCCAATGATTGACGTGAAACAATTAGGTGCGTTTTATATGGGAAAAAGGGATTTCTTTAAAAATCTAATGAAAGATAGTAGGTTTGAGCTACTTCCATCAGAGGGTTCTTATTTTCAGGTGGCTTCTTACCAATCAATTTCTGACGAGAATGACATTGATTTTTGCAAACGACTAGTCACAGAGTATGGTGTCGCTGCTATTCCACTTTCTGTTTTCAATGACGACGGTCGCGACCAAAAATTGATTCGTTTCTGTTTTGCTAAAGATGAAGAAACACTTAAAAACGCAACAGAACGATTATGCACGATTTAAGAATAGCACTTTTGCAAACTGACCAAAAGTGGGAAGATAAACATGCCAATTTAAAACGCTTTGAAGAGCAAATTTCACTCATTTCAGAGCCAGTAGACATCATTGTATTACCAGAAATGTTCCACACCTCCTTTTCTATGAATGCCCAAGAATTGGCGGAAACTATGGATAATTCATTAGGCTTAGATTTTTTAAGAAAAAATGCAAATGAAAAAAATTGTGCCTTCTACACTTCCTTAATCATCAAAGAAGGAGCGCATTTCAGAAACAGAGGTGTTTTTGTGGAGCCTGATGGAAAGGTGCATATTTACGACAAAAGAAAATCTTTTGGTTTAGCTGGTGAAGACAAGGTTTTTACAAATGGAACAAAAGAAACAATTATATCCTTTAGGGGCTGGAACATTCAACTTCAAATTTGTTACGACTTACGATTTCCGGAGATAATTCGAAACAGTATTAATGAATCAGGCGATGTTGCCTACGATCTTATTTTGTATGTCGCTAACTGGCCGACTAAGCGAGCACTTCATTGGACTACCTTATTAAAAGCACGCGCGATTGAAAACCAATCTTTTGTTGTCGGTGTAAATCGCGTGGGTACTGACGGCAACGGGTTGGTCTATTCTGGAGATTCTGTTGTTTCTGACCCGCTGGGTACAGCCATATCAACCGTTACAGGTGAGGAAGACTGTTTAATTGCCACCATTTCAAGTGTTGTTCTTCAAGAAACACGAAAAAATTTACCCTTTCTAAAAGATTCTTAAACGTTAAATATTTTTCAGTTTGTTCAATCTGAAAAGAAATGATTTATATTTGCCATGTTTCTAATTAACATGCAATGAAAAAGTTATACTTCAAAATTATTTTTGCAGGACTTGCAGCAAATTTTGCTTACGGCCAATATGCTCCCAAAATGTCCTCTGTTTCTAAAATTTTAACCACAGAACAAAAACCAAGTGAAACAGCTGCTCCTAAAGCCTTAGGAACTACCATTTGGTCTGATGATTTTACTACTGCAACAAATTGGACTATTGACAATGCAGGACAGACAGACCCGACTCTATACGGTTGGGATATAGGGACAACTGAGCAATCATGGTTCTCTACTATCACAACTATTAACTCAACATCAGATGGTAAATTTGCAGAAGTAAAGAATGGAGATTACTTCGATAACAGCCAGTTAACGAATGTAACTTACAGCCTTACAACTGCATCCCCAATTAACATCGATTCATTGGTGAATGATCTAAATCCAGCACTCGATGCTGGTTCAGTAACACTTGCCTTTCAACAATATGGTGCACTTTTTAACGATGATCAACAAGTTCAGATTAGTACTGACGGCATCAACTTTGTAACAGTTTTTACAAACAACGAAAGAGACATCTTTGTTGGAAATAATAATTCCGCTATTTACGCAAATCCTGAAAACATTTCAGTCAACCTAGCTTCATTCTTGACAGGAGGTTCAACATCTGTTTGGATTCGTTTCACTTGGACATCAAGATTTCCTACTGATACAGATCCTGCAGCTTGGACAACATTTGGATGGTTCATTGATGACGTTTCAATTACAACTAACCCAGATTACGATGTAGAAGTAACTTCTACATCATGGGGATCAAATGGTTTAACTTATTACCAAATTCCGCTACTTCAAGTTGCACCGATTGATTTCTCGGCTACTGTGTTGAACAATGGTATTCAGACAGTAAATAACGTTCAATTGAACGTGAGTGTAAATGGAACAGCTGCAGGTACAAGTAACGCTTCCAATGTTGCACCACTTGATACAGTAACTCTTAATTTAACAACAGCTTATACCCCTTCAAGCGCGGCAACTGGAACATATGCAGTTACACAAACAATCACTTCTACGGAGGTTGATGACGTGCCTACAAACAATGCAATTGCCAATGTTTCTTTCAGCACTACAAACTATATCTATGCTCGTGATAATAATATCGTTTCTGGAACAACTTATGGAGACGGTACGACATCATTTGAAACAGGAAACTTGTTTGAAATTTTCCAAAATCAAACTGTGAAAGCAATCAATGTGCGTTTAACAGGTGGCAATGGTGGAACACCGGTTGGAACAGAAATTTATGCTAGATTATATGGTATTGACCCTGCAACTGGAGACTTTGTTTATGCTGGAGAATCAGCTCCATTAGTTGTTTCGAATGCTAACCTTAGTACAAATCTTGTTATTCCGCTTCTTTCGCCTGTTGATTTAATTGCTGGTGAGGCATACCTTGCGGTTGTTGGATCGTATGACCCTGCTTTAGTTGTTTCCAACGCAGGAACAACAGCTCCACAAACATCTTTTTTTCTTGATGGTAATGACATTGGTTCAAGCACACTTTTCTACCAAACAAATGTTCCATACGTCCGTTTGAATTTTGATCCAGTTATAGGTATTGAAGAAAACACAAGTAATGCTGCAATTACAAGTGTTTATCCTAACCCAACAGCTGGTTCAACTACAGTAAAATACACATTGAAGAACGCCTCAGATGTTAAGGTTGTAATTACTGATTTGACTGGAAAATTAATTTCAGAAATTAAAAACAACGCTGTAAGCGCAGGTGAACAAACATTGAATTTTGATGCAAGTTCTTATTCAAATGGTGTTTACTATGTTACTATTTCTACAGAAGAATCTACAGTTACTCGTAAATTCGTTAAGAAGTAATTCTATCTGAATTCATACCTTTGAAGGGCCTCCAATGGAGGCCCTTTTTTATGGACTTTATTTCACTGGGATATATCGGTTTATTTCTCGCAGGGTTTCTTTCAGCGACGATCATCCCTATGAATTCCGAATTCGTCTTAATCGCTTTATTGGTTAAAGAATTTGATCCTTGGATGTGCTTAACAATCGCAACATTCGGTAATTCATTAGGCGGACTTACCAATTACTGGCTAGGGCATCTTGGCAACCCGCTTTGGTTTAAACGTTTTGGTATTTCAGAAGAAAAGCTGTTGTCATTTGAAAAAAGGATTCAGAAATATGCGTATTGGTTGGCTTTTCTTTCATGGGTTCCAATAATTGGTGACCCCATGACGATTGCCTTAGGATTTTTTAAAGTGCCTTTTTGGAGGGTTTTAATTTTAATAGTTCTAGGAAAACTCTTGCGCTATCTGATTTTAATTTTTCCTTTTTTGTAAGTCTCTTATTTTCTATTGGCTTTCTGAGCAGTGGAATCCGAAGAGATTTACGATATTTGCCACAAATTTCACAACATGTCTAAAGTTACCACACTTAATGATTTCATACTGGAACGCCAAGCAGATTTCCCCTTTGCAACAGGTGAACTTACGCGTATATTGAACGACATAGCCATCGCATCTAAAATTGTGAGTCGTGATGTGCGTATGGCGGGACTGGTTGATCATATTCTCGGAGCACAGGGAGAAGTAAATGTGCAAGGTGAGGAACAACAAAAGTTGGATGTGGTAGCCGATGAACAGTTTATAAAGGCATTTGAAAATGGCGGTGAAATCTGTGGAATTGCCTCAGAAGAAAACGATGATTTTGTGGCCTTCACTTCTGAATCCGCTAAAAAAGGAAATTACGTTGTTTTATTTGATCCTTTAGATGGTTCATCCAATATCGATGTGAACGTTTCAATTGGAACAATATTCTCAATCTATCGTCGTGTTTCTGCAGTTGGCAGTCTCGCAACCCTTGAAGACATGTTGCAGAAAGGAAGTGAGCAAATAGCCGCCGGATATGTATTATACGGATCTTCCACAATGTTGGTTTATACCACTGGAAATGGTGTGAATGGCTTTACATTGGATCCTTCAATAGGTGAATTTTGCTTGTCTCATCCAAACATGAAAATGCCAGAAACTGGTCGTATTTATGCAATGAATGAAGGAAACATTGATATTTGTAATCCAGGAATAAAAGAATATACGCAATATTGCCAAAGCTTTGACAATGATAAAGGGGCACCCTATTCAGGACGATACATCGGTTCGTTAGTTGCTGATTTTCATAGAAATATGATCAAAGGAGGGATTTACATCTATCCAGACACAACCACATCTCCAGAAGGTAAATTGCGTTTGTTATATGAATGTAATCCTTTGGCTTTTATCGCCGAACAAGCAGGAGGCTTGGCTACAACAGGAAAAAATCGAATTCTAGAAATTGAACCATCCCGACTCCACCAACGCGTACCATTCTTTGTTGGGTCGAAAAAGATGGTTGAAAAAGCGATGAGTCTCCTTAAATAAACAATGGAACTTAAATCACTTAAAAGTCTTTTCTCTAAACTTCCTGAAATTGATGCTACCGCTGATCAATTGCAATACGATGGAACACACATCCATTGGAAAGGCTTGGTTGGTTCATCACGTAGTCTTTGTGCTTCAGCATTAGCCGAACAGACTCCTGGACATCATCTTTTTATTTTAAACGATAAAGAAGACGCTGCCTACTTCCTGAATGACCTTGAGGGACTTTTTCCAGAAGACAAACGTGTACTTTTTTATCCAGCATCTTATAGGATTCCATATCAACTAGAAGAAACAGACAATTCTAACGTTGTTTCAAGGGCTGAAGTTCTTGAAAAAATAAACAATGGTAAAAATGTGTGGGTGGTGACCTATCCGCAGGCGCTGTTCGAAAAGGTTCCCACTCAAAAAAAACTCAGTGAAAACACCTTGCGCATTGAAGTTGGAAAAACTTATTCCATTGACTTTATAAATGAATTACTGCTTGAATATCACTTCGAAAGGGTAGATTTTGTTTATGAACCAGGTCAATTTTCCATTCGAGGAGGCATTATAGATGTTTTTTCCTATTCCAATGATCATCCTTTTCGAATAGAATTCTTTGGAGATGATGTAGAATCAATTAGAACATTTGACGCGAGCACACAGTTGTCACTTGTCAACCACAAACACTTCAACGTCATTCCAAATGTACAGGGTAAACTAAACATTGAAGGAAATGGTAGCTTTTTTGAGTTTTTAGGTAAAAATGTAACCGTTTGGCTTTCCTCTTTTGATCAACTGTCTTCAATTCTTCATAAGGAATATGAGAAATCAGTTGGAATCTATTCCAAACTGCCAGATACCGTTAAACATACTATTCCGGCAGAATTGTATTATCATCCAAGTGATTTAAAAGAGGAGATTGTCCATCAACGTATCATTGAATGGGGTCCAGATTTTCATTTTAAAGCTGACAAAACAATCCAATTCGATTTTCTTCCGCAACCAAGTTTCAATAAAAACTTTGATTTACTGCGTGAAGACCTTGTGAATCGCACAGCCCAGAAATATTCAAACCTCATCTTTTCAAATCAACCAAAGCAGATTGATCGCTTGTATCAAATATTTGAAGACATTGGAGGAGGTGTAGATTTCAGTCCAATGCCCATTGCCCTGCATGAAGGATTTATTTCACAATCATTGAAACTCACTTGTTATACAGACCATCAGTTATTCGAACGGTACCATCGTTTTCGTTTAAAAGAAGGTTTTCGTCAAGCGAAACAAGCCCTTACGCTCAAAGAGATCTACAACCTTCAAAAAGGTGATTATGTGACACACATCGACCATGGTGTGGGACAATTCTCTGGACTTGAAACAATTGATGTTAACGGTAAGCCGCAAGAGGCAATTCGACTCGTATACAAAGATGGCGATGTTCTATACGTTGGAATTCACTCTTTACATAGGATTTCAAAATTCACTGGAAAGGACGGCTCAGTGCCGAAGATGAATAAGCTTGGTACACAAGCATGGACGAATCTTAAAAATAAGACCAAAAAGAAGATCAAAGAACTGGCTTTCGACCTAATTCAACTTTATGCAAAAAGAAAGAGCCAGCCAGGATTTGCATTCAATGAAGACACATACCTTCAAAATGAGCTAGAGGCTTCCTTTATGTATGAAGATACTCCGGACCAATTGAAGGCCACACAGGCCGTTAAAGAAGATATGGAATCTCCCACTCCGATGGATCGATTGGTTTGCGGTGACGTTGGGTTTGGTAAGACCGAAGTAGCCATTCGAGCTGCTTTCAAATCTGCCGTAGATGGAAAACAAGTTGCTGTTTTGGTGCCTACAACAATTCTTTCAATGCAGCATTATCGCTCATTTAAAGAGCGATTGAAAGATTTTCCTGTTACTGTGGATTACATCAATCGGTTCAAGTCTGCTAAACAAACCACAGAAACACTAAAAAACCTTGCCGACGGTAAAGTCGATATTCTCATTGGAACACATGCCATCGTATCAAGTCGGGTAAAATTCAAAGATCTTGGTCTGATGATCATCGATGAGGAACAAAAATTTGGTGTGTCCGTGAAAGATAAATTGAAAACACTTCGCGCAACAGTTGATACACTTACACTTACCGCTACACCTATCCCAAGAACACTTCAATTTTCTTTGATGGGCGCAAGAGACTTAAGCATCATCAACACTCCGCCACCAAACAGACAACCTGTACTTACAGAAATTATTCATTTCAATGAAGAGACGATACGTGACGCCATTGCTTATGAAGTAAGTCGTGGAGGACAGGTGTTTTTTGTTCACAACCGCTTGGCAAATATTCGTGAAATTTCGGGTATGATCAGTCGCTTGTGTCCTGGTGTTCGAGTTGGAATCGGTCATGGACAAATGGATGGTCAGCAGCTTGAAAAGATTATGATGGATTTCATCAATGGTGAATACGATGTGTTGCTTGCTACAACAATCATTGAATCCGGAATAGATATATCAAATGCCAATACAATCATCATCAACGACGCACATAATTTCGGCTTAAGTGACTTGCATCAATTGCGCGGAAGAGTAGGTCGAAGCAATAAAAAGGGATTCTGTTACCTCATAGCACCGCCTTTTAGCGTTATGACCTCTGACTCCCGTAAAAGACTTGAAGCACTGGTACAATTCTCTGATTTAGGTGCTGGATTTAATATCGCCATGAAGGATCTTGATATTCGCGGCGCCGGAAACATGCTGGGCGGTGAACAAAGTGGATTCATTTCAGAAATTGGTTTTGAGATGTATCAGAAAATCTTGAATGAAGCCATTGATGAATTGCGTGAAAACGAATTTAAAACACTTTTTGACGAACGCACAACAGACAACTTACTGCAATTCGTAAAAGACTGTGTTCTTGAAACGGATTTAGAAGTTCGAATTCCAGATGATTACGTCAACAATGTTGCAGAACGTTTGAGTTTATACCAAGAAATGGACAACTTGAAAGACGAGGAAGCACTTCAAAAATTCTCTGAAATGCTCGTAGATCGCTTCGGACCATTGCCAAAGCAAGTTAAAGAACTGGTTTTGTCCTTTAAATTAAGGTGGTTGGCACAGGATATGGGACTTGAAAGGCTCGTGATAAAATCAGGTAAAATGATTGGGTATTTTATTTCCAATCCACAGTCTCAATTCTATGAAACAGAATTGTTCACAGCCGTATTGAATTTTATCCAACGAAATGGCCAAAATTGCAAGCTGAGCGAACAAAATGATAGGTTACGAATCATCTTTTCAGATGTCAAACATTTGAAGGATGCATTTGAAAGACTGAACACCATCGTTGGCAACAACTGATTTCCTACCTTTGAGCAATGGGTAAAATTCCTCGAGCCATCGTTTCTGTCACTAATGACCTTTACACTGATAATCGTGTAAATAAGGTTTGCTTGTTTTTAATGGAACAAGGATATGAGGTCTTGCTCGTCGGAAGACAAAAAAAAGACAGCCTTCAATTACCAAAACGCTCTTATAAAACAAAACGGATAAAATTACTTTTTGAAAAAGGAGCACTCTTTTATGCCGCGTTCAATATTCGTCTATTTCTGTTCTTGCTATTCAAGCGTTGTGACCTACTCGTATCAAATGACCTCGACACACTTTTAGCGAACTATTCTGCCAGCAAATTCAAACCAGGGACAAGATTGGTTTATGATTCTCACGAGTACTTTACCGAAGTACCTGAATTGATTAATCGTCCAAGAATAAAGAAAATTTGGGAAGGAATTGAAGGATGGATTTTCCCTAAACTCAAGACAGTTTATACTGTAAATGATTCCATTGCGAAATTGTACCGTGAAAAATATAAAAAAGTGATTTTTGTCGTTCGCAATGTGTCGCCGAAATGGAATGGCAGTGCAACATTAAGAAAACTAGAACTTGATATTGCTGAAAATCAATTTGTTGTTATTCTTCAAGGCGCGGGAATTAATATTGATCGCGGAGCAGAAGAAGCTGTTGAAGCGATGCGTTCATTGCCAAATGTAGTATTGTTGATTGTTGGTGACGGTGATGTAGTTCCTGAATTAAAGAATTATGTTGAGACCAACCATTTAGCGGGGCGGGTGAAATTCATCGGTAAAAAGCCTTATTCAGAAATGATGCAATATACCGCATTGGCAGATGTGGGGTTGACACTGGATAAACCCAGTAATCTCAATTACAGGTTTTCACTTCCAAACAAAGTCTTTGACTACCTCCATGCTACAACACCCGTCATTTGTACTGATTTACCTGAAGTAGCTGGGCTTATTCGTAAATACGACGCTGGCATTTTACTTTCAGAATTGACCGTAGATAAATTGATAACATCTATTCAATTTCTTCAGAATAACCCAGAAGAACTATCTCGCCTGAAGCAAAATTGTATTGTAGCTGCTAATCATGAGTGTTGGGAGGAAGAAATGAAAGTGTTGGAGTTAATCTATCCGAAAATTGGCAGAAAATAAGTTACATATTGTTTGTTTGGACGTGCCGTTCCCCGCAGATTATGGCGGCGCAATCGACATGTTTTATAGAATTAAAGCACTGCATGACTTGGGTTTTGAACTGACCATTCATGCGTTCGAATATGGACGAGGTAAACAAAAAGAGTTGGAAAAATATGGGCGTGTTCATTATTACAAGCGCCGAAAATCCATTTTTCACCTTTTCTCCAGTCGTCCATTCATTGTGCAATCGAGGAAAAATCGATTTCTCTTAAATCGTTTATTAGAAGATTCACATCCTATATTGTTCGAGGGCCATCATACCACCTATTATCTTGAAAACGAGAACATTCAGAAAAGATTAACTTTTGTTCGATTGCACAATATAGAGCACGAATATTATGGTGGACTAAAGAAACAAACCGGTTTTTTAAAACAGTTGTTTTTTCAGCTTGAAGAACAAAAACTTAAAAAATATCAGTCGATTTTAAAGCTGGCGACTTATTTACTCGCTATAAAACAAGAAGATGCAAATAAAATGGCTGATTTTCATTCTCACGTTAAAGTTCTAGCTGCTTCCATTCCAGATATCGACGGCTCTTTTACAAAAGTGAAGAGATACGCTTTGTTTCATGGAAACCTTTCGGTTCCAGAAAATAACAAAGCTGCTATGTGGATTATTCATACCTTAAAAAGTGTTTTAGATGTATCATTTCCACTAATTATTGCTGGGAAAAACCCTGGAAAACAACTTGTACACATCTGCAAAAAGGAAGGCATTCAACTTGTGTCTAATCCCTCCGAGAAACAGCTGAAACAGCTCATTCAAGAAGCACAAACACACGTATTATACACTGCAGTTTCTTCTGGAATCAAACTTAAACTACTAGCTTGCCTACATAGCTCAGGACACTTGCTTGCCAATAAAGAAATGATTGAAGGAACAGCTGTTGCAGAATTTTGTGTAGTAGCTGATGATCCCAAAGATTTTAAAATGCACTTTATTGGCCTAAAAAACACTGTTTTGACAGAAGAAGATTTTTCAAATAGGTCTAAATTCATACTTCAACACTTTAACAATCAAGAAAACTGTTTGTTGATCAAGCAATTAATAGACTCCCATGAAGCATAAATTTATACTTCTTTTTATCGTATTACCGACCATTATATCGGCTCAAATTGAGGGTTTGTGGCACACGAGTTTTACCGTTTTAGGAATGAGCAAACAACTTGACTTGAAGATAGATACATTGCATGAAACGTTAAGTGCAAATTTCTGGGAACCTGATGCAAAAAGTCCACGAAAAATAAGACTTGATACAATTTACTTTCAAAATGATACGCTGCGTTTCAACTGGATGGCTGGTCGTTTAAATTTTGTTGGAAAGTATTACCCACAAGGCGATTCAATCAGTGGGACATTTGAACAAAGTGGGATTCGATGGAACTCCAATTTCACGAAAACTATTCAAGCCAAGAAAGAAATAATTCGGCCTCAAGAACCCCAATCCCCATTTGACTATACAATTCAGGAAATAAAATGTGCCAATGGTGACGTGACTCTTGCAGGCACATTGACACTGCCAAAAAATTCTACGAATAACTATCCAATTGTTGTTTTGGCATCAGGTTCTGGTCCACAAAATCGAGATTGTGAAATTTTGGGACACAAACCTTTTTGGGTGATTGCTAATTATTTAGCTAAGAATGGTGTTGGCTGTTTGCGCTTCGACGACCGAGGTATAGGCGAAAGCACAGGCAGCTATTCGAAAGCAACTTTGGTCGATTTTGGAAATGACTTAAATAGTTGTGTCACTTCACTTCTTTCTGATCCTCGCTTTAAAAACCACCCTATTGGAGTAGTAGGACATTCAGAAGGTGGCATGCATGCTTTAATGGCGGCACAGAAAAACAAGCAAATTGCATTCGTGATTGAACTTGCCAGCGTTGGGACTAGCGGGGCAGATGTCTTAATTCAGCAACAATATTTAATTCCAAAAAAATCGGGTGCCTCGGAAGAATTGGCACTTTGGAATAAAGGGATTTATGAAGGAGCTTGTGCTATTTTAAGAAAATACAAGGGAAACAAACGAACCAAAAAACTGGACGATTTTCTTAATAATGAATACGACAACGCACCAACAGAATTCAAAGAAAGTTCAACTTTGTTGAGTTTTAAATTGGCCATTCAACTTTTACTCAACAATGACTGGGGAAGTGAATTTATACATTTTAAAACGAAAGACTATTTGAAAAAAATTGAGGTGCCAATTTTAGTAATCAACGGAAGTGAAGACATTCAAGTGCCGGCAAAACAAAGTCAAGAAGGGTTTAGAAACTATTTTTCAAAAGCATCAAAATCTCAATCAAAAATAATTCTCATGGAAGGGCTGAATCACCTATTTCAGACGTGTAAACGATGCACAGTAGATGAGTACGGTGAAATTGAGGAGACGTTTTCAGAAAATGCATTGCAAGAAATGATCCTTTGGATCAACACTGTCTACGGAGAACAAAACAAAAAATAATTATTTCATCTTTTCCACCTCATTGTCTCTAAAAGCGGAGGGCACTAAATCTGGGATAACTTTCAAGACAAGTGGTAACAAGAACGCACCGCCTGGCAACAAGAAAATAGCAAGAGATGGCATGGATTTAACAATGTCTTTAAACTGCTCTTTCACCATTTCCTTTTCTTTTTTAGTCAAATCAGTAGTGGCAGATTTCTTAATTAAAAAAACCAATTCTTTGCTTTGCTTTAGCTCTGTTGCTAGTTTGTCTTTGTTTCTTCCTAAAATTTTTACCCATCTTTTCGACAAATTGCCATAGACTTTTTCAATGGAAGAAGAATTCGCGAGGAATGGAATTTTCTCGTGATTGTTGATGATAAATTGTTCAGTTAAGGCAACCGATTCATTCAATTCTTTCTCCCCAAATCCAAGAAAATCGCACAAGTCTTTTATGAATTCTTTTTCTTTTGTTAGTGCCTCATGATTCGAGAAAATTACGAAGGCAGAAAGATCAACTAAAAAGCGTTTTCCCAGCTTACTCTTTTTTATTTGACTATTGAAGTCCTTGAAGCTTCCTCCGTTTTCAAATCGCGTTTCAGCAAGTGACCGATGCGTGTCAGATAAATTCGCAGAAGCAAGAAAAACTTTGAACATGGAACGTTCTTTTTCTTCTATCAAACCATCGGAATAGGAAGCCAAGGTAATGGCTGTAAGCGCATTCATGGCTAATTCATCGTAATGATAGATCGTGGAATTTTTCTTTTCAGATAAATATTGATGAAATAAAATTACATCCAAGTAAATGAAGACATTGCTTACATAATTGATCCAGAACTTACTTTCCAGCAAATTCAAACGAATGTCTACACGTTTTGATAATATATCTTCTAATTTCTCTTCCTGGGTCTCTTTTAAGAAAAAAGTGAACAATTTACTGATTGAATAGGCATTGTGTTGGCCATAAAAAGCAACCAATTGTTCTGAAAAATGCTCGAGGGTAAATTCCTCTTCCGTTTTATGGATTTTATATACAAACAGGTGTGCCTCAAACAAAAGTAACTTCAGCTTTTCTTCTGAGGTCCATCTTGAATCATCTATATCATTGGCAAAAAGAAGTGATGATGGGTAACCGAAAACAATTCCTGTTTTTCCCAATGCAGCGTGCATAAAAGCTTCTAAGTCAACTTTTTCGGGCAAATCAACTGATGTGTCTATTTTTCCCTTTGACACAAGGTCAAAGTATTTTTTAATCCAGCCTTTCGATCCAGGAAGAAAATTCATGTTATACTATCAAAATCAATTACAAAGTAATAACTTTTAAAGCTTACCTGCGACAACAAATGCTTTAGTTTTAGCAAACATAGATGCTCCTTCTACTTTAAACGCTTCGAATACTGCAACATAGGTTCCAATACTTGCTTTCATACCACTGTCTGTTACACCG
>JBKDKG010000156.1:0-3580 GCA_046345095.1 Flavobacteriia bacterium | reverse complement strand
CAATTGTATTAAACTGTAAACCTACCTGACCATTTTGCTGAACTCCATCTTTCACAAACTTGGATAATCCATTCAAGTGCATGTTACAGGTATTCCCCTCGAACCAGGTTGATGCAATTCCAACCTGAGGTTTTTTCATATCATCTTCAGAGAATCCTACACCATAAAGCATGGCTTGGGAAGCCGGTTGGGTTTCATCTTGAGTGATAACTTTACTGTACTTATTCAGTTCCATTTAGTTATAAATAAACATTTTTATATTCATTAAAAGCAACTCTTCTCTTGTATTTGCGCTGAACCATGTAACTGTTGCTATCTTCCCAATTTAGTGGAAATTTATAGTCATTGAATTGAGCGATACCAATTACTTCAGCTGCAGTACCGCAGAAAAATGCTGCATCTGCTGTATAAATTTCTTCTGGTTTAAAAAAGCGCTCTTCGACTTCCATATCTAATTCTCTTGCTATTTCAAACACAGTTGCACGGGTAATTCCTGAAAGGATGTTACCCAATGGTGCCGTAAACAATTTCCCATCTTTTTCATAAAAGAAATTTGCACCTGGACCTTCAGCTATAAATCCATTTATATCTGTCAGCAGCGCTTCATCAAATCCTTTTTGTTTCGCTTCTGTAGTTGCTAGAATACTATTCGTGTAATGTCCAACAACTTTTGCCTGCACATGGCAAGCTTTCGGATTTGGGCGTTGGTAAGATGACAACATCACCTTTAACATGTTATCGCCAAGGTATTTGCCCCATTCCCATGCCATTATAACAACATGCACATCATTTGTTGGAGTAAGTGACATATTTTCACCTAGGTAAACAAGAGGACGAATGTATGCATCCTTCATTCCATTTTTTTCAAGCAATTGATATGAAATATTTTCCAATTCTTCGGAAGTATATTTCAAATCAATGTGCATCATTTGGGCAGAATAATGCAAACGGTCGTAATGTTCCTTTGCCTTGAATATTCTTGTTCCATCAGGTGTATCATAAGACCTAATGCCTTCAAATACCCCATTTCCATAATGCATGGTTTGATTGTACAAACCAACATTTGCTTCCTTTGCTTTCACAAATTCGCCGTTTAGAAAAACGACTGTTTCATCCGTATAATACATAACTTCACAAATTTACATAAATAAAAAAAGGCCCTTCTCAGTGAGAAAGGCCTTTTTTATAAAACAGACAGCATCTCACCCCTTTGGAATGTTTTGAATGACTTGAATAATGACTATCTGTTCCATAACCTAAACCTAAATCTTAACCTAAACCTTACTAAACTATTGCTTTCTTATCATGAACTTTTCTGTGAAAGCTTCAGACGAATCCGAAAGCTTCAGAAAGTACATTCCGTTGGAGAAAGACGACCTTAAATGTATTTGAGTTCTACTAACAGCTGATTCAAGCTGCAGTGACTGAGTTTCTACTAATTGACCTATTGAGTTATAGATCTCGATATTCATTTTTCTATGTGATTCAAAAGCGTGATCAATTGTAACATATTCTCCACTTTGATCAGCAAAAACATACATTCCATTATGATCTTCCAAACACTTGTTATTATCCACAGAAATAGTTTTCAAAATTTGAGAATCGCCATTCATATCAGTTTGTGTTAAGCGATAGTAATTCACATCGCGCAAAGGCATATTATCCTGGAAATTATAATTCGTCAACGAAGTAGTTGTTTGACTTCCTTGAATAGTTGCTAACTCAGAGAACAACCCATCATTCCCTGCGCGTTCAATGGTGAAGTAAGCATTGTTGTGTTCCGAAGCTGTCGACCAATGCAAATCATTTGATCCGAATTGGCAAGCACCTGAAAAATCGAGGAATTCAACTGGGAGAAGAGTGATGGAGCCACATGCGCCAGTAAATTGAGGAGGTGATGGAGCAGCCGTATATAGCGAATGAGTACTTAGTGTTTTTGTGATATTAACTCCTGAAGAGGTCGGAGAAACATTATAATACGTCGCGTTAATACTACTGCAAGGTGATGCACCATCGTTAAAAATATTATAGTTTGAATTTGTCAAGAATTGACAATCTCGCACTGAAATATTACAAGCATTACCTGAACCATTTGCACCATATATATCTAAACCTTCGTCGCCCGTATTTGATTGAAAGATACAAGAATCAATTGTCAAAGAAATAACTTTCAGTGTCGAATAAGCCCCTGTAGCACTATATCTTGCTGCTATAGCACCTCCTTGCAAAGTACCACTTGCATTTTCAGTGTTACTTAAAAATTTCGACTTTTTAAACGATGCTGTGCCTGCAGAAATATAGATTGCACCGCCTCTTACCGTTGAAGTAGATTGACCAATTTTGTTCGATTCGAATACACTGTTCTCCACACTCAAACTTCCATTATACATTGCAATGGCTCCTCCGTTTACAGCGATATTGTTATAAAAACGTGAATTTTTAATAGTCACTCTAGTTGTCGCGTCACCCTCAATTCTCAAACCACCCCCATCGTAACCCGACTTATAATTGTATGCAACCAAATAGTTCTCAATTAAGAGATTTATGTTTGTCCCTTTCACACCTATTCCTCCAGTCTACATAGTCTGCCACAAATTGCAGCTACTTCCTCCACCAAGTAAAGTGACATTTGAATTACTCAGAATGTCAATACTAGCATTCCCGCCAGCTTCACCATTTTGATTAAACATTACATTTTGAATCAAAATGTTGTTATCTAATGTAGCATCACCGCCAATTGTAATGGCTTGACCACTTTCGTAAGCAGTAGTTTGGTTACCCTGATTTTCATACCCTTGAATTGTAAAATCCTTCAAGGTTATATTACTAGTGTTAATATGCATAAACCAATCAGTATTCACTGCGCTGGAGGATAACCTGTCAAAATATGTCAACCCAATACCTGCTCCTATTATTGAAATTCCTTGTTTAGAGTTATTTAATAAAATTGCAATATCTGTGGTATATGTTCCAGCATCAACATAAATAGTATCACCAGGTATTGCTTGAGAAACAGCATAAGTCAATGTCGCAAATGGCGTGAGTTTTTTTCCATTAGCCGAATTACTTCCGCTTGATGAACCTTGAGTAAAAACATCTCCAGTATTTGAATTGTTGTCAACGTACAAGGCTATGGGAAGGTTAGCAGTTGTTTGCGATGAAGAGACACCGGGTTCTCTGTAACAGTTGCCTGAACTATTGTATGTAAATACCGTGAAAAAATAGTTTGTATTTCTATTAAGTCCAACAACAGCAGTTGACGTTACCGAACTTAACCCGTCAAAAACAACATAACCATTCCCTATTAAAGAACCACTTCCATAGTTAGAATTCGCAGTATAAGTAATACCCGAAGTTGGGTTAGCAGATAGAGCCGAAGGACTAGCCACAACTAAGGTGCGATTGCCATTTCCCGCCGTCCAGGATAATGATAATGATTGTGAAGCCACATTAGAAAATGTCAGACTAGAAGGGGAAGATGTAGGAGTGCAGGTGGAAACTCCTTTTACAATTACATTGTCATGATAATAATTAACAGAGCCATTCGTCCCATAATGACCTAATTTAACTTTAAGGCTAT
>JBKDKG010000155.1:0-9026 GCA_046345095.1 Flavobacteriia bacterium | reverse complement strand
GGAAAAGGACGTTATACTGAGTAAAGTAACAATAAGTGTAAGAATGAGATATTTCATATCAGTATGTTAAACGAATTTCTAAAGAAGAAGGTCATGTGTGAAAAACTAAAATTAGTTCAATAAGCTTCAGAAAAATTATTTTTCAGAACACCTCAAATTCATATCAGCCACGATTTCTTCAGGAGTTAAATAGTACTTTTTGTTCTTTTCGCGATACGAGTGCTTCACTTTTCTGTTCCTGTGAAAAAAATTGACTCCTTCGAGAAGCTGAGCTCCCAAACCATGTTTTATCGTTTCTCGATCAGCAGTGTGTTCAGTACGTTTCAGTACGTTCTTGTCAAAAACATAGGAGGCAATAAAATTTAAAAGTTCAACATTGTTTTTTTTACTGTAGTCAGTAATATGTGCCATTTCGTGACCAAGCCATCCGACGAGTGAATTAAAACTTAAATCCTTATAAGTTATTCCGGTATACCCTTCATTGGTGTTGATATTTATCACGTAATTTCTATTTTTCTTTAACCTGAATACAAAATCCCATTTGGGTTGTGCTTGCATGGTCGACGAGATGGATTTCAATCTTAATTCTATTTTCGACTTTCTTAATTCAGGATAATGAGATAAAGCGGTATAATATGCCAACTTCAAGGTGGAGTCATCGGAATAAACTTTATGATCGTTTTTATATGAAAGGTCGAAGTAAGCCATTGAATCTGCGTAAGCCGATTGCTCAAAATAAAAAGTATCGCAAAAAATCGTAGTGCAACTTTCGGTTTGACCGATTGCAAAATGGGTAGACAGAAGACCGATTATAAGAATAAAGCGCACAAATGAATCTTGATGTACTAATTTAAACTTTTTAGACTAAAATTCAAATAAAAAACTTTTCATTATCATCTTTGTCAATATCAAGATCCAACTATTCACTATCACAAGATAAATAAAGCTGCAACAATAAAAATGATTAGTATGGCAATATATTGCCATACGTCGACAAAATAAGGGGAATACCTTTTGTATATTTCTTTTAACGACATGTCCCAAAATTAAGAAAACCAAACAATGTTGATTTATAAAAAGCAGCTGAAACAAGGCCTATTTTTCTTACATTTGAATTCCTAAATAGCAACTATGGCAAAAGAATCCATTATTGAAACAACAGATTCGTTGGACTTTCAAACATTTAAAAATGAAGTTTTGGAAGACTTCCGTTTGGCTAATATTTCTCGTGAAGCATCTTTATTGGGGCGCAAGGAGGTATTGACAGGCAAGGCAAAGTTTGGAATCTTTGGTGATGGCAAAGAACTTGCTCAAATCGCTTTAGCCAAGCAATTTCAGAATGGAGATTTTCGATCTGGTTACTACAGGGATCAGACCATCATGCTGGCTATTGGTCAATTGAATGTGCAGCAATATTTTGCAGGTTTGTACGCCCATACAGATGAAGATATTGAACCTCAATCGGCTGGTAGACAAATGGGCGGACACTATTCAACCAGAAACCTCGATAAAAATGGCGAATGGGTTGACTTAATGTCCCAAAAAAATAGTTCATCGGATATTTCTCCAACTGCAGGACAAATGCCTCGCTTACTCGGCTTGGCTCAAGCTTCTAAAGTGTATAGAAATAATCCTGTTTTAAGAGAATTAGAAAAATTCAAGAAATTCTCTAATCAAGGCAACGAAGTAGCTTTCGGAACTATCGGCGATGCCTCTACTTCTGAAGGACCGTTTTGGGAGACAATCAATGCTGCGGGAGTTCTTCAAGTTCCGATGGTAATGTCTGTTTGGGATGATGGATATGGGATATCTGTCCCACGTGAATTTCAAACTACCAAAGGAAGTATTTCCGAGGCATTAGCAGGCATGCAGCGCACGAAGGATAAACCAGGATACGAAATATTCTTGACCAAGGGGTGGGATTATGCTCATTTGTGTGAGACGTATGAAAAAGCTGTAAAGGTTGCGCGCGAAGAACATGTGCCTGTTTTAGTGCATGTGAAAGAAGTTAATCAACCACAAGGTCATAGTACCTCAGGTTCGCATGAGCGATATAAAACACCAGAGCGTTTGCAATGGGAGATTGATTTTGATTGCATTAACAAATTCAAACAATGGATTTTAGATTTTGATGCTAATGGAAATACTATAGCTTCAGCGGAAGAATTGGATCAAATTCAAAAAGAAGCGAAAACATTTGTTCGTGATCAAAAAAGTGCTGCGTGGAAAGCATTTACAGACGACATCAATATCGAATTAAAAGAAGTTGTTTCTATCATGAAGCAAGCAGCTGAAGAAAGTCCAAATGGTGTTTTTATTTTAAAAGAAGTAGAAGCCTTAGAAAAAGCATTTGAACCTATTCGAAAAGATGTAATGTCATCAGCTAGAAAGGTGCTACGAATGTTACGAGAAGAAAAAACGGGCTCTAAATCGGCTCTTTCAGCTTGGATTACAAAAAAACAAGATCGCAATTTTGACAGATACAGCTCGCTTTTGCATTCAGGTTCAAAACAATCAGCTTTAAGTATTCAATCCGTAAAGGCAGAATACGATGGATCAAACACAATGGAGGATGGTCGAATCATACTGCGAGAGAACTACAAAAAAATATTTGACAAATACCCTGAAGCCCTTGTTTTTGGGGAAGATGCAGGGAAAATTGGCGGTGTTAACCAAACACTTGAAGGATTGCAAGATCTGTATGGTGCATTGCGTGTTTCAGATACGGGAATTCGAGAATGTACGATTATCGGTCAAGGAATTGGAATGGCGATGCGTGGATTACGTCCTATAGCTGAAATTCAATACCTAGATTACCTGCTTTATGCTATTCAAGTACTATCGGATGATTTGGCAACAGTTCAATATCGCACGAAGGGAGGACAAAAGGCACCATTAATAATAAGTACACGTGGACATCGCCTTGAAGGAATCTGGCACAGTGGTTCCCCAATGGGAATGATTGTGAATGCACTTAGAGGAATTTACGTTTGTGTTCCAAGAAACATGACGAAGGCTGCAGGATTCTACAACTTATTGATGGAAGCAGATGAGCCAGCACTTGTCATAGAACCTTTGAATGGTTATAGAACGAAAGAATTGATGCCAATAAATATTGGTGAATTCAAAGAGCCACTAGGAATTCCTGAAATTGTAAAATCAGGTAAAGATTTGACGATGGTTTCTTACGGATCAACATTCAATTTATGTGAAGTTGCTTGCAAGCAATTATCTGAAATGGGTATTGAAGTAGAATTGATCGATGTGCAAACACTCCTTCCTTTTGACATCAATCATGTTATTAAGGATTCTCTAGCAAAAACAAATCGACTTTTGATTGTTGACGAAGATGTTAGCAGTGGAGCTACGGCCTACATGCTTGATAAAATACTTGTTGAGCAAAAGGGATACTATCATTTAGATTCTGCACCAGAAACACTTAGTGCAAGAGATCACCGTCCAGCTTACGGTACAGATGGAGACTATTTCTCAAAACCAAGCATTGATGATATTGTGGAAAAATCATATGAAATAATGCATGAAGCAGAACCGATAAAATTCCCATCTATCTATTGATTAGTTTATAGCTCTTGAAGTATTTCCATTACCGTTGAAAAAGACCATGATGGACATACAGAAAATGAAGGAGGCAACAGTCGTTTGCTTGCCTCAATAAAACAGAAAAGGCTGCCAAAAATGGCAGCCTTTTCTGTTAAATTCAACCAGCCATCGTTCAAATAAACACGAATGGGCCAGCAATAAGTCCAATTGCACAAGCAATTAACACACAATATTGCAAGACCGTTGGTCGCGGTGTTTGTGTTTCCTCTGTATGATCTGAAGCTAGAAAAGTCATCAGCATTTTTAAGTAATAATAAATTCCTATACCAGAATTCAAAATTGCGACGATGACCAATTCAGTGTATTGTTTGAATGCATGAGAAAAGACCATGTACTTACCGAAGAATCCTGCCAACGGAGGGACACCCGCTAATGAGAGTAAACCCAGTGCTGCAATTACACCAACTACAGGATTTTTTCTTCCTACGCCTCTGAAACCTTCAAGATCATCACTTTCATTCGTAATTGTAAGTGAAATAACGATTAACGCAATCACTGCAAAACCATATCCCATTAGGTAGAACCATAGGTATTCAATATTCTTTATATGAGAGAGAAAATCTCCTTTAACGACCAACAACGATAAAAGTGCATATCCAGCATTCGAGATACTTGAATACGCTAAAATTCTTTTAAATTTAGTTTGACGCAATGCTGATAAATTCCCAACAAACATGGTTACCATCGCTAAAACATAAATTGCGCTCACCCAAATCTGACTTGCCTCACCAAATACAAAAGCGAACATTTTCATGAAAGCAAACATTCCAGCTAACTTCACTACAGCTGCCATGAAACCTGTCACAATATTTGGACTTCCAGCGTATACATCCGGACTCCAAAAGTGAAATGGTGCAGCCCCTACTTTAAATAGGAAACTTGCCATGATTAACAGGATACCAACAGACAGCATAGAACCTGAAGCTCTGCCATCTCCGATCGCATTTGCAATTTCTGCAATTTGAAAACTACCAGTTGCACCGTATAACCATGCAATTCCAAACAAAAGGATTCCCGTTGCAAACGCTCCAGTAAAGAAATATTTTACCGATGCTTCTGTAGAAAGTATATCTTTCTTTTTAGAACCTGCCAAAACATAAATTGGAATAGACATAATCTCAAGACCAAGAAAGAACATGAAAAGATCTGTAAACCCAATCATACACATTGCGCCAACTAGAGAAAATAAAATCAATGAAATATATTCTCCTGTATGCTCAGGTTCTCGTTTAAAATAATCATAACCACCTGCAATAATGAGTAAACCGAAGATTAAAGCAAGCATCGAATAAACGATCGAAATTCCATCAAATTCCAACCCTTCATACTTCACTAAATTGTAAGGATGATTTAATTGAACAGCCAATAATGCTATTGCAGTTGAAAGACCCGTCAATGCGGTAACAAGTACCAAAACAGGTTTCTTTGCCATTGCGATAAACATGGTAATCAAGCCTGTAACAAAAACAACTATTAAAGCGTCCATATTATGGTATTAAAATATTTGTAGCTTGTGTTGATTGCATCAAATTATCCAAGCTAGGTCCAACAAAATTTAGCACTGACTGCGGATAAATTCCAAGAATCAAGATTACCACAGTTAGTAGAAAAAACACAAGGAGTTCATTCCATGTAAGATCTTTAAACGATTCCAATTTCGGAGCTCCAAACATACTTAATTGATAAGCCCTTAACGTATAGACAGCACCAAACACCAACGTTGTTCCTGCAAGAAGGCCTATAATCCAATTGTATGAATACAGCCCTTTTAACAGAAGGAACTCACCGATAAATCCAGAGCTGAAAGGTACCGATACGGAAGCAAAACCAATAATTGCAAACCAAAACGCAAACTTTGGAGCGAGTTTCGCGACTCCTCCCATTTCACTTAATTCACGGGTGCCTAATCGGTCTTCCAATATTCCAGCAGCCAGGAACAATCCAATTGCGACCAAACTATGATTGATGATCTGAATAAAGGATGCTCCCAATGCTTCTTTGTTAAACAAAATGATACCTGCAGCAATCAATCCAACGTGACTAATAGACGCAAAAGCAAACAATCGTTTTACATCACTTTGTTTTATTGCAATTATTGCCGCGTAAATGATACCAATTAATCCTAAGACGATTACAATATTCTTCATGTCCCCTAATGCCTCTGGAGCCAATGGAATCATCCATTTAATCATTCCATACAATGCCATTTTCAGCATCAAAGCAGACAAAAGCATTGTACCAGCCATTGGTGCCACTGTATACGTTGATGGTTGCCATGTGTGAAAAGGAACCAATGGTATTTTAATTGCAAATGCAAGGAAAAAACCAGACATAATCCAGAACGCTGCCTTCGATGACAATTGAACTGCAACCAGACTATCATGGGAGAAATCATTCGTATACGTCCCCAATGCCATTAATGACAGAAGCATAGCCAATGAGCCAACAAACGTATAAATGAAAAACTTCACCAAAACATGTTTCCTCTCAGACCCTCCGTACCATAATGCTATTAAGAAGATAGGAATCAGTGTTAATTCCCAGAAAATATAGAACATAATTCCATCCAACGATGTGAACACTCCGATTAGTCCAAATTGCATCAACAAGACCATCGCATTGAAAGCTCTCTCCTTAGCAGAGTCGCGGTTAAGATTTGCTAGTAAAATCAATGGTGTAATAAAATTAACAAGCAACACCATTAATAATCCTAAACCATCGTAACCCATTTTAAAGGTCAAACCATAGTTTGTAATCATCTTTGGTTCAAACAATACTACAGTCCAACCTGGGGTATAATATGCCACATGCACACATGCAGCAATTAATGAAGAAAAAGCACCCGATAAACCAACATATCGCACCAAATTTTTAGGGGCAAATGCTGCGATGAGTGCAAAAACTAAAGGTATACTAAAAAGATCCAAAGCTTAAAATTTTACTAAGTAATAAACCATCAACCCAACAATTCCAGACACCATCCAGAAAAGGTAAGATGAAACAATTCCAGTTTGCCATTTGCGCACCAATTGACCTGATTTGTCAATAAGAGAAGTGATTCCAAAAATCGTTTTATTCAACACAAATAACTCAACAAATTGATGCAATTTGACAGATAACCACTCTAGGGGTTTAACAAACAAAGCATTATAGATTTCATCAAAATAAAGCTTCTTATTCGATACCAATTCCCATCCTTTCAAATCTTCGTCTCTTTTTGCAAGTGAGCCTTTTTTAACATAAACGACAAACGAACCAAATAGAATAATTAACGTCATCACGACAGCACCACCCATCAAAAGCATGGCCTGAGAATTTTCCAAATGATGCATTTTAATTAATTCAAGACCTTGCGTATTGTGCTCAAGGTAATGTGACATCCAATGTGTTCCTGATTTTAAAATCACACCTGGAAGGTTAAGCGCTCCACCCACAACAGACAAAACCGCCAAAACCATAAGTGGCAACGTCATATTTAATGGACTTTCATGCAAATGGTGCTTTGTTTCTTCTGTCCCTCTGAATTCACCATGGAATACTAAGAAATACAATCGGAACATGTAGATGGCTGTCATGGCCACAGACAACATTAAAATCCCGAACAAAGCCGGATTGTGCATGACAGCATGTGCTAAAATTTCATCCTTCGAATAGAACCCAGATAGAAGCGGAAAACCAGCAATAGCCATGGTACCTATCAAGAATGTTATGTGCGTAATTGGAATGTATTTTTTCAAACCACCCATTTGACGAATATCTTGTTCATGATGCATTGCATGAATAACGCTTCCTGAACCTAAGAATAATAAAGCCTTGAAGAATGCATGTGTCGTTACGTGAAACATGGCAGCCGTGTATGCCCCCATCCCTAAAGCGACAAAAAGCAAGCCAAGCTGAGAAACCGTTGAGTATGCCAACACTTTTTTTATGTCGTTTTGACGTAATGCCATAAACGCAGCAAATAATGAGGTTGCAAGTCCAACATAAAGCATGATATCTTGTGTCGCCGGAGCCATTTCAAAGAAGAAATTTGATCGAACAACCAAGAAGATACCAGCTGTAACCATTGTTGCAGCGTGGATCAAAGCGGAAACCGGTGTTGGGCCAGCCATGGCATCTGGAAGCCATGTAAACAAAGGAATTTGAGCACTTTTACCAGTGGCCCCAATAAACAGACACGCTGTTATTCCAAACATCATCCACGTTGTTGGCTCGATATTTTGAACAAGTAATTGATTTGCCAGCTCTGTATACTCAAGCGTTCCAAATTGAGCCAGAATTAAAAACAAGCCGATAAGTAACCCAAGGTCACCAATACGATTCATTATAAATGCTTTTCTCGCAGCAATTCCATTGAGCATTCCTTTTTCTAAATCACTGTAATGGAAACCAATCAGCAAATAAGAACAAATACCTACTCCTTCCCAACCAAAGAAAAGCATAAAATAGTTACTACCAAGTACTAGAATCAACATGGCAAAAATGAAAAGGTTCAAATAAGTAAAAAACTTATAATACCCTTCATCCTCTTTCATATAACCCATTGAAAACAAATGAATCAGTGATCCGACACCCGTTACAATCAACGTCATCCAAATGGACAATGAATCCAATTGCAATCGTGCATTAAGTTCAAAATCACCAAGAGAAAGCATGGTAAATAGATGCACCAGTTTTTGGTCATGCACAGAACTGAAAACTATTAGGGCAAAGGCAAAGGCAATAAACATTACACTTGTAGCAATTGCACCTACGACTACTTTTGGAAGATCTCTGCCTATTGTACCATTTATCAATGCACCTGCAAGTGGCAGGGCAAGAATGCAAATTATCAATTGATCTATTGACATGATTTACCCGTTTAATTTATTGAAGAGACCGACATCAGTTGTTCTCAAGTTTCTGTAGGCCATAACTAGGATTGAAAGTCCAACAGTCGCTTCTGCCGCTGCTACTACCATTATGAAAAAAACAAATATTTGACCATCTGCTTTTCCAAAGTACGTTGAAAACGCTACCATCAATAAATTAACAGCATTCAACATTAATTCAATACACATCAGCAAAATGATTGCGTTGCGTCGCACTAATACACCGATAGCGCCAATGCAAAAAAGGAGTGTCGACAGCACAATGTAGAATTGTATTGAAACACCTGATTGAAAAATACTAGCTAAAGTCATTTTAATCTATAATTTGTTTTTCACGTTTCGCCAATAAAACAGCTCCAACCATTGCTGCAATAAACAACACGGATGAAACTTCGAAAGGCAACACATATTTTGTAAAGAGTAATTGTCCAAGATTCTGAACCAAACCTTGGTCATTCGTTGCAAAAGTATTAACCCTGTCTCTTATACACATCTCCGAGCCCACGAGACACCGACCAATCCTGTCTCTTATAC
>JBKDKG010000154.1:0-1620 GCA_046345095.1 Flavobacteriia bacterium | reverse complement strand
GGAGCAGGGATTCCTTATGGCAACACAAAAACTTCTTTGCCTTATGATTATGCATTTTTTGCAGGAGGCTCGAATGATAACAGAGGGTGGAGGGCACGCGCTCTAGGTCCAGGATCTTATAAATATTACCTCGATACAAATAGAACGGCAACACAAATCAGTGATATACGTCTAGGTGCTTCTACTGAATTTCGTTTTTCAATGAGTGATCTTTTCAAAGGTGCCATATTTGTGGATGCAGGAAATACCTGGACTTATAATTTGGATAAAAACCGCTTGGGAAGTCAATTCTCCAATAATTGGTACCGAGAAATAGCATTGTCTACAGGTGTGGGATTTAGGATGGACCTCGACTTCTTTATATTACGTTTGGATTTAGGTATTCCAATTACGAATCCTTCCATGCCAATCGGAGAGCGTTGGGTATTCAATAAAGAGCGACCAAATTATATCAGCGAAGGAATTAACACTTTCGGATTGGATAAATACAAGAAATATTTACCAAAACCATTTACTCCTGTCTTCCATTTTGGTATTGGGTTCCCATTCTAATTATTCTTCCAGTATCGTTAAGTTGGCAAATCTCAATAGAACGGTCTTTGCTCCGTGATGTGGGAAAAATATGGTTGCTTTTTTATCAGGACCTTCACCTTCAATTTTTGTCACTTTTCCTTTGCCAAATCGGTCATGCAAGACATTGTAGCCTACTTTTAAATCACCTGATGTTCCTTGTTCACCTTTTCCTGGCCCAACTTTATCGATTGACTTAAAATTTCCAGCTGTTGAACCGAGCGGCTTGTTTAATCCTCCACCAAAGGGTCGCTCAAAACCACCAGAAAATCCTCCAAGTGATCTTCCTGCTCCTCGCTGGGGTGTTTCAAAATGCAAGTAATTTTGATCAATTTCATCTATAAATCGACTCGGTTCGGATGTTACTAAACTACCCCAATTGAAGCGCGATGTTGCGTAAGAGAGTGTGCATGAATCTTTTGCTCGAGTAATTGCAACATAAAATAGTCGTCGCTCTTCTTCAAGTTCAGTTCGAGAATTCAAAGCCATTTGAGATGGAAATAAATTTTCTTCAAGTCCAACAAGAAAAACATGCGGAAATTCTAATCCTTTGCTAGAGTGAATGGTCATGAGGGTCACATGATTTTTTTCTTCGGTGCTTTCTTGATCAGCATCTGTGAGAAGCGCAACATCAATCATGAATTCAGAAAGCGACTTATCAGCATCTTCTGGCTGTGAAATTGTAAATTCTTTGATACCAGCCAATAATTCTTCAATGTTCTGATAACGCTCTACTTCTTCAGGGCCTTTGTCCTTTTCGTTGTATAATTCTCTTAAAATTCCCGAGGATTTAGCAATTGTTTGGGCAAGATCATAAGCGTTTAACTTGTCGATCTGGGCACCAAAACTGCTGATCATTGTAGTGAATTCATACAATTTGTTTCTTGTCCCTGCATTTAGGGCTACAGGGTACTGTTGTAAATTGGTAATCACCTCCCAAATACTTACTCCATAGGTTGAAGCTGCAATGATTATATTTTCAATGGATGTTTTACCAATGCCACGCTTGGGATAGTTGATCACCCTTTTCAATGCTTCTTCATCTCTTGG
>JBKDKG010000153.1:0-8957 GCA_046345095.1 Flavobacteriia bacterium | reverse complement strand
TTTAAAGGTAGCGCCTTTAACAAAAAATTCCGCCTCCTGGGCAAACCCAAGGGCGGAATTTAAAAATAGTATAATCAGCAGAACTGATCGCACGATTAGTTATTTGTTGGAGCGCCCGAATTGTTTACCGGTGCTTGACCTTCTGGAGCTGGAAGTACATTTCCTTTGATTCTCAAAATGTTTGTACTCGTTTTTGTTGTTGCATCAAATGAACCGTTGATTGCATTTGAAGTAATCGTAACGCTTTTGTTGATTGCTCCTGGACGCTTTGTATCATACTTTACTCTGATTACTCCTTTCGCTCCAGGCGCAATTGGCTCTTTCGGCCACTCAGGAACTGTACATCCACATGATCCCTTCGCATTAGAAATAATCAAGGGCTCATCGCCTGTGTTCTTGAACTCAAATTCACAATACGGATCACCTTCATATTTGATTGTTCCGTAATCATGCGTTTCTTTTGAAAATTCAATCTTCGCACCTTTTTCAATGGTTTGCGCAACGGCTTTGTTCAATGTTGCAGCAACGAAGATCATCAATAGAGAGAAAAATACTTTTTTCATGGTTGAATAATTAAGTTGTTTGAGTAAAAATAAAACAATTACCAGGCCAAAAATTAGAATTAACACATCGTTAACAGACAAATTTAAGGAAGGTCCATGTTCTCCATTTTGTAATTAATGAATTCATCGAAGCTCATCTTCAAATGTTTTAATCGATCTTCAATTCCTTCTTTTTTATCTTTTTCCATCCCTGGATTTTCTTTCATCAATAATGTATAATAATACCGCACTTTTGAAGTATCTCTGGGGTGAATGAAAATATCATAGGCACTTCCTTGACTTTCTAAAACTAATGATCTATTTACGTATTTAGGGTATTCTTTCAATAGCGTATCTGCATATTGAACAGCTCTTTCGTGAATATTCATACCTGAATACTTCATATGTACCTTATCCAAACATTCGGCTGCATAAGCATCTTCTGGATAATTATGGTAAAAGTCCAACAAACGATTAATTAATTCAAAATGAGTGAGATTCGGAATTTGTTTGATTTCATTCAAATTGGCTTGCAAACCTTTTAATGAATCCTCCATTTCTTTGATCCGTGTTTTCAGTTGCTCTTTTGATGGTTTTTCAGCTTTATCGTTATTTGATTCGCCACACGAGGCAACGAGCATAGCTAATGTGATAAACAACAAAACAAAACTTGATTTGAAAAATGCGTTCATATTATCTGTTTTTTTTAATAATTGGAAATTTCATTTTATAATCGACATTTACCTCACCTTTTGAAATATTTTGAAGCCTTTTAGTCAACAATCTTCTTTTCAAAGGTGAAAGATGATCTGTAAAAAGTATCCCATCCACATGGTCATACTCGTGCTGAATAATGCGCGCTGCATACCCCTCAAAAACTTCTTCGTGAAACTTAAAATTCTCATCGTAATAAGAAACATGTACTTTTTCTTTACGAAAAACTTCTTCACGAATTTTTGGAATTGAAAGACAACCCTCATGAAAACCCCATTCTTCCCCTTCCTCTTCTTCGATAATCGGATTTATGAATACCTTTTTAAAGGTTTCTATTCCTGCGGCCCTTGGATCTGGCTCATCATCCTCTTCTTCATCATCTGCAAAGGGACTTCCATCAACAACAAACATTCGAATTGATTTCCCAACTTGTGGTGCAGCAAGCCCTACACCCTGCGCTGCATACATCGTTTCATACATGTCAGCTATCAATTCCTTCAATTTAGGAAAGGATTGATCAATTTCCTCCGCTTCCTTTTTAAGGACGGGATCACCATAAGCTACAATTGGAAGAATCATTGAAATAATTTTGTTGCAAAAATAAGTGAAAGGTCGAATGTCTGTATTCTACTTAACGTTTTTTTGGACTAAGAAATAGAATCCATATAGGATTGTAAAATGACAGTCGCACTTATCATATCTAAATTCCCTTTCTCCTTGCGCTTCTGTTTATTCATTCCTGCATCTGCCATCGAGCGTGCAGCAATTATTGAAGTAAATCGCTCATCATGCAAAACAACTTTTTTTTCTGGAAATTGATTTTCTAGTGCAACTTTTAGTAACCGTACATTTTCAGAAATATGTGTGTCTGAATTGTCAAGTCGCTTTGGTTCACCAAGCACAATAACTTCGACAGATTCTTTTAGAAACAAGGTATATAAAAAGTCCATTAAATTATGAGAATCTACTGTGATCAATGGGGCAGCAATTATCCTTAATTCATCAGTTATTGCTAAGCCAGTGCGTTTCAATCCAAAATCGATTGCAATTATTTTACTCATCACACAAATATAAGGTGGATATCCCATTCTAATGACAATCTCTATATTTGTCAAAAAAATTGTAAATGAGATCAATCATAGAAGCAGCGTGGGAAAATCGAGATTTATTGAAAGAATCGACAACTATTCAAGCCATAGAACATGTTATTGAAGAGATTGACAAAGGTAGAATCAGAGTTGCAGAACCGGGAGAAAATGGTGATTGGATTGTAAACGAATGGGTGAAAAAAGCCGTCGTTATGTACTTCCCTATCCGACAAATGGAGACCATTGAGGTTGGTCCATTTGAATTTCATGATAAAATGGCTTTGAAAAGAAATTACAAAGAACTTGGTGTTCGCGTTGTTCCTCATGCAATTGCTCGTTACGGCGCTTATGTTGCACCCGGTGTTATAATGATGCCATCGTACATCAACATTGGTGCTTTTGTAGATTCCGGAACAATGGTTGACACATGGGCAACGGTTGGTTCTTGTGCGCAAATTGGAAAAAACGTTCATTTAAGCGGAGGAGTTGGAATTGGCGGCGTACTAGAGCCACTTCAAGCATCACCTGTAATTATTGAAGATGACGCATTTATTGGTTCAAGGTGTATAGTCGTAGAAGGAGTAAGAGTGGGTAAACAAGCTGTTTTAGGCGCTAATGTTGTTTTGACAAAATCTACCAAAATCATCGATGTAACAGGAAATAAACCTGTTGAAATTAAAGGTTATGTGCCTGAAAGAAGTGTTGTAATTCCAGGATCATACACTAAAACATTCCCTGCCGGCGATTACCAAGTCCCATGTGCTTTAATCATTGGTCAGCGCAAAGCTTCGACAGATTTAAAAACTTCATTAAATGACGCTTTAAGGGAACACAATGTCGCTGTTTAAGAGTTTAACAATCATACAACTACAAATCCTGGGAGGCAACCCGGGATTTTTTTTTGTGATTTTTTTTGAATTTTTATTCTTGTTTTAAACAAACGTTTAAAATCCTTGTATAAATTTGTTGCGTCAAAAAATAAAGGTGAAAAAAGATACGTCAACAGAAGAAAAAATACGCGAAGCAGCAAGACAAGTTTTTCTTGCCAAGGGTTTTGACGGTTGTACTTCCAGAGAAATTGCCAATGCAGCAGGAGAGAATGTTGCACTTGTGAATTACTATTTTCGGTCCAAGAGTCAACTTTTCAAAATCATTTTTGAAGCGGCAATGGATGATTTTATACTTTCCATGGTTCAGGTGTTTGGCTCTGAAAAATCACTTGTAGAAAAAATGCGCATTTTCATTGAACATGAATACGCTTTCCTCACAAAACATCCTGAACTTCCATCGTTTATTTTGAATGAAATGAATCGTGAAGAAGGATGCAACATGGATCATCAAAAATACTTTCAAAAAGTAGCCGAAACAGGCATTTTCGAAGAATGTTTTAAAGCTCAAGAAGAAGGAAGAATGAGAAGTATCAGCCTAAGCAGTATACCCCTTTTGATAATGTCTAATTGTCACTACCCCGTCATGGCAAAAAACATGTTAATGCAATTACACGGGATGACTTCCATAGAATACGACGATAACTTGAACTTGCACAAGAAATTAGTATCTGATATGTTGGTAAACTTTTTATTTCCACAGCCCAATTAAAAGAACAAAGAATGAAAAACACATTTTTGTATTTACTGCTGATTCTCAGTAGTGTTCAATCTAAAGCTCAAGGACTAAACCTTGAAACGTGCCTTCGAATGGCTGATACAGCAAATATTACCGTCCGAAATGCGCAATTAGATATCGAAATCAATGATAGAAATCGTTCCGCATATCTTTCTGCAAGACTTCCACAATTGGCTTATTCCGGTGATTACAAATACAATGCAATCATACCAGGACAGGTTGTACCAGGAGCATTTTTTGGTGGGGCACCTGGAACCTTTGCAACCGTTCAGTTTGGTGTTCCTTACAATATTAGCAACACATTTCAGTTGACTCAAATTTTATTTAATCCACAATTAGAATACGGACTCGCAGCACTAAGGATTAATGAGGAGATTGTCAATGTACAGCAAAAGTTGACTTCTCAAGATGTTAAATACCAAGTTGCAACCACATTCTTTAACCTTCAGGCCGTTAGTAAACAATTGAAATTTGTTGAAAGTAATTTATCGAACATGGAAAAACTGATCAGTAATATAGAAGCGCTTGTTGGTCAGGGAATGGTTATTCAAACAGAGGCAGATAAGTTGAAAATTTCCAAAATGACTTTATTTAACACAAGTGAATCACTAAAAGCCACAAGAGATCAACTTGAGACGCTGCTCAAAATCTTAATTGGAATGGATCCAGCTACTAAAATTGATCTAACTGCAGATGAAATGGTAGAAAAGTCGATTCTTGTCGATAACTCAGCTATCAACCTGCCAGAATTAGAGCTCATTGCTACGCAACAAAAGATGAATCTTGAAGAACACAAGGGAAATAACATGGCGTATTTACCAAATATTTCCTTCTATGCAGCTTACAATTACAACTACAACATGAAGCCTGAAGATAATTTTCGCGTTGGTATTGAAGGAGCATTCGTCGGCTTACGCGTTGACTGGAAACTTTTTGATGGTTTGGAAAAATACCACAAACAAAAAGTCAATTTGTTAAATGCTGAAAAACTGGCGAACCAAAAAGAGTTAGCCACGAAACAATTGGAACTCAAAGCAGCCAATGCAAAACGTCAGATTCAAGTTCAAACAAACGCCCTTGCATTGTCGAAAGAGCAACTAAAACTTGCTCAAAATGTTTACGATCAATCTGTCGCAAAACTTGAGCTCGGAACTATCAGTTCAAATGACCTAATTACCGCTGACAATGGTTTACAACAAGCTCAAACGAATGTCGTTGCTGCCTACATTCAGCTTAGAATAGCGGAAATCGAATACTTGCGTTCAATCGGAAGCATCCAATAAAAAAGAAAATATATCACTCAATAAATCAAACATAAAATGAATAAAAAAACAATCATTTTCATTGTTGTCGGAGTAGGTCTAATCGCCCTTACTGTGATGAAATTAAAATCAAACAAAGAAAAAGCTGCAGCTAAAATTTACATTCATGATGTAGAGGCAGCAATTCTTGTTGAAGCAGCTGAACCTGAAACACATACTTTCGCCAGCGCATTTAGTTACCTTGGTACTTTCGACCCTTTCAAACAAAATACAATTGGTTCTGATGCCTCTGGAAAACTTATTCGTTTGGATGTTGAAGAAGGCGATCGCGTGAGCCAAGGACAAGTTATTGCAAAGATTGACGATGAGATGCTGCAAATTCAACTTCAAAATATAGAAGTAAGCATAGAAGGTCAACGAAACGATGATGTGCGAAATGCAGCACTATCGAAAGACAATGCTATACCTGGTGTACAGGTTGAAAAAACGAAACTTGGGTTGCGCTCTGCTGAATTGCAAAAAAAGCAATTACAGAAACAATTGAGAAGCACCAATATTACAGCACCTTTCTCTGGTATCATCACTAAAAAAAATGTTGATTTAGGTTCAGTTATTGGGCCGGGTTCCCCACTTGTTGAAATCACAGATATTTCTTCACTTAAATTAACCATAAGTGTTCCAGAACGCGACATTCTGAAATTCAAAGTCGGTCAAGTCGTGCCAGTTTCTGCAGACATCTATAGCGGACAAGCTTTCACGGGTAAGGTTAGCTATATTGCTGTTCAGGCGGATAAATCTCATAATTTCAAGGTGCAAATCATCGTAAGCAATCCAAAATCACAATTGATGGCGGGAATGTACGGATCAGCTTCACTTTCCAACACCAAAAGTTTGACTGCGCTTTCAATTCCTCGTAAGGCATTGGTTGGGTCTTCAAAAAATCCACAAGTGTATGTTGTGAAAAATGGAAAATCAGTATTGACATCCTTTAATGCTGGAACGTCAGATGGTGAATTTATTGAAATCATCAGCGGCATTTCGAAAAACGATAAAATTGTTGTGAAAGGTCAAGTGAACCTACAAGACAATTCGAATGTGAAATTGACCAAATAAAAGTCGAAATGACACTAACAGAACTATCTATAAAAAGACCCTCTTTCATCATTGTAATTTTTACGATTTTGATTGGCGGTGGACTATTGTGCTACAATCAGTTAAGTTATGAATTGCTTCCTGATTTTTCACCTCCCATTCTAACAGTTACAACAACCTACCCTGGTGCATCACCGGCAACTGTTGAAAGTCAAATTTCTAAACCTCTTGAAGATGCCTTGAGTGGACTTGAAAATATTTCAGAGGTAACTGCATTTTCTCTTGACAATGCATCCGTTGTGCTACTTGAGTTTAAAGCATCCGCAAACATAGATGCTTCATTAGAAGATGCTCAGCGAAAGGTTAATAATATGCTGAACAAACTTCCAGATGGGGCTAGCAACCCTGTTTTAGCGAAGATCGAGCCGAATGCCTCACCGGTTTTGCAAGTAAGTAGTATTGCAAAAAACATGGATGATCGTGATTTCATGGAGCTCATGGATGATCAAATTATTCCGCAAATAAAACAAACGAAAGGTGTTGCTGAGGTACAAGTAATCGGTGGCGAAAAGCGTGAATTCAGAGTGAATGTTGACAAAGATAAAATGAAGGCTTATGGCTTGTCTTTTTCTGCAATTGACCAAGCAATTTCTGCTGCAAATGTGGATTTTCCAACGGGAAAATTAAAAGACAAATCCAAACAAATCACGGTCCGTTTGTCAGGTAAATTCAAAACTGTTGAGGATCTCAAGAATCTCATACTTTATTCAAGTGGGGGATCTTCCGTAAAGTTGGGTGAGGTTGCAGAAGTTGTTGATGGTTCTCAAGATCAATTGGCCGTAAGTCGTTTCAATGGTCAGAATGGAATTGGTTTGAGAATTAAAAAGCAGAGTGATGCCAATGCCGTAGACATGGCGAATGCTACCAAGCAAAAATTCAAGGAAATTGAAAAGAAATATGCCGATAAAGGGATTGTTTTCACTGTCGCGACAGATACTTCAATTCCTACAATCGAATCTGTAGATGCAGTAATTCATGACCTTGAACTTGCTGTCTTGCTTGTTGCCGCCGTGATGTTACTTTTCCTTCATAGTTTAAGAAATGCTTTCATTGTATTGATTTCCATTCCGGCATCTCTTATATCCACTTTTGTTGCCATGTATTTATTGGGATACACCTTGAATCTGATGACGCTTTTAGCAATGTCATTGGTTATTGGTATTCTCGTTGATGATTCTATTGTTGTCTTGGAAAACATCTATCGCCACCTACAGATGGGTAAGGATCGGAGAAAAGCTGCTTTGGAAGGACGAAATGAAATTGGATTTACCGCACTTGCAATTACACTTGTTGACGTGGTGGTCTTCTCTCCTGTTGTTTTTATTGAAGGAACCATTTCTGATATTCTTCACCAGTTCTCAATTGTTGTTGTTGTTTCAACATTGATGTCACTTTTCGTATGTTTTACCTTGACACCATGGTTAGCATCACGTTTCGCGAAGGATATCAAACTCAATCCTAAAAACCCACTACAAGCCATACTTTTGTGGTTCGAAAGAAGAGTGACCATTTTCACTGACAATTATGTAAAACTTGTGGGGTGGTCATTGCGCCATAAAATCACAATGGGACTCATCATCATTGTCTTGTTTGTTGCTAGTATGGCTACAATGGGTCTAGGAATTGTAGGTCAGGAATTCGTTGCACAAGGTGACCAAGGTAAATTCATGATCAAACTTAAGTACGACAAGAGTACAACTTTTGAAGAAAACAATGCAACAACGCTGCAAATCGAACAAATGATTTTAGCACAAAAAGAGGTTGTTGATATCGTCTTCGCAAATGTTGGTGGTCCAAGCTCTGGAATGGGTGCTGCTTCATTTGGGGCAGAAAATAGATCTGAACTTACTGTCAAATTGAAAAAAGGGATGCAAAAGAAAAACCCTACAATTGAATATATGACTGAAATTCGCAATAAAATCGAAAACAAATTCCCTGGAATTGAAGTAAAAGCGATTAATATCGGAATGGTAGAATCTGAAGAAGCTCCTATCGAAATATTTCTTTCATCTGATGACCAGGAATTATTGATGCGTGAAGCACGCAGACTGAAGAGTAAGATTTTATCCATAAAAGGTGCAAAAGATCCAACAATTTCAACAGATGATGTCACGCCGGAACTGAGTATTGAACTTGACAGAGAAAAAATGGGGCAGCTAGGCCTTCCTATTGCATTAATTGGTATGCAATTACAGAGTGCATTAACTGGAAATGACAAAAATCAATTTGATACAGAAGGTCAAGAATACAACATCCGTATTATGATGGATAAATTTGATCGAAAAAATGCAGATGACATCAATTCAATGACATTTACTACGAATGACGGCAAACAAGTTCGATTGAGTGAGTTTGCGGATGTATCAGTCGATAATAATGTTGGTTCACTTGAAAGAAAAAATAGAATCTCAAATACAACGCTTCGTTGCTATGTCTTGGGAACTGCTTCCGGAAACGTTTCTGCAGAAATTGAAAAATACCTCAAAAAAGAACCATTGGATAAGAATGTTCGCTTGCTTTGGGGTGGTGAAATAAAGAGACAAAAAGAATCAATGGGTGCGCTTGGTACCGCC
>JBKDKG010000152.1:0-8143 GCA_046345095.1 Flavobacteriia bacterium | reverse complement strand
AAAAAACAATAATAAACGAATAAAATATAACTATCCACTTTAAACTTAATTCTCTCAAATTGTATAGGTTAATTAAACTAATTGTTGGCTTAAGCATTCGACTTAATTACAGGAAAGTAAAGATCAATAACCTACCATTTTTGGATGTGGAAGGTCCTGTAATTATTATAGCCAATCATCCCAATACATTGATGGATGCATGGATAATCGGCCATGTTTGCAAGCAACCTATTCATTACATGGCGAAGAGTACCTTCTTTAGTTCGCCCATGAAAAAAAGGCTTTTAACAAGCCTAAACATGATTCCTATTAATAGAAGGACCGATGGAAATGTTGAGGGAATTTCCAACACTGATTCATTTGAGGCGTGCTATAAACTATTAGAAGAAGGAAAAACATTGGTAATCTTTCCTGAGGGCAATAGTTTCCCCGAACGAAAACTCAGGGAATTGAAATCCGGTACTGCGCGAATTGCACTTGAAGCTGAGCGACGAAATGGTGGGAAATTGAATTTGAAAATTATTCCTGTCGGAATTTATTACTCGCAAGCAGAAAAATTCAGAAGTTCGGTAATGGTTACCGTTGGGCAGAGTATAGGGGTCTCAGAACTATTGTCTGAATTTCAAATAAATAGTTCATTAGCGGCCAAAAAACTAACCGAAAAATTCAGAATTCACCTTGAACGTGTGCTCGTAACCGCTGAAAATGAAGACCAAGAGGCGATGATTGAAACACTTTTTCAATTGCTGAGAAAGAAAGAAGAGGCATTGAACGTGGAAAAGGGTGCTGAATTCATGCAAACAATCAAAAGGAACATCGAAGAAATTCAGCTCATTGCTCCTTATAAAATTGCCGAAATTCAACAATTGATAAAAACAGTCAAATGGCAACAGGAAAAATTGGCGATCCAAGCTGATTTTGTAAGTCGTCGATTTAGATCTAGATTATATATCATGCAGATCTGCTTATCCATTCTTTTCCTACTCTTTGGATTGCCCTTCTTTTTATTTGGTTTCATTCACAACGCTATACCCTACAAGTTAACCGACTTTCTTGTGCCGAGAATCACAAAATATACCGAATACTTCGCTGCCATGAATATCTTGTTAGCACTGGTTTTCTATCCTCTCACATATTTTTGTTTCGTAGAAATCTTTACATCTGTATTTCATCCCGTATTTTATGTAAAACTCATTTACGTCCTATCACTCCCGTTTTCAGGGCTTTATGCGCATTCATTTTTGTATTACTTTAAAAGGATTGGACAGAAATGGCACTATATCTTTCTCATATTCAAACAAAAAGAAGCGCTAAAAGAATTACAATTTAAAAGGCTTGAATTAGAAAAATTGCTTTTTGAATAACAATTGGGTATTTATTCCAAAAAACCCTTTGATTTCCTCTTGAGAAAAGTCATTATATTCGCAATATGTGCGGCATAACAGGTTTTTTTGATCATCAATCCAATACTTCTTCGGAAATTATCGAAAAAATGACCAACACGATGGTTCACCGTGGACCGGATAGTGGCTCAACTATTCTGCTGGATTCGAATGATGTAAGGATAGGATTGGGCCATCGAAGATTAGCGATTATTGACCTTACGGATCATGGAAAACAACCCATGCAATTTCAAAATCTTTGGATTACATTCAATGGCGAAATCTATAATTACAAAGAGCTAAAAGCAGAATTAGAATTACTTGGTCACTCCTTTTCAAGTCAGTCTGATACGGAAATGATTTTGCATGCCTTCATGGAATGGCGAGAAAAGTGCTTGGATAAGTTCATCGGTATGTTTGCATTCGTAATTGTAGATCTATCGACAAGAAAAGTCTTTGCAGCGAGGGATCGTGCAGGTGTAAAACCGTTTGTTTTTTACAAAAAGAAAAATCTTTTACTTTTTGGGTCAGAGTTGAAAACGTTTCACCAACACCCAAACTTCGATAAAAAAATCGATACTTCGGCAGTTGCTTTGTTCTTGCAATACGGCAATATTCCCGCACCACATTCTATCTTTAAAGATTGTTTCAAATTATTACCTGGACATTACTTGACGTATGATCTTTCTAACCAACAATTGGAAATCAAAAAATACTGGGATGTTTACGATGCATACAATCAACCCAAACTTGAATTAAGTTTCGAAGAGGCAAAAAAGGAAACAACTGCAATTTTGCAAAAAGCATTCGATTACCGCATGGTAGCGGATGTGCCAGTCGGTGTTTTTCTGAGTGGAGGATACGACAGTGTTTCCGTTACAGCATTGCTTCAAAAAGATCGGACTGAAAAATTAAAAACGTTCACCATCGCTGTTCCAGATATCGGTCTGAATGAAGCACCCTATGCTGCAGATGTTGCAAAACATTTGGGAACTGATCATACAGAGATTAATTGCACACAGCAAGAAGCCATTGAATTAATTCCCCAATTGCCACATTTCTACGATGAACCATTTGGCGATAGCAGTGCCATTCCAACGACATTGGTAAGTTTAATGGCCCGAAAACATGTAACTGTCGCACTTAGTGCCGATGGTGGTGATGAACTTTTTGCAGGATACAATCGCTATGATTACCTCATGCGGCATGGATCTAAAATCGCTAATATGCCAAAACTAGCAAGGAAGGCGATTGCACAGACAATGGAGCTATTACCCGCTGACAAAATTCCTGTCCTAAAAAACAAATACAACTTTCACAATCGATACGAAAAACTGAAGGGTATTCTGCGGGATCCTTCGCCAGAAAAAATAATGCAAAGTTTAAGTCAGCAATATGATACGACTCAACTAAAAACTGTTTTAAAGGCACCGTTTACAGTTATGGAAACAGCCTATCAATCGACTGCACTGAGAAAAGAATTCTATACGCCACTTTCCTATATGATGGCGATTGACTACACTACTTATATGGTCGATGATATTCTCCAAAAAGTAGACCGGGCAACGATGACGGCTAGCTTGGAAGGCCGCGAACCTTTTATGGATCAGCACATTATCGAATGGGCGGCACAGTTACCTGACAATTTCAAATACCACAACGGGATAAAAAAACACATCCTGAAGGAAATAGTGCATGATTATGTGCCAAAATCGTTAATGGATCGCCCTAAAATGGGATTTGCCATTCCTATTGCAGATTGGCTTCGAAATGATTTGCGAGA
Organism: Flavobacteriia bacterium; assembly: GCA_046345095.1. Lineage (GTDB taxonomy): Bacteria > Bacteroidota > Bacteroidia > Flavobacteriales_D > Crocinitomicaceae > M0103. The sequence goes on along the minus strand of JBKDKG010000152.1, from coordinate 4,978 downwards.
TCTATTAGAAAGTTATCTTTCAGAAGATCGAATTAAAAAAGAAGGATTATTAAACTGGGATTATGTTGCTGATTTGAAATCGAAATTTTTGCATGGTCGAAAAGAATACGATCTCAAAATCTGGTACCTCCTCATGTTCGAAATGTGGATGGAAAAGTGGGGAACGACCTAAAGCTAAACTGATTCTATTTTGAATATTCTATACATCTCTTACGACGGCATGACAGATCCTTTGGGTCAATCGCAAGTGCTGCCCTATCTTAAGGGACTTTCAAAAAATGGTTGCAACTTCCACCTCATCAGCTTCGAAAAACCAGACCGATTTAAAGCTCACGAGACTGCGATCAGAAACATCTGCAAAGACGCTAATATAGAATGGCACCCCTTGGGCTATACGAAAAGACCTCCTGTTTTTTCTACCTTATGGGATGTGAGAAAAATGAAAGCATTAGCGCTTAAATTGCATAAGCAACATCGTTTTGAGCTCGTCCATTGCAGGAGTTATCTTTCGGCATTGGTTGGACTTCACTTCAAAAATCGCTTAGAAGTACCATTTCTTTTTGACATGCGAGGTTTTTGGGCAGATGAGCGAGTCGATGGTAAGATTTGGGATTTAAAAAATCCATTGTATAGAACTATCTACAATTTTTTTAAGAAAAAGGAAAAACAATTTTTTCGTGAATCAGATCACATTATTTCACTCACCCACAATGGGAAAAAAGAAATCATTGGAAATATTTGTCCTGAGTTGAGTGAACAAAAAATCACGGTCATTCCTTGCTGTGTCGATCTTGAATTGTTCAATCCAGAAAAAATTAAGCTCGAAGAACAACAGCAGCTAAAAAATAAATTGGGAATCAACGAAAACGAATACATCTTAGGCTATGTTGGCTCTATTGGCACTTGGTACATGTTGCCCGAAATGTTGCAACAATTCAAAGCCATCAAAAAAACAACAGAGAATGTGCGATTCCTTTTTGTTACAGGAGAAACCAAGGAAGCAATTTTTGAAGAAGCCATTAAAAATGGAATTCATTCAAGCGATTTGATAATTACAAGTTGTTTACACAAAGATGTTCCCTTGCACGTATCATTATTTAATGCAGGAATTTTCTTCATTCGTCCGACCTATTCTAAAAAAGCCTCTTCACCAACAAAACAAGGAGAATTAATGGCCATGGGAATCCCCCTCATCTGCAATGCTGGTGTCGGTGATACAGACAGAATTGTGAACAACTACAATGCTGGAATTGTCATTGATGACTTGTATAACATGCCTGAAAAAACAATAGAAATGATGAAAAACTCATTTAATCAGGCAAAAACCATGCAAGGTGCGAGCGAATTCTATGGGTTAAACGAAGGAGGCAATCGCTATTTGGGCGTTTACCGCCATTTAACTCAAGATTAATTAACTTTACAGCCATGTCTGGAAGGATTTATTTTCTGGTTCCATACCCCCACGGAGAAGCACCTTCACAGCGATTTCGTTTTGAACAGTATTTCGATGTCCTAAAGGAGAATGGATTTGAAATCGAGGTATATCCCTTCTACGATTACGATACATGGCAAACACTTTACCTGAAAGGACATTACCTTCAAAAAACGTGGAAAGTCTGTCTCAGTTTCCTGAAACGTTTTGGATTGCTCTTCAAACTTTCAAAAGCAGACCATATCTTCATCCACCGGGAAATCTCCCATGTCGGTCCACCCCTATTTGAATGGTTTATCGCTAAAATTTTAAGAAGGAACTACATTTACGACTTTGACGATGCTATTTGGCTAGAAAATTACAGTGAAACAAACTCGCGCTTTCATTGGGTTAAAGCCTATTGGAAAGTTAACCATTGCATGAAATGGGCAAACCAAATTTCGGCTGGAAATGAATACCTCGAGAGTTATGCGCGACAATACAATAAGAATACAACGATAATTCCTACCACAATCGATACAGAAAATCATCATAATTTACGTTGTGACCATTCAGCAGAAATACCCGTAATTGGTTGGACCGGTTCACACACGACCATGCGATACCTGGATGAAATCGTTACAATACTGAAGGAATTGGAAGAGAATTTTACCTTTCGATTCAGAGTAATTTCAAATGAAAAACCAGATTATCCGCTGAAATGCTTGGAGTTCGTGAAGTGGACAAAAGAGACTGAAATTGAAGATCTTGCGGGCATCCATATTGGTGTAATGCCGCTTCATCACGATATTTGGTCAGAAGGAAAATGTGGATTTAAAGGATTGCAATACATGGCGCTTGGAATGGCAACTGTTATGTCACCTGTTGGTGTGAATACAGAAATAATTGATCAAGGTGTGAATGGCTTTTTAGTTTCTGGAAAAGAAGAATGGAAATCCAAACTGCAATTGCTTCTTGAAAATCCTGCATTGAGAATAGAATTAGGAAATGCTGGACGAAAAACAATTGAAGAAAGGTATTCGGTTAAGGCAAATTCATTCAAATACCTCAAGTTGTTCAACGACTAAACCATTACAATTCATGAAATTAGTTTTCGCGACACACAACAAAAACAAAGCAATGGAGATTCAATCTCTTATGCCAGAGGGAATAGAAGTGCTAACATTGGATGATATAGGTTGCATGGAAGATATCCCAGAAACGGCAGACACGTTGGAGGGAAACGCAAAAATCAAAGCTGACTTTGTTTATGAGAACTACGGCTTAAACTGCTTTGCAGACGATACTGGATTGGAGGTCGTAGCACTGAACAATGAACCTGGGGTTTTATCTGCTCGCTACGCCGGTTCAGCAAAAGATCCAGAACAAAACATGCAACTCTTACTCGAAAAATTGAGCAATCAAAACAATCGTTCAGCCCAATTTAGGACAGCAATTGCACTTCGCTTGGATGGTGAAACTTATTTATTTCAAGGCATTGTGAGAGGTGAGATTACTTCGGAAAAAAAAGGAAATGACGGATTTGGCTACGACCCTATTTTTCAACCCATTGACAGCCAACGCACCTTTGCAGAAATGAATTTGGCAGAAAAAAATGGCATGAGTCATCGTGCCAGGGCACTTTCAAAAATGCTCGATTTTCTGAACGAAAAAATAAGTAGATAATCATTTATTCAATAGGATAACGCTCCACGAATTCCTTAAAAAATAATTACTTTTGCCTCCATTCAGGACGTAAATTTCCATCATTCAAATAAAAATCATAATGAGTTTAAAATCAAAGATTTACTACACACTAACCGACGAAGCACCTGCGTTGGCAACCTTTTCATTTTTACCTATTGTAAAGGCATTTACGCACTCAGCAGATATCGAAATTGAAACAAAGGATATATCATTGGCAGGTCGTGTACTAGCAGTTTTCCCAGATTACTTGCGTGATGATCAGAAAATTGGCAATGCGCTCATTGAACTAGGTCAGTTGGCTACTACTCCAGAAGCTAACATCATTAAAACTCCAAATATCAGTGCATCTGTACCACAATTAAAGGCGGTAATAAGTGAATTACAAAACCAAGGATACAACATCCCTGATTACAATGAAACGCCTCAAACAGATGCAGAAAAAGATGCTAAATCTCGTTATGATAAAATCAAAGGAAGTGCTGTAAACCCTGTTTTGAGAGAAGGAAATTCTGATAGACGTGCCCCACTTTCTGTTAAAAACTATGCAAGAAAACACCCGCATTCAATGGGTAAATGGACTTCAGATATTCAATCTCACGTATCGTGCATGAATGATGGAGACTTCTTTCACAATGAAAAATCAGTAAGAATTGAATCAGCTGGTACGTATCGAATAGAATTCAAAGACCTATCTGGAAATAGTACTATTTTGAAATCGGATGCCCCTCTTCAAGCTGATGAAATCATAGACGCTACTTACATGAGCAAGAATAAACTTGTCGCTTTCCTAGAAGCACAGGTTCAGGATGCTAAAAACAAAAATGTACTTTTCTCCTTACACATGAAAGCAACCATGATGAAAGTATCGGATCCAATTATTTTTGGGCATGCCGTGAAAGCTTTCTTCAAACCTGTTTTCGAAAAGCATAGACAAATATTGAATGAAATCGGTGTGGATGTTCGAAATGGTTTTGGTGATTTGATTTCAAAAATAGGGACACTATCAGCTGATAGAAAAGAAGCTATTGAAGCAGATATCAAGGCTTGCTTTGAAAATGGCCCTGCAATCGCAATGGTGAATTCTGAAAAAGGAATTACCAACTTACATGTACCAAGTGACGTCATTGTTGATGCGTCTATGCCTGCAATGATTCGAAATTCGGGACGTATGTGGAACAAAGACAACAAGGCTGTAGATACAAAAGCCGTTATCCCTGACAACAGTTACGCAACAATCTATCAAACGATGATAGATTTCTGCAAGAAAAATGGTGCATTTGATCCTGTAACAATGGGTACTGTTCCAAATGTTGGATTGATGGCACAAGCCGCCGAAGAATATGGTTCTCATGATAAAACATTTGAGATTAAGTCAAATGGAACAATTAGTGTAATTGATAACAATGAAAAAGTTCTTTTAACGCACGAAGTTGAAGAAGGAGATATTTGGAGAATGTGCCAAGTAAAAGACGCCCCGGTAAAAGATTGGGTTAAATTGGCTGTTACACGCGCTAGACTTTCCAATACTCCAGCGGTTTTTTGGTTAGACAAAAACCGTGCTCACGATGCACAATTAATCGAAAGAGTTCAATTGTACTTGAAAGATCATGACACAAATGGATTGGATATACGCATTCTTTCGCCGGATGAAGCAATTCAATTTACGATGGAAAGAATCGTACAAGGAAAAGATACGATTTCGGTTACCGGGAATGTATTGCGCGATTACCTGACTGATCTTTTTCCCATTCTTGAGGTAGGTACAAGTGCGAAAATGTTGTCTATTGTTCCTCTTATGAATGGTGGTGGATTATTCGAAACGGGGGCCGGAGGTTCAGCTCCAAAACATGTTGAGCAATT
>JBKDKG010000151.1:0-5870 GCA_046345095.1 Flavobacteriia bacterium | reverse complement strand
CCTTTAAAGATTTGATGTTCAGGTGTGATGATTTCAAGAAGCATTGTTTCTCTTTTAAATAATTTAAACTGAATTAAACTTCAGTAAGCATTTTCTCACCTGCAGCAATAACATCCTCGATTCCACCTTTCAAGTTGAAAGCTGCCTCTGGATATTTGTCATATGCTCCATCAAGAATTGCGTTGAATGCTTTAATTGTATCTTGAATATCTACAAGAACTCCTGGGATACCTGTAAACTGCTCTGCAACATGGAATGGCTGAGAAAGGAAACGTTGAACACGACGTGCTCGGTGTACCACAGACTTATCTTCTTCAGACAATTCATCCATACCAAGGATTGCAATGATATCTTGAAGTTCTTTGTAACGTTGCAAGGTAATTTTTACACGTTGCGCACAGTTGTAATGTTCTTCTCCAACGATCTCAGGAGTTAAGATTCGAGAAGTAGAATCCAAAGGATCCACCGCAGGATAAATTCCTAACTCGGCAATCTTACGAGACAATACCGTAGTTGCATCCAAGTGAGCAAATGTATTTGCAGGAGCAGGGTCAGTCAAGTCATCTGCAGGTACGTAAACCGCTTGAACAGATGTAATCGAACCATTCTTAGTTGATGTAATACGCTCTTGCATAGCACCCATTTCACTCGCCAAAGTTGGCTGGTAACCTACCGCTGAAGGCATACGACCTAAAAGTGCAGAAACCTCAGAACCTGCTTGCGTAAAACGGAAGATGTTGTCTACGAAGAAAAGGATATCTTTTCCTTGACCATCACCTTCACCATCACGGTAATATTCTGCCATTGTCAATCCAGAAAGAGCCACACGAGCACGTGCTCCAGGAGGCTCATTCATCTGACCGAAAACGAAAGTTGCTTTCGATTCTTTCATTCCTTCTACGTCAATTTTAGACAGATCCCATCCACCTTCTTCCATAGAATGCATGAAAGCATCACCATATTTTATAATTCCTGACTCCAACATCTCTCGAAGCAAGTCATTTCCTTCACGCGTACGCTCACCAACACCTGCAAATACAGACAAACCTCCGTGCCCTTTTGCGATGTTGTTAATTAACTCCTGGATCAATACGGTTTTACCTACACCGGCACCACCGAAAAGACCAATCTTACCACCTTTTGCATAAGGCTCGATAAGGTCAATTACTTTAATTCCAGTAAAAAGTACTTCTGTCGCTGTTGATAACTGATCAAACTTAGGCGCTTCACGGTGAATTGGAAGTCCATTTGCATTGTCCACAACATTAATCCCATCAATTGCCTCACCAACAACGTTAAACAAACGTCCTTTGATTTGATCTCCGGTAGGCATTTTGATAGCACTGCCTGTTGAAACCACATCCATTCCACGACGGAAACCATCTGTTGAATCCATTGATATAGTTCTAACAGAGTTTTCTCCAACGTGCGACTGCACCTCAAGTACAACTTTTGTCCCGTCATCTTTAGTTACTACCAAAGCATCATAGATATTTGGAAGAGCTACTCCCTTTTCGAAGCTTACATCAACAACAGGTCCAATCACCTGCGAAACATTTCCTTTAATTCCCGACATTTTATTGCCTTTTTTAAGTTGTTTAATCAAACAGAACTAATTCTGCACTCTTGAATTTGGGCGCAAAGATACACCATTAATCTGAAAATACATTCAACAAAAAAACATATTTTTTTAACAATTGGCGCAGATTATTAATTTCAGAACTTGAGGTGTCCAAAATTGCGCTTTACAAGTAATCTTACAGGTAAAAATGAAAAAAGAAAACTGAGTAAAAGTACAAGGCTAAAAATCAATAACCCATCCAAAAGATTCACATGAATGGGAAAGGGTTCTCCACCAGAATTAGGCATTGTCAACAACGCCAATTTGAGCTGCGCAAAACAAACACCGTAACCAATTACCAGTCCAGCAATGATTCCTTTGGCACAGATCAACATACCTTCGAAAAAAAAGATTCTGAATACCGTTGAATTATTCGCTCCATAGGCAATCATAGTGGCTACATTTTCTTTTTTTTCAACAAACAACATTGTCAACGATGCCACGAGATTGAATGCGGCCAATATAAAAATGAAGAGCAAAATGATCAAAACAATCATCTTCTCTGATTTGCTTGTTTTAAAAATCAATTCATTCTTTTCAAAATTGGTTTTTACAGAAAAATTCGTTCCAAGAACTTTCTGAATGCTTGTTTTCACCTCATCGTTCGTGTAGGCTGCATTTACATCGACATAAATTGCAGTGATGTCCTTCTCATAGTTCAACATCTCTGAAGCAGTTGCGATAGGAACCAACAGATTCTCGGCATTCACTTCCCTGTTGAAATTAATTCGACCAGAAATACTTAATAATGACGTTTTAAAAGGATTTGAACCCAGTCTAACTTTCACGTCACGCTTTGGAGCATAAACGATTACCTGTTCAAAACCGGAACGCTCTGGAATAAAACCACCAAGTTTGTCCAGAAGTGTTGCTCCAATCAATCCAAAAGATTGACCTTCGTATTCCAAAATTGGCTGACCATCCACAATATGTTCATATCGACCATTCTTATCGATAACTTTCATTCTTGACATGTCCAAGAAGTTACTATCGACACCAACCAACGCTGCATTCACCCATTTCTTTTCGTGTTTGATTACAACAACTTCTTCAATGGCCCTGGAAACATTTGCGATTCCTTCAATTTTTTCTAACTCCGAAAAACTAATTAAATCTTCAGGAAACGTTTTCCCAACTTCAGAACGAATGGTTATGTCTGGGTCAAAATCAGAATATAATTTCTCAATCATTGACTCAATGCCGTTGAAAGCAGAGAGTAAAATGACGAGCGCTGCTGTTATTACAGCTATTCCAACCACAGAAATTCGTGTGATTAAATTAATCACATTCTTCTTTCTTTTAGAAGAAAGGTAGCGCCTTGCTATGAAAAACGGAACGTTGATAGAGCTATTTCTTTTTGAGCAATTGATCTATTTCCGCTGCATAATCCAAGGAATCATCAATAAAGAACAATAACTCTGGAATTTTACGCATGTTTTTCAACCTTTTACCTACATCGCCTCTAATCTTTCCGGCGTGTACCTTGATGTTTTCTAGCACTTCTTTTTTATCTGGTCCTGCAAAAACTGATAAATAACAACGTGCCAGCGAAAGATCAGAAGTAACCCTTACCGATGTCACTGAAACCATAGCACCAAGACATATTTCGCGGGCATTGCGCTGAAAAAAAGTGGAGAGTTCTTCTTGAATCACTCCTTCAATTTTGTTTTGTCTAATTGAACCCATGCCGCAAAAATACGAATACTTCTACCCTAAATTCAGTCAAAGGAAAACAAAACTTATCTTTGTTGCACCATGAAGGACATTCTTCAAATCTACAAATACACATTTGCCTACAGAACTCGAGCGATTTTAGTCATCGTGTGCAACTTGCTATTTGTTATTTTCAACCTTTTATCACTTGTTCTTTTCATCCCCTTTCTTCAGCTTATTTTTAATTCAAAACAGAAGCAGGTTGAACTTATTGAGCCAGCATGGAGTGGAAAAATCACAGATTTGATTGTTTATTTAAAGGATTCCTACAATTACTTTATGCAGGAAATGGTTAACAACAATCCCAAACAAGCCCTCTTATTTGTTTGTGTTTCGGTTTTTCTAGCCTTTTTTCTCAAAAACTTCTTTCGGTATGGTGCTGTTTGGCATCAGTCTGAACTGCGCATGGCGGTTGTCAGGGACCTCAGAAACAAACTCTTTCACAAAGCGCTGAATCTACCATTGTCCTTCTATACGAATGAACGTAAGGGTGATTTAATGTCGCGCATGAACAGCGATGTTGGCGAGATTGAAATTGCGGTGGTGGCAATTCTTGAATTGATTTATCGTGATCCAATTGCCATAATAATAAATGTTGCGACCTTGATATACTTAAGTCCAAAATTAACCTTGATCTCTTTTGTATTGCTCCCAATTTCAGCATTTGTAATCTCAAGGATTGGTAAAAGTTTAAAGAAAACTGCAAAAAGCGGTCAAGAACAAATGGGACTCTTGTTTTCGAACATCGACGAAGGATTAGGGGGAATACGCGTTATCAAAGCGTTTAACGGCATCGAACAAATTTACAGTGCTTTTCAACGCGTAAATCTGCGCCACCAGCAACTTATTACTAAAACATTTAGAAAAAAGGACTTGTCCCCCATTCTCAATGAAACGCTTGGTGCCGGGGTAATGCTTTGCTTGGTCTGGTTTGGCGGATCTATGATTTTGGACCTGAACCACAGTCAAGAGCTTACGGGTGAAGTTTTCATCACCTTTATCATTGTTTTTTCCCAATTACTTCGCCCAATTCAAGGGATCTCAACCAACCTTGCTTTTATGAATAAGGCGAAAGCATCTCAGGACAGAATCAATGAAATATTAGATACGGACGAAAAAATCTATGAAATAGAAAATCCAATTGCCTTAACAAATCTCAAAGATGGTATTCGCTATGAAAACGTTTCATTTCGTTACAAAGACGAATTGGTTCTAAAAAATATTAATCTCAATGTGCAAGCAGGCAAAACTGTTGCACTCGTCGGTGAATCCGGAAGCGGAAAATCCACACTAGGAGATTTACTGCCAAGATTTTACGATGTAACCGAGGGAAACATCTATTTTGACGATACACCGATCACTCACTGTTCAATCCATGATTTGCGAGATCACATCGGCATCGTATCTCAGGAATCTATTTTATTCAATGCATCAGTAAAAGAAAACATAGCTTTTGGCATGCCTAACGCAACACTGGATGAAATAATTGAGGCAGGAAAAATTGCGAATGCACATGATTTTATATTAGCGCTTGAAAACGGCTATGAAACAAACATTGGTGAGCGCGGCAGCAAGCTTTCAGGAGGACAGAAACAACGTGTCAGTATTGCCCGTGCAGTGTTGAAAAATCCAACTATTCTTATTTTGGACGAAGCAACTTCCGCTTTAGATACTGAATCAGAAAAGGTTGTTCAAGAAGCCTTGGAGCATTTAATGTGTGATCGGACAACGATCATAATTGCACATAGGTTAAGTACGATTATCAATGCCGATGAAATAGTGGTGCTATCAAAAGGTGAAATAAAGGAACGCGGGACGCACAAAGAACTAATGGCAATGAAAGGAATGTATTTCAACCTTTGTTCTTTACAGGGAATTCAATCCTGAATTTTGATTGAATAATCGGGCAATTCTCAGAGTTTTACACAACATTTTTTTCCTTTTAATCGTTATAAACAAAAATTGGCTAATTAATTGCCGTTTCAGGGCAACTTAAAGTCTAAATTTACGTCACAAAAGAACATTGAAAATCTTTTTCAGCATATTAATCTTTTTTGTTTTTGGAATTCATTTTCATTCCAATGGCCAACTCATTACAACCCCTGGAGCATCTGCCCCTTCCTTGGTTCAAAATGTACTTTTAGGCCCAGGTGTCACAGTATCAAATATCACATACAACGGAAGCAATACAGCGATAAGTCAATTTACAGCATCTGGAACGAACCTTGGTATTTCGAGCGGAATTGTAATGACCACAGGGACAACCAACAACAATGGCGCTGGTCCACACGGTCCAAACAATCAATCCAATTCAGGTGTAGACAATGGAGCTGGAGGTTCAGGTCTTCTTTCTGGAATTATTGGTGGTACCCAAACTTTCAATGCCGCCATTCTTGAATTTGATTTTATCCCCTATTCAGATACGGTTCGTTTTAAGTATGTCTTTGGATCTGAAGAATATCCAGAATTTGCGCCGCCAAATAATTCATCTTACAATGATGTTTTTGGCTTTTTTATTTCAGGTCCTGGCATAGCC
>JBKDKG010000150.1:0-14097 GCA_046345095.1 Flavobacteriia bacterium | reverse complement strand
AGAGAAGTTAAGCCCGTTAGCGCTGATGGTACTGCCCTTTTGAGGGTGGGAGAGTAAGTCGACGCCGCTTTTATAAAGCCTCTTCAGAAATGAAGAGGCTTTTTTTGTTTAGTATATTCCTTAAATGAACTTCGCTTAGAGAGTCATTAACTCCAAGAAAGACAGGATAATATCTCAAAAAAATTCAAGAAATTTTTAGAATCAACAATGATATTAAATAAGATAGTATCGAAACAAAGTAAAGGCTATGTGTCAAAATAGTACTACTTTGAATAGTAACTTATTTTATCTGCACTCCTCTGGAAGAATATAATCCAGCAGATTGTTGTTTGCTTTTATCTAAACTGAAAGCAAAAGTGCTGCCAATACCAACTGTACTTCTAACAGAAATGGTTTGTCCGTGTGATTCAATTATATGTCTGCAAATCGCTAAACCTAAACCAGATCCGCCTTCGTTGCGATTTCTACTTTTTTCAACGCGATAAAAACGCTCAAATAAGCGAGGGAGATGTTTTTCATCAATACCAGGACCATCATCTGAGACCTCTATTGTTACTATATCATCAACAGTAAAAAAACGAACCTGTGTTTTTCCATTTTCATTTCCGTAAAAAATTGAATTATTTATCAGGTTGGTAAGAACTTGTGCTATTTTAGATCGATCCCCATCGACAAATAAACTTCCGTAGTCTTTACCAAAAGACAGTTTCATGTTCTTTTCGAAAGCACGAAATTCAACGGCATCAAAAACTTCTTGCACTAATTCTGTTATATCAAAAGGTCTAATCTGAAGTCTTAATGCATCCACTTCGAGCTTTGTTATTTCATCTAAATCTTCGAGAATATTGACCATTCTATCAGTGGCTTTAGATGCTCTTTCAAGAAAATTTCTATTTACTGTTTCATCTTCCAAACCACCATCGAGCAGGGTAAGAATATATCCTTGTATAGAAAAAACCGGAGTTTTTAATTCATGCGCTAAGTTTCCTAGGAATTCTCTGCGAAATTCCTCTTGTTCTTTTAGTTTTTCAATTTCTTTATTACGTTCTTCAGTCCAGAGCTCGGTTTCTTTTTCGGCGTTCGCAATTACATCATCTGTAATCCTGAATTTCAAATCGTTTTCCTTGGTGATTTTTCCTTTGCGTATAGAACGATATAGTAGCTTTAATCGTTCATTAATAAATTGTTGGATGAAATAATAAAAGACACCGAATGAAATTAATCCGGTAACTAACGGAAGACCTAAAAGTACCCAAAAAGGAAAATTCATTACCTGTTTATCGATAATGAAAGTTATTAGAAGTGTCAAAAAAAATATAATGGCACTTCCACCAATGACTAAATGGATAGGTCTGATATTTTTCACGATTCGCTGAAGGTATAACCGATACCTTTTATAGTACGAATATAATCATCTCCTAGCTTTTCTCTTAACTTTCTTATATGAACATCAATTGTGCGTTCACCAACCACTGTATCATTTCCCCATACAATGGTTAATATTTGTTCTCTAGAATATACTTTTCCAGGACGGCTAGCTAATAATTCTAATAGTTCAAATTCTTTTTTTGGGAGTAATAGATTTTTACCACTAATCTCAACCATGAATTTTTCGCGGTCAATTTTAATTGAAGACGGGGCATCTTTAGAACCACTTGCTGGTCTGTTTAATCTTCGCAAAAGTGATTCAACCTTGCTGATTAATAATCTTGGTCTAACTGGTTTAGTAATATAGTCATCTGCTCCAGCTTCAAAACCTGCTATTTGAGAATAATCTTCAGATCTTGATGTTAGAAAGGCAATTATTGGTTGTGAAATGTTTAAATCTTTTCTAATTACCTGACAAGCCTCAATGCCATCCATTTTTGGCATCATTATATCGATAAGGATAAGTGACGGATGGATTTGCTGAACCATTTTTACGCCATCTTCACCATTACTGGCTGTAAAGACTTTGTAACCCTCTTTTTTTAAGTTATAGGACAAGAAATTTAAGATGTCTTGCTCGTCATCTACTAGTAAAATTGTGTGTCCTTTTAAACTTTCCATATCAAGGGTAAAAAAAATCCCGGATCAAAAAATGATCCGGGATGGTTAATTTATTTTTTTACAATCAGCTTTCTAGTTATTGAACCTGTTGCTGTTTGAACAGTAACGAAGTACATACCATTTTCAAATTGAATTGTAGAAATTGCAAGAGTATTTTGACCTTGATTAATTTCTTTATCAAGACTCAACACTACTTTTCCTAATTGATCACAAACATTAACAGAAACAGACTGCTCATTTGTTGTATTGAATGACAATGTTGTTTCGTTCTCTGCTGGGTTTGGTGCCATTTGAATTGATGTCAATCCAGACAATTCTTCAAGGCTAACAGAAATTTGAACTTCAAATGTTGTAACATCTGTACAGTTTCCGTTAATTGCAGTTAAAGTAACTGTATACGCTCCATTAGCTGCATAAGCGTGTGTTGGTGCTGCCGCCGATGAATTTGTGAAGTCTCCAAAATCCCAAGAATAAGATGTTGCACTGCTTGAAGTGTTAGTGAAAGTAACAATGTTTCCAGAAGTTGAGAATGATCCTGCTGCAATTGGTGTAGTTCCGAAAGTAATTGTTACTGCATCAGATGTGCCTACTCCGTCACACGCATCAGCATTTGTTGTAGTTACAGTGAAATCATCACTCGCTGTTACATTAATTGTTTGCGTTGTTGCACCATTACTCCACAAATATGAATCGGAAGTTGAAGCGGTCAAAACAATTGTTTCACCAGAACATGCTTCTGTAGCTGTAGCATTGATCGTTGGGATTGGTGCGTTACTTACGTTAACAGAAGTTGCAGCTGAAGTTGCAGAACATCCATTATTATCTGTGTATGTTACAGTGTAAGTTCCAGTTGAAGAAACTGTTATAGCTTGAGATGTTTCAGTTGATGACCAAACGTTTCCTGTAGCTTCACTCGAAGTCAAAACAACATTACCACCTGTACAGAAAGATGTAGCTCCACTTGCGTTGATAGTTGGAATTGAAGGTAAAGCGTTAACTGTAACTGTTATAGATGCTCTTGGACTTTCATCACCAGCAGCGTTGTACTGACTTACGTAATACGTATAAGTACCAGCTGATGCTGTTGACGGCATTGGTGCTGTTGTAGAGGAATTTCCACCAGTTGGGTTTGAATACCAGTATAAAGAGTTTCCTGTCGCTGGAGTTGCATTCAATGCACTAGCAGATTCATTGACACAATAAGAGTAATTCGCTGTCACTGAAGGTGCTTGAAGGTTGAAAAATTTCGGATGTGAGAAGTCTGAACCATTAGCTGCAATTGAACCTTCATTCAATCTCGCATCCGGCGTTGTTCCTAGTGCTGGAAAAAGATTTACCCAATTAATTTGGGCAATTGTAGCAGTTGTATCATTGCCATCGGCTCCAAAGAAAGTTGAGTAAAAAGAAGAAGTTGCAGTTACGCAGTTATTTGGTGTAGCAATATTCGTAAGAATATTATTATTGAAAATTAAGGAATCACCATTAACGTTTGCTTCGGCTGCAGCACCCTCAATAGAAAGGCCTTTTTCCCATCCAGTTATCAATGAATTCAAAACAGATGTACTTGTGTTTCTTCTAAGACGGAATGCTTTTTCGAATTTTTCTCCAACTGGTAATGTTACAGTTCCATTTCCTTTTGGCCCAACGAGAGTAACATTCGAAAAAATCGGCATAGTTTTAGGTTGAGCTGCAGAACCAGCAGCATCATTATCTGATTCAAAAGCGTTTGAATCACCAGGGGCATCGAACAAATCTTTATCACGAATAGACAAAGCAAATTGCACTTTTCCTCTATAACCGAAATCTGTATCGAAATCGTCATCCAATCCTCTATAAGCTATTAAATGCTTACAGTTAACTGTTCCTCCAAACCACTCAAAAGAGTCATCTCCAGAAAAAGAAACTTGAACATAATCAACAGTAGTTCCAGAACCTACAGAACCAAAAGTAATTCCGTTTATTTCTTTATTTGGCTCAAGCGGAATACCAGCAAACTCAACTCTTACATATTTCAGAGTTCCCGAGTTGTCTGTATCAAAGTTTCCGCCAAATTGAGTATCCGTTGTTGGCGTAATCCCTTCAATATTCGTAACACCAGTTGGCTGATTGTTTCTCGCCAAACCTAAAATAACAAGTCCGCCCCAATCTCCTTCACTTCTTGAACCAGCTGCTTCATTGGAAGTAAACACGATAGGTTGACTAGCTGTTCCGTTAGCATTGATTTTGGCACCTCTTGTGATGATCAGTGTTCCTTGAGTCGCTTTGTCACCTCTAATAACAGTGCCTGGTAGAATCGTTAATGTTACATTGTTCTTAACATAAATTTTGTTCTGTAACAAAACAGTTCCACTCCATGTTGTATTAGTAGTAATATCTGCAGATACAGTAGTTGTAGTTGCATTGTATACTGTGTTTTCTGGGTCAAAGTTACTCCAGCCACTCGTCCAATCTGTAGCTGTTGTTCCATCGGTTACAGGAAATGCTCCTTGGTAAGGAACTCTCTCCCAAAATGATTGTTGCGCATTGGCGGTGCTAAACAAACCTATAGCTGCCAATAATGTGTAAATTTTCTTCATCGTTAATTATTTTTTGTGCAAAGTAACGATGGTTTAAAGCTAAGAGAGTTATTACATGTTTATGGATACTTTAACATTACGTTAATCACATTAAACGTTTACATAACATTCAGATAAAAAAAGGGAAATGATTTTGTCATTTCCCTTTTTTTAACGGTAATATTCTTACTTATTTATTCTTTATCCCAAAATTGTACTTTAGTGACAATGAAATGGTTTGACCGAATGTTACCTCTTGCCACACATTATCTGGGCCAGTTAGAAAATTGTTGTCAGAATCTGGGTCTGAAGATGCCACTACAGACTTATTTTTTTCATTGTCAAATTTTTGATTTCCATTTAAATCTTGAAAATATACTAATGGTTGAGCTAACAAATCTTTAACATTGAGTTTCAATTCCAAGCGTTCTCCAAACGTTTTTGCGAATTGAAGATCAATAACATTTCTCCCATTTTCCCAAACACTTGGTTCTTGAATATTTCCAACAATATAAATTCGTTGCCCGACAAGGTTATAGTTGGCACTTACTGACCACGATTTCGTAGGATGATTATAGAATAAACCGGCATTTATGATATATGGTGATTGTCCTTGCAAAGGCCTGTCGCCTCCAGAGCCTATTACGGTTGCTAAATCTACTCTTGAACGGATCAAGGACATGTTTGTGTAAACACTTGTATTGTTCCAGAATATGTGATCTTTATTATTGCTGATAAAGCCCAGTTTTAGGCGGTATTCTAACTCAAAGCCATAATTTTTTACGGAAGGGATGTTTGTATAGTAAAGTTCTGGCGCTCCAGATGTACCTGTTCTATTGATTAATTCAATAGGATTTGTAAAACTTTTGTAGAATCCAGAAATACTAAAAACTTGACTTTGTCCCGGGTATAATTCATAACGAATGTCATAGTTTTCTATAGTTGCCCGCTGCAATTCCGGATTACCAGATAAAATATTGTCGGTTATGAAATTATAAAAAGAGAATGGGGCTAATTCACGGAATTCCGGTCGAGATAAGGTTTTATAATAAGATAGTCTAAAATTCATTTTTTTGTTTAAAGCGTAGACTAGATTTATGGAAGGCAAAAGATCTACAACGGTTGTATCAATTTCTTGAGGTAAGTTAGAACCAAATTCAATGTAATTGAATTTTTGGTTATAGGATTCAACTCTTGCTCCTCCTATAAAACGCAATTTCTTAGTTAGTTTGGCATCGAACTGCAGAAAGCCTGCATGTAGTATTGAAGCAGCTTGGTAACTATCGTCTACATTTGAAGCTTCATCAAGTTTAAATCCACCTTGACCATTCTCTAATAATCCTAGGTTTTGCTGTGTAAAGATTTCGTTTTCATTTTGCAACAAAACAAAACTATTGAAGCTGCTTCCGTTTGGTTTGTATTGAGAGAAACCAAAATTTCTAGCTTGAAAATCACGGGTTCTATATTGGCTCATGCCGCCAATTTTAAATTCAACTTTATTACTGTCTTTGTCGTCACCAAATGCCAATGTGTAATCGTATTTTGCACTGTATATTTTTTCATTGGAAGTAGACCAGAACATGTTCCCAGCAGCTGTAGGGATTGTACCATTTGATTGTATAACGGCAGCATATTGTTGAGTGGTATCGTCTTCTAAAAGAGAGTATTTACGGTAAACAACCCTTCTTAAGTTGGGAATGTCGCGTGATATATCACTGAAACCTGTATTCCAGTTTATGGTTCCTTTCTTTAGTTCGTGTTTACCAATGATTTGTGATGTTAACAGATTGTTTTGCGTGTACCAAATATTGGTTGAGCGCTCCCACTGACGAGGGTCATTGTCCAATTCTCTAACACCTTTTCGAACATTGACTTTGTCATCGGAGTTAATTGAATAAAGATTTTTGAAAGTTATTTTGTTTTTATTGTTCAGTTTCAGTTGAATATTTAGCATGGCACTATTCATAATGGATCTTGTGAATACCGAGTCATTCAATTCCATTTTTGTAACTACACCAAGTGCCTGTTCTTCAAACTCTCTTCTGATAAGTGAATTTGTATTCAAATTGTTTTGATAGTTATATGCAAAAACGAAACCTAAGCGTTTTTCATCTTTCAATTCAATGTTTTTTCCTAGTGTATATTGTAAAGAACCATTCGGTAAGGCCGCAACATATTTTCTTCCCCAGCTAAAGTTCATTAGTTTAGCTAATTCACCTTTTTCGTCTTTTGAAATGCTGCTAAAATCTTCCGTTGCAGGAATTCCGTTAGGTATACTTCTGGAGGAAGAACCCAAACCAAGAAAATCAAGTTTTCCTCCATCGTATGTGCCAAAATCTTTAAATGTTGTTAAGGAGTTAAACGCTCCTGATAACTGTATAGAGTGAAAATCCTTCTCTTTTGGCTCTGTGGTATTGATATCAATGACTCCGCCGGCGAACTCTCCAGGCATTTCTGGAGTAGCACTTTTTATAATAACTAAATTATCTAACATGTTCGATGGGAAAATATCGAATGAGAACGCTTTCCTGTCGCTTTCTGAACTTGGCAACGATGCTCCATTTATAAGTGCAAAGTTGTAGCGGTCACTTAATCCTCGAACGACAACAAATTTATTGTCTTGAACACTAGCTCCACTTACTCTTTTTAGCACATCACTTGCTTTACTGTCAGTGGACCTTTTTATGGATTCGGCTGTGATACCATCAACAACTTGAGCACTATTTCGCTGCATTCGAATCAAGTTTTCGTTTGATTCTTTATTCACGGTTACTTTTACTGTGATTTGACCAATTTCACGAACGATTTTGTCAAGTCCAACAAGCATTGAATTTGTATCCTTGTCTTTCACAGTAACTTCTGTTATAATTTTCGAATTGTAACCATTATAAACAAATGATAAACTGTATGTTCCTACTGGTACTGATTGAATGACAAAAATACCATCTAAGTCAGTCATGGCTCCTTTACCAGTTAATCCGTCGATTGTAACTTTTACCCCTGGGATAGTTTCATCTGTTGCACTATCTACTAATTTGCCTGATATGGCTCCTGTTTGAGCTAGAAATAGATTGCAGTTAAGAAGCAGTACGAGTGAAAAAAAAAGATTTTTAAGCGCCATTTTTTTGATAATTTGGCGCAAAGTAACAGCGAATATTACACTGTCATTTTAACTGAAGGTTAAGTTTAGTTAATGATAGCTTAACAATGGATTATTGTTTTTTTTAAATTTCTGCTTCGATGTATTTATAACCAATCCCTTTTACCGTTTTGATTTTGCTTTCACCTATTTTTTCTCTCAGTTTTCGTATGTGAACGTCTATAGTTCGATCACCAACAACAATGTCAGAACCCCAAACTTTGTCTAGAATAACATCACGTTCGAAAACATGATTAGGCTTTGAAGTTAAGAGCGCCAGCAGTTCGAATTCTTTTCTAGGAAGTTGTATTGTCGTCCCGTCTTTTTCGACAAGGTATTTCTCCCTATTTATTACAAGTCCTTTGGATTCAATAGTATCTTGTTCTGGTAATCCTTTTCTTCTTAATAGGGCACTTATTCTACTGATTAAAACTTTGGGTTTAATGGGTTTAGAAACGTAATCATCGGCTCCAGCATCTAATCCAGCAATTTGACTGTAATCTTCGCCTCGTGCAGTGAGAAAACAAACTAGTGTATTTTGAAAACCTGGCATTTGACGAATCGACTCACAAACCTCTATGCCATCCATTCCTGGCATCATGACATCTAATAGAACAAGATCGGGTTTGTTTTCTTTTAGAGCGATTAATCCCATTTCACCGTTCTCTGAAGAATAAACTTCGTGTCCGTCTTTTTTGAGATTGTATGTTAACAATTCTCTGATGTCTTCCTCGTCGTCTATGACTAGTATTCTTGCCATTTATTTAGATTATTTTTCAAAAATAGTAAATAAACAGCTGATAATTTTAACAAAAGATGAAGTATGATTTTCCTGTTAAAAATCAGAAAAAATTGATATGATATTGTCAAAAATATTACTTTTGTTATTAGTAGTAGTAGGTTAGGTTGATTAGTGTAATGAGAGCCTCGGACGCCCGTCCGGGGCTCTTGTTCGTTTAAATTCTTAATTATTTCTATTTATATTCAAGTATGAAAGTCAAAATTTTATTGGTTGAAGACGATACCAGTTTAGGGTTCGTAATTGCTGATCAACTTCGGTTGGATGGTTATCATGTAACTCTATGCACCGACGGAGCTGATGGATTTCGACGATTCAATAGTGAGGAATTTCATTTGTGCATTTTTGATGTAATGATGCCCAAGAAGGATGGCTTTTCCCTTGCGCGAGATATTCGTAAAATCAATGAAATAATTCCCATTCTTTTTTTAACAGCTAAATCCATGACTGAGGACAAGGTTGAAGGATTTAAATCAGGTGGAGATGATTATTTAACAAAGCCATTCAGTGTGGAGGAACTACAATTAAGAGTAAATGCTTTATTAAAACGAGTGAATATTGTAATGAAAACAGCAGATGAAGCGATCATACCTGTTGGAGCGTACAATTTTGACACCCTTAACTTTAAATTGACTCATCAGCGTTTCGAGAAAACATTGACCAAAAAAGAAGCTCAGATACTAAAAATACTATGCAAATTTAAAGATCAGGTTGTTCCCCGTGATGTCGTATTAAATGCTGTATGGGGACAAGATGATTATTTTGTTGGTAGAAGTCTTGACGTGTTCATTACAAAATTGAGAAAGTATTTTAAAGAAGACGAGCATATAACTATTTCAAATATTCATGGAATAGGATTTAAATTGGAAGTTAAGAAATGACATACATTCTTCATCTCGAAACCGCAACAAACTCTTGCTCAGTAGCACTTTCTTTGAATGGGGAGATGGTTGCAATATCTGAAGTTATTTCAGCGGAATATTCACACGCAGAGAATTTGACTGTTTTTGTGAAGAAAGTATTAGATGAGTCCCAAATTTCATTGGCGGATTTAGCGGCGGTTTCTGTCTCTTCTGGGCCTGGATCGTATACAGGACTTCGGATAGGAGTTTCTACTGCTAAGGGTTTTTGCTATGCGCTTAACATACCTTTGATTGCGGTGGATGCTCTACATTCATTAACACAACAAGCTTTATTAAGACATCCGGGGAAAAATCTTTGTGCAATGATCGATGCACGAAGAATGGAAGTTTTTTCCGCCATATACAATAAATCATTTGAAATTATCAAGCCAATTTCTGCAGATATTATTGACGAGAAAAGTTATTCCGAATATGGTTCCTTTGTTTATTTTGGTGATGGTGCTGAAAAATTAAAAAATTGTTGGGAAGATAGGGATTTGCAGTCGGACTTAAACATTTTCTCTTCTGCCGTTGGTCAAATTACGGAAGCCTATAGAAAATTTGTTGCTCAAGAATTTGAGGACGTTGCTTATTTTGAACCTTTTTATTTAAAGGATTTTGTATCAAAATAATTTACAGACGAACAAATTTCAATTCCCCTAAATTAGTAGATTCATCCTTTAGACGAACAATGTAAATCGATTTAGGCAGATGAATTAAATCAATTGTCGTTTCTTTCGAATTGTTGTTTAAAATTCCTTTTAAAAGAGTTCTTCCGGTTAAATCAACAATTTCATATTGAAGTTCTTCATTTATTTTTGCAGATTTATTAATTACCGTGACGCTACTAATGGCCGGATTGGGGTACAATGAAAAATTACTTGTGGCAAGCTCATTTTCTTCAATCCCAAGATCGTACACATCAAAATAGGCGTCAAAAGTGGTGTTGTAGGTGTCGAGCGTATCTAGAAAAATAGCGTCAAGAATATTGGTGATTAGTGGATTAGCTCCCCAGTTAGAAAATATGTATCCTGGCGTTGGGATTGCTTCTATCTTGATTGGTACACCATTAAAGTAAATTCCCTCCCATGGATATTCGGAAGGCTCGATTGTACTAATGTGAATTTTACCAGCACCTTCTGGATGTACATTCAGCGTTAAATTGACCTGATTAGGGAGGTTGAAGTTTGAACGAATATGTTGTCTGACTTGCGATGAACGAATTGATAATTCATCCCTAAATGTTAAATGGTTGTTGTAAAAATTTGTCATCTGTTGCGGTATTTGACTCGGGTCACCCCAGCGAGCATATTCTTTAGGCATTTCTACAACAGTTTGGTCAAAGAAGTATTGTTCAAGTGGTAACAAGCGATCTGTGTGGTATTCAGTATTCATTACATCTGCAAATCTGTTGATGAAATAGTCTCTGAAACGATTGTTTTGAATGCCTTTTAACCAAATATTAATAAAAGGATTGTCCGGACTTTGACCTAGCATGTATGCTATGTGGTCATCATATGCTGATGTCCATCCATTTGGATTTAGGCATAGTTCTAAATCAATTGTACAGAAGCGATAGCGAAATCCGGTTTTATTGGAACGTACAATTTTTATGTTGTTTCCTGGCCAATCGTTATTACCCATCCAAGATTCAGCAATAATGTAGTCATTGTAATACTCCATATCGAAGTATTGATCAGCTTGATCCCAATAAGTTGCACTAGCAGGGTTCAATTGGTAGAAATTGATATAATTAGTTGTAAAAGTATCAACCGGCGCTCCATGCAATGAACGCAGAATAAAACCTTCCCATGCGCTTAGAGACAATATGTCTAAAGAATCGGGATCTGCCCCGTCGTGCTCTTGGAAATACTCTTCATCAAATTTTTCCCTTAATTCATACAGACCAAAATAACCGCCATTAATGTAAACAGTTGCTGGTCTCCAAGCAGAGTGATAGTTGTGAGTTGTTCCCGCCATTGCCTGCGTTTGAAAAGCATCTTTGTATGGAAATATAAGGTATTGATTACTTCCATTTCGCATGTAAAATTTACTATACTTCGTTCGTAATGGCCGAAAGGGTATAATGCTGTCATGAATAGCTCCGTCTCCTAGAATATTGTTGTCGAGCTCTAATCGAAAGGAGTGTTGAGGGTGATAACGGCTTCCTCCCCAACCTCCGTCAACTTGCATCCCTGAATGTTGACTGAATCGAAGTTCTTTTTGATCATTGAAGTAATCGACGTAAGCGGCTCTTTCCCAATCTTTATCCCAATTGTCAAAAATTCCTGTTGGACCGTAAAGGTTTGTATTTTCAGTCGTAATGGAAATGATCGGCGTGGTGTGATGAATTCCTAATAAATAGGACGCGCATGCAGATTCGCTCGGCAATAAATCAGCACTAAAGCATCTTGCCTTCATGACCGAATTCATGAAAATCGGAATTGGTGAACCATTGTACAGCGCTGAACTTGCAGTGGGTTCTGAACCATCAAGCGTATAGCGAATCTCAGAATTACTGCCGTTAGGATTGTCTATTGTTATATTCAATAAGGAGTCATAAATTCCAGAAGGTGCTGAAAGAACAGGTGTTAGTAAGAAATTTGAATAGGTAGCAGAATTGTTATTACTTGCTCCTGGCGTTGGTGTTCCGAATAATACAGCGCCAGATGCTGCATCCGGGTAACGACCTCTACTGATATCTATTGATTGACAATCTACGTATAAACTATTTGAAAGAACTCCTGATGGTTGGTATAAATAAACAAATTCCCCGGAGTTTGAAATACTGAAATTCGTGTGCTGATAGTTGTTTGGATCTACCGTTTCATATGAATTAGTAAGGTTATTTGTTGAAACCAATCGCATGTCAAAATAAATCACGTCGTAACTCATTGCTGGATCTGTGTTTGCCACATCAAATGCTAATGAGCTGATATCTCCTGCAACTAAACCTGCTGCGCTAAGTTCACTTGCCAAAACGAGTATTTGGTGGCGAGAGCCCCAGTACCAGTTGCCATAAGGGGCAGGGTAATCAGTAGTACTGTTTTGAATGGTCCCAGTTCCTATTGTCTGTCCATTCAATTGCAAATTTGGACGCTGATTGACAGGAGTTCCATTTGCGTGTGAACATGAAGCATCGCTTCCATCTTGAAAAGAAAATAAGGTTGAAGCAAAGGGAGTGGACGACTGATTGAAAACAGAGTTTTGAGTGTATCCAGCACCATCGTAAGCACAGATGTTGATTAGTACATTTGAAAAACCATCCCAATGAAAAGGTGTGCTGAAATTATGCGTGTTCCAGCCAACTATTGGATTATAATCTGTAGAAGTTAAAACATGAGTAAATCCACTTATAGGTTTGCGATTCTTTGTACTGCAAAACACAGGTTTAAATTCGCCTGGTGACATTTTGATGTTTGGGAAAGTCCACTTTTGAGGCTCCAAGGGGTCATCTGTAAGTGCAAAATCCAACAAAGAAATAGTGTCGGAAGAAGTATTGTATAATTCAATCCAATCCGGGTAATCACCATTTTCATCTGGAAGAACAAGATAATTTCGATTGCTACCTTCATTGATGACGATTTGTCCAAAAATGGAAAATTCTATAAATACAACTAGAATTGCGAGAAAAAATCTGTTAGTCATAATGATGATTTGAACTTTAGAATAAATGTAAGAAATTTAGTTAAGAAACTTCTTTAGAGCAGAGATATAGGTCTTATTGAATTCGAAGTCATTGTGATTCTGACCATTTATCGCGACAAAATGACTTTTTTCGTTTAACAATTCAGACAGCATTACAGAACCTTCGAATGGCAAAATATCATCCTTGTCGCCATGAACGATTAACACTGGTTGATCAATTTTCTTTAGGAACTCATTCGTTTCAAATTTATAGTTCAAAAGAAAAGAAG
This sequence comes from Flavobacteriia bacterium, assembly GCA_046345095.1. Taxonomy (GTDB): domain Bacteria; phylum Bacteroidota; class Bacteroidia; order Flavobacteriales_D; family Crocinitomicaceae; genus M0103. Next base: position 736 of record JBKDKG010000150.1, on the reverse strand, counting down.
GAATGAAGGGGTATCTGCGTTGTGTCATGTCAATTAGTGAATAGTAGGGTGCAATTAAGACAAGTTTTGATGGATGTTGAGATGCAGTAATCATTGCAGCAGAGCCCGTACCAATGGAATATCCAACAACAATGATCGAATCTTCAGCGTACCGCTTTGTCATTGTTTTATAGGCAAATGTTATGTCCGAATAAAATTGTTTTTCATCGATTAGTTCACCTGTGCTTTTGCCGAAAGTGCGATAATCCATTGAGAAGAAATCATAGCCCATATCAGTGTAAAATTGTGCAGGCTGTTCTTGGTTTGTAAGATTCCCACTATTGCCATGTAAGAAAAATATGAGACCTTTCTTTTTCGTTTGTTGACTATGACAAAGAATTGCACTAATACTCGTTTTTTCGTCTATTTTCAGCATCAGTTCCTCTTCTTCAAATGGAAAATTGATCTTGTATTTTGCTGCTAATTTTTTTGGATGAAAAATGAAATCTTCCTGCATGAAAAACATGTATGAACAAGCAGCAATGTACAAAAGAAATAAAGCGATAATTAAACGCTTGAAGAATTTAAGCATGGCAAAGAGTTAGACCAATCGAAAGTAATCATTTTATAATTAGTTCTTTTAAAAATTGCTCCCCTTGACCATTTTCTATTTTTTGAATATACGCTGAACCGATAATATGTCCATCGCAAGTCTCATGGTCCAGGATGTCAATATCAGCTTTTGATTTTAAACCGA
>JBKDKG010000149.1:0-4538 GCA_046345095.1 Flavobacteriia bacterium | reverse complement strand
GGATTATTGTGACCGACAGTGGTGGACTTCAAAAAGAAGCTTTCTTTTTCAAAAAACCTTGTGTCATACTTCGACCACAAACGGAGTGGGTGGAAATTGTAAATAACGGCAATGCACTTTTGGCTGATGCTTCAAAAAATAAAATTTTAAATGCATTTGACACGCTTTATTCTAAAAGTGATTATACGTACCCTGAGTTATACGGCGATGGCGATGCGGCAAGCTTTATTTGTGATAAAATACTAGCAGATTTGTAAGATGTTATTGGTCTTTGTTGAGGAAATATCCGAGCGATTGCTCTATACTTTCGATTTCGTATTGAAGGAGAGGGGGATTGAATTTTCCATCACGAATGATCCTGTGCATTTCGAGCAAGTTCAAACCAACCGTTTCAATTATTCGGATCGAGAAATAGGAGGAGTCTTACGTTTGAAACCGGCGCCCATTCTTTTTGATGAATCCTTGCAAGTTTATGGCATTGATAAGGGTATTTTTGAAGGTGAAGAATGTTTGTCTATAAATGGAAACGTTGATCCATTGGCCGCTATTTTTTATGTGCTTTCGCGCATGGAAGAATACAATTCACAAATTTTGGATAAACACGGTCGCTTTCCTGCAACGAATAGTGTGCTGTATCGTTTCAATTGGCTTGACAAAGTGGTTTGCGACCGCTGGGCAGAAGCATTTATTTCCTATTTAGTTGAAAATGGCTTGCTGAAGTATTCACGTAAGCAACACAATGTGGAAATTCAACCCACTTTTGATATAGATAATACGTATGCATTTAAGTTGAAGCGTGGACTGCGTCACTGGTTCGCTGTCGTAAAAGACATTTTAAAAGGAAGAACACACCGTATCATTGAGCGTGAACAAGTTATTTATGGCGGACACAAGGATCCGTACGATACATTTGGGCAAATTGAATCCATTTCGAAGGAAGGATACAAGGTTCGTATGTTTTGGTTATTAGGTGATTACACGAAGTTTGATCGCAATATTTCACACCGAAATAAACGGCACAGAAAATTGATAAATCGCATGTCGAAATGTGCAGATGTATATATACATCCAAGTTATAAATCCAATAGTTATGAGTTTTATTTGAATGCAGAAAAAGAGCGATTGGAAGAGATCTTGAATGTGCCAATTGAACATGCTCGTCAGCATTATCTGAAGGTACATTTCCCATATACTTACCAGCATTTAGAGACAGCAGAAATTCGTCACGAATATTCAATGGGGTTTCCTGAATATTATGGTTTCAGGGCAGGTACAGCGCGTCCATTTCGTTGGTTCGATTTAGAGAGAAATAAAATTACAAGTTTGACAGTACATCCTTTTGCATACATGGATGGTACACTTCATGAATACATGAAAATTAGTCCGTCAGAAGCGAAAGACGTTATACAAAATTTGTACAATGAAGTCTGTGAATTTGGAGGTGATTTCCTATTCATCTGGCACAATGAAACGATCGGAGATTATGGAAAGTGGAAAGGATGGAAGGAAGTATTTGAATTTACCTTGCAATTGAAAAAACCGTCAAAATGAATTTAAAAGCAACGATTACAGCCTCTATTATTGTTGTTACCTCCATCATGTTAGGAGCATTTGGGGCGCATGCCATAAAGGAATTAGTCACAGCGGAGCGACTAGCAACTTTTGAAGTAGGAGTAAGGTATCAAATGTACATCGGTTTATCGATGCTTCTATTGGCATTGTCCGAAGATCGTATTCCATTTGAAATGCGCTTGGTAAGAATGCTAATGTTCATTGGGGTTTTACTTTTTTCAGGTTCAATTTATCTCATTGCCCTTAGTGATCTATATGGACTTAGTACAAAAATTCTGGGACCTTTAACGCCAATTGGAGGACTCTGCCTGATGCTTGGATGGGCGGTTTTCATTTACAGAGTTTGGAAAGTAGCTAAAAAATCATGAAGAATTTTACAGTTACAGTGCTTGGTTCAGGAACTTCTCAGGGAATTCCAGTAATTGCATGTGATTGTCCGATTTGTTCTTCGAAAGATCAAAAAGACAAGCGACTTCGTTGTTCTGTCATGATTAGTTATGGTAATCAGAATTTTGTAATTGATTCAGGTCCGGATTTTCGACAACAGATGCTAAGAGAAGGCGTGAAGTCACTTCGAGCAATCCTCTTTACGCATGAGCACAAAGATCATGTAGCAGGAATGGACGATGTAAGGGCATTTAATTACCGCGAAAGCAGAGCCATGGAAATCTTTTGTACCGATAGAGTGGAAGCTGCTTTGAAACGAGAATTTCAGTATGTGTTTTCAAATGAACGTTATCCGGGAATTCCAGAAGTGAAATTGAACAATATCAATCTAGAACCTTTTCAATTGCCGGATGGGCCAATGGTTACACCAATTGAAGTAATGCACTATAAATTACCCGTTTTAGGTTTTAGGATAGGTGATTTTACCTATATCACGGATGCAAAAACGGTTTCTGATAAAGAGTTAGAGAAGGTAAAAGGAACAAAAATTTTAATTGTGAATGCGCTGCATCGATCTGAACACATTTCTCACTTTAATTTAGAAGAAGCACTTGCCTTTATTGATAAAGTGAATCCAGAGAAAGCGTATTTAACCCATATTTCTCATCTTTTTGGTTGTCATACTGAAATTGAAAAGATTTTGCCACCCAATGTTTTCATTGCGTTTGACGGAATGAAGTTTACAGCTCATTGAAGGATGTAAACCATTTATTTAGAAATTACAGCAATACATTGATAGCAAAACTTCTGTTTTCTTAGACGCTTTATTTTCGTCAAAAAAAACGATGAGCCTTAAGAGAGAGCGGAGAATGTATCAAAATCCAGTAATGGAATTGTTATCGCAAAGCGGCCCCAAAATGATGATTACATTCCATTTGTTTGTGATTGGATGTCAACTTTGGATTGGAAGTACGCAAAACGATTTTGTCAGAATATCAACACCACATGTTTCTGTCTTTGTTATGGGAATCGTAACATGGACGATGGCGGAGTATTTTCTGCACCGTTATCTTTTTCATATTGAAGGAGAAAGCAAATGGTTGAAGGCGTTTCATTATGCCATGCATGGCTATCATCATAGGACTCCGAATGACGCAGATAGACTTTTTATGCCTCCAGTACCTGCACTTATTTTTTTAGCAGTATTCTTCGGTATATTTTATCTGGTTCTTGGCAATTTGACTTGGTTTTTTTTGCCAGGGTTTGAGTTAGGATACCTTCTGTATTCCTGTATTCATTATAGCGTTCATACAAGAAGAGCACCTAAAGGATTTGAAAAGTTGTGGCACCATCATTTGTTGCATCATTACAAAGAACCAGAAAAGGCGTTTGGTGTTTCGTCAAGAATTTGGGATCGTATATTTAAAACGCTTCCTTAATTTCTATTAATTAAGGCTTGGCTTTAATTCCAATTACATTTGGTAATCGCCAAAAAGTTTGATTCGCATCCGTTGGATAGGTATCAGAAACATAGCTTCCCAGTTTTTCAATCACAGTTTCACCAATACATACATACAAGCTTGTTTCTGGTCCTCCCTCCAAATAAATTGCATTTGTCAGCTCGAAGGGGAAGTCTAGCATAAAACTGATCATTTGATTGTGGGTATATGGTGAGCGACTGAAAATGTAATACAGATTATTTTCGTTGTCTAACGCTGCAACCAACATACTGCACGATTGATTGCGTTTGTTCCATCCCAAAGGCTGTCCGCTGCAATCAATCATTCTCATTCCTTGGGCATAGGTGTGGTAGCGCTTGCTCACTTGTTCCCATGCTTCACATTGTAAATCGAGAATGTTTATAGCATAATTTGAAGAGTCTTTAGGGTGCATAGCAATCATTGCCTTGTAAGCAGGATTAAATTTGCTATTGTTGTAATGATTGTGTGTTTTCATGTACCCCCGATTGATCAAACCGTTTGATAATTCATACATGCCTGCGTTCATCACAACATTCAATGCAAATGTATCTGCCCATTCACAAACTGTCTTTTTTTTGCGGTATTCAGTGGCAGTATACAATTGAAAATCAAAATATTTTGGTTCAATTTTCAGGATTGTAATTTTTGAATCGCCAATTATAGAGCGTTTTGGGGCATCCGTTTCTATGATATTAATTCCCTTCGCAAGATTTTTCCACGTGTAATTTGGCTGCTGGGGCGGGAGAGTATCCAAAGAATCCGAAATAGTTTGTGCGTAGCCGAAACGACTAAAAAGTAGAATGGATATGATGAAATACTTATGCATGCTCCTTCCAATCGAATTTATGTGATTTGAACGGAAATAAATCATACAATTCTCCACTGTAATAAAACTGATAACCGATTGCACCAAAAGAGTAAGGCTTTTCATTTATCTTGATAGTCGAACCACCCACTTTTGGATTGTTCTTCGGATCAGATTGGGGGAATCCAACATTGAACAGTGTTACAAGAATTTCCGGTCTGTGATCAATAGGGAACCCTGCTTTTTCCCATTGCATTTTGACTTGTTTGAGAAATAAAGCTGCATACATGTAT
>JBKDKG010000148.1:0-6070 GCA_046345095.1 Flavobacteriia bacterium | reverse complement strand
GTGAAGCAACAGCGCAGGCTAGAAAATACTTTTTACCTTATCCACCATCCTCACCTTCTATTGCACTTTTCAAAGATGGTAAATTGGTGCATTTCTTAGAAAGACATCACATTGAAGGTGGAACAGCACAAATGATTGCTGAAAATCTTGCAGAAGCCTATAACGAATTTTGTTAACATTTAAAGAGCATCCACAAGGGTGCTTTTTTTATGGTCTTCCGCCCCTTAACAGCGATACGTGACCCACATACTCTTTTATTTCGTCGGTATACGATTTGCGGACATTTAATTTCCATGTATAGACGCCGTCTTGGCATTTCTTATCGCGATAGGTGCCATCCCAACCCTCACCAATCTCATTCGATTCATAAATTAACTCACCCCAACGATTAAAAATCAGAAAGCTGTAATCTTCTGAACGATAACCGCCGCTTATTACTGGGAAAAAAGTATTGTTATAGATGTCTCCGTCTGGTGTAAAAGCATTCGGAACGTATACAATCAATTCCGGCAACATTGTAATTCTTCGCGAAGTTGAATCAATGCAACCGTATTGTGAAACAGCATAAAGAACAACAGTGTAATCAGTTACAGCGAATTCATCTCCACCCGTAAACTCATGGTAAACGTTTATGGTAGAATCATAATAAGTAACATCGCTGTAATACCAATAATAAGAGTCAGCACCCGTTGACGTATTAATAAATACAACACCGGGTTCTACATTACTAATCTCATAATTATCTGCATAAAATGAGGCAACGGGATTTGGTTCAACACAAATGAAATTAGATGAAAATGCTGATCCCATGCAGCCTTCGGCGCTCAAAACTGTTAGCTGTAAACTATAACAACCCGCACTGTCAAATGAAGTAACAAATGGATCACATTCTGTAAAATTCTGACCATCTGAAAACGTCCAAGAGCAGTACTGCCAATCTCCCTGAACCGCATTTATCAAAATGTTAGAACCTATACATCCTAAACTTGGCGGTGGTAAAACAGGTTGTGGCGAAGGATTAGCAATAAGCGTAATCGTGTTGGTTGACGTGCATCCATTCAAATCTGTTACCGTTACAGTATATGTTCCAGCTGAAAGTCCAGTAGCAAGTGATCCATTTTGAGCAGGATTCGTGTTCCATGAGTACGTATAACCAGGCAATCCACCTGATGCATTTGCGTTCACAATTCCATCAGCAGCATAGTCACAGCTCACTGCTGCGCCAAAATAGAACGATACAATAGTTGGTGACACACTCAAAGCAGGTGGTTCTATCACAACAATAGAGTCGACAAAAATACAGCCATTCAAGTCTGTAGCCGCCATATAATATTCGCCAGCAGAAATGCCATTTACATCTTGACCATTTCCTACAATATTACCGGATTGATCTGTCCAAGTATAACTATAATCTGGCACACCTCCTTGAGCAAAACCATTTAAGGAACCGTCAGATGACCCAAAGCAGCTCACATTTTGTCCATTGTAATCGGAGGTAATTGTAATCTGACCTAGCAATGGTGTTGGCTGATCAAGAATTATCGTTGTATCTGCGGGGCACCCATTTAAATCTGCTGCACTTACAAAATATTGCCCGGCAACCAAACCTGTTGGGTCTTCTATATTGGAAACAACCACCGCATTAGAATCAGACCACTGGTACGTATATCCAGGTGTACCACCTGTAATCAAGAAGTCAATCATTCCGTCTGCTGCACCGAAACAAGAAATATCCCATCCATTGTAATTCGAAAGCACGGATATATCGTACTGAACAAGTGTTGGTTCCTGTAAATTGACAATGCTTGTGTCTAAGCAGCCATTTTGATCTTGAACAATCACTGTATAAGTCCCGTCAGGTAAACCATTTAGAGCGGCTTGATCACCAAGAAAGTTTTCCAATGAATCAAACCATTGAATAGTATAGGCTGGTGCTCCACCTGAAATAGTTGCTGTAATACCTCCGTCAGATGCATTAAAACAGGAAATATCGGAACCATTGTAGTCTGTTGTCACAGCTGTCACAGCTGTAAGCGGTGCAGGCTCGATCAATACTGTATCAAGAATAAATTGACAACCATTAATATCTGTGATTTCAACTGAATATGGTCCTGCAGCCAAAGAGTCAATGTCTTCCGTAGTTTCTGAATTACTCCACAGAATGGAGTAGCCTGGGCTTCCTCCTGATACAGTAAGGTCGATGGACCCATTTTCTAGACATCCCGCCACATTGTATCCACCCAAATCAGGAACAACTGCTGAAGCCTGTATGCCTACAGGCTGACTCAAATTTATACTGGTTGTCACCGTGCAACCCGTTTGATCTGTAATCGTAACTATATAATTACCCGCAGTAACACCATTTGGATCTTGCACTATTTCTTGTCCTGCAGGAATTAATGCAGTTGGGGTAGCCGGATCCGCAACCCATGAATAAACATAAGGAGATGTTCCTCCGTTCACTGTCAAATCAATAGCGCCATCACTGAAATTAAAGCAGCTGATATTATCTCCTGAAGGAAAAACAAAAGATTGTGCAGATGCCGTTACTAAATTAAAATCAAACGTCATAAAAACGCTGTCATCCGCTTGACAACCATTCAAATCTTGTGCAACCACATAAAGCCATCCGCCAGCTAGATCTATAACCTGGGTTGGATCATTAAAATCCCCTACTCCGTCATTGCTCCAGTCAAAAGTGTAAGCTGGAACACCGCCAATTGCTGTAACGTCTGCGAAACCATCTGGACTACATCCAGAAATATTTAGCCCGTTCGGATAAAGTGAAGGGACTAGACTACTGATTTGTAGCTCCGATGGTTCGGTCACCAAAATCTGATCGGTGATTGTACAACCATTGTTGTCTGTAACCGTTATTAAATAATTTCCTGCTGTGAGGCCATTAGGATCCATTAACCCTTCTTGTCCTGCAGGGACTATTGCCGAAGGTGTTGCAGGATCTGCAATCCAGCTATAGTTATAAATCCCGCCAGTGAATTGAACACCTCCTCCGACATTTGTCAAAATTGCGCCATCTGAAAATTGATAACATGAAATCCCATATCCATTATAATCCGTAGTGACAGACGTGGTAATCGTTAGCGGTGTAGGTTGTTGAATTGTCACATTCAATGATGACGCACATGAACCAAGAACGCCATTCGCATCTGTCACATTTAAACTATAATTTCCCGCTATAAGTCCCGATAAATCTTCGTTGTTCGAAACAAACCCTCCAGGTCCTGACCAACCATATGTGTATGGCGCTGTACCACCTGAAACAGATATAGTTATTGCACCATCGCTATTTCCAAAACATAAAACATTTTGCTGACCATCAAGGACTGCAACCACAGGATTTGCTGGTTCTACTATGCTAACTGTTAAACTAGCCAAACATCCTCCAGTTGTTCCATTTGCATCGGTCACTGTCAAATTATAAGTGCCGGCAAAAAGTCCCGTTGGATCTTCAGTATTCGAGGTATAACCATTCGGGCCAGTCCAAGAAAAAGTATAAGGAGCTGTTCCTCCGCTAGCTGTTACATTGATTGATCCAGTTGAATTACCAAAGCAAAGTATATCCTCCTGACTATTTAAAACAACTGATAACGATATTAGCGGTTCAGAAATACTAACAGCTGATGATATTTGACTGCAGTTGTTCGCATCTGTTATGGACACACTATAAGAAGGAAATCCTCCACTCGGAACTCCACTTAAACCGTTAAAATCGAAACTTCCCCCATCACTCCCGACAACCTGTGTGGCTCCGTTTTGATCCAATGTTACAGTATAGGGCACTACACCCCCTGTAACTATGCCGACAATATTACCGTCTTGATCACCAAAACACGCGATTGCATCACCAATAATAGAAGCATTTAATTGAGCTGGCTCTAATATAGATACGTTCAAAACAGCGGTACAGTTTCCATTCCCCGTATTTGCATCACTTACAGTAAGAGAATAATTCCCAGCCGCCAACAACGTAATGTCATCTATGGTGGCGGTGAAGCCATTCGGGCCAATCCACGAATAAGTATATGGGGCTGTTCCGCCAGATGCTGTTACGTTTATTGATCCTGAGGCATTGCCAAAACAATCAACATTTTGTTGATTATCCAAACTAACGATCAGTCCGCTCGTTGGTTGCGTTAAAGTAACACTCAAAGAAGAAGCGCAACCGCCTGTCAATCCATTTATGTCAACTACTTGCAAAGAGTAGGTTCCTGCAACCAACCCAGAGGGATCCTCCAAAGAAGACGTAAAACCATTCGGGCCTGTCCATGAATACGAATAAGGAGCTGTTCCTCCGCTTGCTGTTACATTGATTGAACCTGTTGCGTTTCCAAAACAAATGATGTTTTGCTGTGCATCCATTACCACTGAAACGGGTAAAGAAGGTTCCGTAATATTGACCGCTGCAGAAGTGACACTGCACAGGGCGCCCGATGCATCTGTTACCGTAACTGTGTATGAAGCAAATCCCCCGCTTGGAACTCCACTCAATCCTCCAAAATCAAAACTACCTCCATCAATTGCAATCGCTTGAGTTGTTCCTGTTTGATTAAGCGTAACAACATAAGGTGTCGCCCCTCCGGTAACCGTTCCTGTTATATTTCCATCTGCGGAACCGTAGCAAAGAATTACATCGCCTGTTGCATTTATGGAAAGTTGGGGCTGAGTAAGCGTAAACGGCCCCAAAGGATAAATTACTTGACAATTATTAGCATCGTACACTGTTACAAACGGCTCATAGGTACCGGGCACGGAGTAAATATGTGTCACGCTGTTTTGATCATTGACGATTGAACCGTCATCTAAATTCCACACATTCGAAGTCACATTTTGGGTAACACCGATATCCAATGAAACATTTAAGCCACAGGCATTTACAAAATCTGACCAAGTGGGTGACGCCGAAGGACCAAAAATTGTCAGAAAATCAATTAATACTGTGTCGCTAGTGCATCCAAACTCATCTGTTATCGACAATGACGCGCTGTATGTACCTGGAAAAACATACGTATTACTTGGCGATTGAAGATTGGATGTTTTCCCATCTCCGAAGGTCCATGACCAACTTGAAATAGATCCATAACTTAATGTATGATCCGTAAAATCCGCAAATACAGGTGGACAAACAAAATCGCCGTTGGCATTAGTAGCGGCACCATCTAGCAAATAACTCAAGGCTGCAACTGGTGTTGAAACAACTATCGTTTGCTGCATGGTGTCTTTACAGCCATTTGCATCGGTTGTTATCAACGTTAAATCATGTGAAGCGCTAGATGAAAGTGGGTCAAACGGTTCATTAAAAGAAGAAGAATAATTTGTGTTCGTACTCACTTGTATCCCATCAACGAACCATTGATAGGTCATAGGTTCCAATCCAATCGAATTATTGTTTGCTGTGAAACTTTCATTATTACAAACAACATTCTGGACATTAAAATCTGCAAAGGGCTTCGTCACAGAAATTATTGCCGAAGCTGGCGGAGATACACATCCAAATTGATCTGTAGCAATTATTTCAACCGCAAACGCACCTGAAGAATTGAAGGTGTGATCCACACTTGTCAGCACATTGTTAGTGTTAACAACAGAGCCATCATCAAAAAAGGTAAATTGAAAACTATCTAATGGAACTCCATTCCCTTGTACTAAAGAATTATTGGAAAAGGTCACTAGAAAGGGGGAACAACCCATGTAGTCATTTGCTGATATCCCTGCTGTTGGCGGCTGCAGAACCGTTATGGGTGTCAGTGTTTCTGTGTCCGCGCATCCTAAGGCATTGGTGGCAGTTAGTGTGATCGAATAATTACCCGAAGTGCCATAAACATAAGGGAGGTTATTACCATTTAGAAATTGCCCATCACCCATGTTCCAATTAAAAGTTCCAAATGGGTGAGTTGATGTCGATGTTGATGTAACCGTCAATGGAAAGCCTAAACACAAACTGTCCGTATCAGCTGATAGCTCTGCTATGGTTTGAGAAATATTTATGACTGTATTTGAACTATCAACGCACCCTGTCGTGTAGTTGTTAATTATTTGAGTAATCATATAG
>JBKDKG010000147.1:0-4743 GCA_046345095.1 Flavobacteriia bacterium | reverse complement strand
ATATTGAAGAGCATATGCATCTCTGGAGTTTAAAGTGCGGACAACATCGTTTTGAAACAAAATAACATCACCATTTGTCAAAACACCGTCCACGTCAAACATGAATGTCGTAACCTTATTTAGTTTTTCCTTGTAGCTAATCATTTGTTATAAGTTTGGTCAATGCTTTTCGAAATCAACGAATACAGCTCTTTTCTTATTCCTGTCTGCATCGCTTCGTGAGAGCTGATAATTGAATTGTCACCCCGTCGTGCAGGCCCAGTTTGATTATTGTAAGGATCACAGTTCGTTAACTTTAAAGCTGTTTTCTCAATCAATGGTTGGAGGATAGCCCAATCAATATTGTTCTCTTCAGCTAAGCTCTTTGCTTGAAAAAGAATGTGATTCGTAAAATTGTTGATCCATACCGCAGACAAATGATACATTTTCCGTTGCTGTGAATTAACAGAAAGAACATGGCGGCTTAACTTTTTCGAAAGTTCAAAAAGTAATTCTTCAAGATTGGAAGATTGAGATTCAATAAGCAATGGAACATCATCAAAACAAACCACTTGTTCTTTCGTGAATGTCTGTAATGGATAGAGAACCCCAGTATTATAAGCTCTTCCACAAGCTGACAATTCAAGCGAACCCGACGTGTATACTACAAATTTAGAACTATTAATATTTGTAAGAACTTCTCTAATCGCATCGTCACTAACACAAACAATTAAAAGTTCACCGGATAAAGATTTGATAGTTGAAGCACAAAGGCATTCTAACTCCTTCGATAATTGATTGGCTTTGTTTGTATCACGACCCCAAATGTCTAAGATTTCAACCCCAGCTTCATTTAAAGCCACTCCCAATTGAAAGGCGACATTTCCTGTTCCGATAATCGAAATAGTTGGCGTGCCCATAATTCAATTTTATTTACCGTGACATTGCTTAAATTTCTTACCGCTTCCGCAAGGGCACGGATCATTTCGTCCAATTTTTGGCTCCGCAACCATAGGTTGTTGTTTCTCTTGTTGTGGTAAGGAATTTTGTATTGCTTGTTTATAACCTTCACTTCCTTGAAAACGAGGTGGTGCCGATGATGAAGTAGCGGAAGACCCACCACTGCTCACTTGCGCTTTGTCATAATTATGTTGTTGAGTTACTTCACTGTTGGTGCTTTGAAATTCTGTCTCAAAGGGAATATCTAATTTCATTAACAATTCAATTGATTCAGTATTCAAACGTTGAAGCATGGCTTTAAATAGTTCGAAAGATTCAAGTTTATAGACTAAAAGTGGATCCTTCTGCTCATACTGAGCATGGTGTACTGCTGAACGCAAGTCATCCATCTCTCTTAAATGTTCCTTCCACTCATTGTCAATCATTCCTAGTAGGATATTTTTCTCAAATGCTCTAGTTATTGCTCGACCTTCGGAATTGTAAGCTTCTTTAAGATTTAAAACCAAACGAACTTCGCGACGGCCATCTGTCAATGGAAAAACAATGTTATCATATTTGTTAGACATAGTCTCATAAACATGTTTCACTTGAGGGTATGCGCGTTGAGCAATTTTATCGCTTTTTCGCTTGTATTGTTCAGCCATGGCGGCATAAACTTTCTCTACAAGTTCATTTCTGTCGATAATACCATATTCGGCAGCAGAAACTGGAGATTCAATACCAATAATTCGAAGTAAATCCAATTCGAAAGACTCGAAATCATCCTTAGAATGACCATAAACACTGTTTTCGCAAACATCATAGAACATATTGTCTATGTCAAGATCAAGTCGATCGCCATACAGTGCATTGCGGCGTTTCTTATAAATTGCCTTACGTTGAGCGTTCATAACGTCATCGTATTCAAGCAATCGCTTACGCATTCCAAAGTTGTTTTCCTCTACTTTTTTCTGCGCCCTTTCAATTGATTTTGACACCATGCCATGTGTAATGACTTCTCCTTCTTTCAGTCCCATTCGGTCCATTAATCGAGCGATTCGCTCAGAACCAAACTTACGCATTAGGTCATCTTCCAAAGACACAAAGAATTGAGAAGATCCTGGATCTCCTTGTCGACCTGAACGACCTCTTAACTGTCTATCAACCCTTCGTGAATCATGGCGCTCTGTACCGATAATTGCTAAACCACCAGCATCTTTAACACCGTCGCCTAATTTGATGTCGGTTCCACGTCCTGCCATATTGGTTGCGATTGTTACCGCACCAGCTTTACCAGCTTCTGCAACAATTTCAGCTTCTTTTTGATGGTATTTCGCATTTAGTACTTGGTGGTTTACACCTTTCATCTTAAGCATTCTGCTCAATAATTCAGAAATTTCTACAGTCGTTGTCCCAACCAAAACCGGTCGTCCTGCGGCTACAAGTTTTTCGGTTTCTTCAATGACAGCTGCATATTTTTCACGTGCAGTCTTGAAAACTAAATCATTTTGGTCAATTCGAACGACATTTCTGTTCGTTGGAATAGCCACAACATCCAATTTATAGATATCCCAGAATTCTTTTGCTTCTGTTTCAGCTGTACCTGTCATTCCGGCAAGTTTGTGGTACATTCTGAAGTAGTTTTGAAGCGTAATTGTGGCATAGGTTTGAGTTGCGGCTTCAACTTGCACATTTTCTTTGGCTTCAATTGCTTGATGTAGCCCATCAGAATATCGGCGGCCTTCCATAATACGACCAGTTTGCTCATCAACAATTTTTACTTTCCCCTCAAGAATGACATATTCAACTTCCTTTTCGAAGAGGGTATAAGCTTTGAGCAATTGACTTACTGAGTGAATTCTTTCTGATTTGATGCTGTAATCACGAATTAAAACATCCTTTTTTTCTAGGAAATGTTCTTTTTCTAGATTTTCCTTTTGAAGATTTGCTATCTCAGAACCAATATCTGGAAGAATGAAGAAATCTTTGTCATCTGAACCAGAAACAAGATCAATCCCTTTTGCAGTTAATTCTATTGTGTTATTTTTTTCATCGATCACGAAGAAAAGTTCCTGATCGATTTTTTTCATTTGTTTACCTTGCTCTTGCATATAGAAGTTTTCAGTCTTCTGCAAGTGAGCTTTAATTCCTGGTTCTGATAGGAATTTAATCAATGCTTTATTTTTGGGTAATCCTCGGTAAGCTCTCAATAATGCAATACCGCCTTCTTCAATCATTTGCTTAGCGTCTTTACCAGACTCTACAGAACCTGTTATGGCAGTCAGTAATTTTTTTGCATCTGCAAGGCACTGATTAACGTAATTTCTTTGCGCATTTACAACTGTTTCTACGCGAGGTTTTAATTGATAAAATTCGTGTTCATCACCTCTTGGAGTTGGACCTGAAATGATTAATGGTGTTCTTGCGTCATCAATTAATACTGAATCGACCTCGTCAACAATCGCGAAATGATGTTTTTGTTGCACCAATTCATCCACTGCTCCAGACATATTGTCGCGCAAGTAATCGAAACCAAATTCATTGTTCGTTCCAAAAGCGATGTCGGCTAAATAAGCCTTCCTTCGTTCTTCTGAATTCGGACGGTGTTTGTCAATACAATCAACGGTTAATCCATGAAATTGATACAATGGTCCCATCCATTCTGAGTCCCTTTTCGCAAGGTAATCATTGACTGTTACAACATGGACTCCTTTGCCTGATAGTGCATTAAGATAGACAGGCAGCGTTGCCACAAGGGTTTTTCCTTCACCTGTTTGCATTTCAGCAATATTTCCTTTGTGCAATACAGCGCCTCCCATCAACTGAACATCATAATGAATCATGTTCCACTTTACTTCAGCACCTGCTGCTGTCCACGAGTTGTGCCAAATAGCCTTTTCTCCTTCAATAGTGATACCATCTTTCTTAGCAGCAAGCTCTTTGTCAAAATCTTGAGCTGTAACAACTAATTGACCATTTTGAGACCATCGGCGCGCAGTTTCTTTCACAACAGCAAATGCCTCTGGCATAATTGAAAACAAAACTTCTTCGATTTGCTCGTCAATTCTTTTGGACAATTTGTCAATATCCTCGAATAGACTTTCTTTTAAATGAATGGGTGTGTTTGGATTAGCTGCTTCATCTTGAAGGGCATTGTATTCTTCCTCGAGAGGCAGTATGTTCGACTTAACCAGTGATTGAAAATAGGAGGTTTTGGCCCGCAATTCATCGTCACTTAAACTAGCAAAAGAAGCAAAAAATTCATTCGATTTGTCAACGATAGGCTGATAGCTTTTTCTGTCTTTTTCTGATTTATCGCCAAAGAATTTCTTTAATAATCCTGATATCATGGATAATGTGTTGTTAAATGGGAGCCCAAATTTAATCAAATATTGGAAGTGCCCGTAGTGTCTAACTTTAATTTCGCATGGATTCAGTCAGAAATCATTCCAAATAAAAAGTGTGTGACAAATTGTCTGATTCATTGTTGAAAAGAAGTAATATTTATCAGCACATTTCGAGAAAAATAGATGTGTTTTCATTCTATCTTTGCGGCATGCATGAAATGATACTTATTCTAGATTTCGGTTCGCAATATACACAGCTGATTGCCCGAAGAGTGAGAGAGATGAACGTCTATTGCGAGATTCATCCTTGGAACAAATGCCCGGAGCTTACCTCAAATATTAAAGGTGTAATTTTATCTGGAAGTCCTTTTTCTGTGAGGGATGCTTCATCACCGAAGCCATTGTTGGATGAGATCAAAGGAAAACTACCACTACTTGGTGTTTGTTTTGGAGCACAGTATTTGGCTCATAATTTTGG
>JBKDKG010000146.1:0-22667 GCA_046345095.1 Flavobacteriia bacterium | reverse complement strand
CTGGTATACGTTTCACTGCACCATCAATTTCGTCGTCAAAACTTGGCCAGCCACAATGCGAGTCAAACTTATCATCGGAATGATATAGCGGATTATTGCATCTTCGACAGATATAAAGACCTTCGTCTTTTTTGTTAAAATAATCGCCGGTAAAAGGTCGGTCCGTTGCCTTTCGAAGGAGCACATTCTCCTCTTGAGAAGTAAGGGGATTGTATTTTGATGTATCCGCAGGCATATTATTGCTTTTAACATTTTTCGAATTTTGAGCAGTACACGCCGTCGCCAAAAATAGAACTGTTATCAAAAAAAAGACTTTCATATCATTTGTTTGATGTTATAACACATGAAAAATGAAAATGTGCGTCAATAGCTCAGCGAAGAGGCGAATTCTAGTATTTTTGAATACGAAAATTGCAATTGTTCATCCGTAATACAATAGGGAGGATTCAAGAAAATCACATTTCCTAAGGGACGCATTAAAAGCCCATTTTTCGAAAAGAAATCATAGGCTTGATCATGAATATTTGAGAAGTACGTACTGCCTCCTTCTGTTTTTATATCAATTGCCAAAATTGTACCAATCATTCGAACTGATTCTATCGCTGGCTGCTTTTCCAATTCGGAAAATTTATCTTGATAAAAATTAGCTATTCGCGCAATGTTTTGCCACGTTTCATCTTCCTCAAAAATATCCAAACTTGCGCAAGCAGCGGCGCATGCAATGGCATTACCGGTGAAAGAATGTCCATGCAAGAATGCCTTTGATTTTTCTCGATCAAGAAAAGCTTGAAAAATCTGTTCCGTTGCAACCGTTAATCCCAAAGGCAAAACACCACCTGTAAGACCTTTAGATAAACAAACGATATCAGGTTTCAATACACAATGATCCATAGCAAACAACTTCCCCGTTCTTCCCCAAGCAGTCATTACCTCATCAAAGATGACTAAAACCTGATGTTTCTGGGCAATTGCGACAAGTTTATCTAACCAAGATGCATCGTACATGCGCATTCCAGCAGAACCCTGCACAAGTGGTTCAACTATAAGCGCAGAAAAATCTCCAGTGGCAAAAAGTAATTCAGCTTCTTCAAGCAATTCAATTTCATTCTTTTTTGTAGGAAAATCCAAAAAATCTACATCAAAGAAAAAGTATTCGAAAGGCTCATTAAAATAACCTCGTTGCCCAACAGACATAGCTCCAAACGTATCACCATGATAAGCACCATCCAATGCCAAAACTCTCTTTTTAGGTGTACCTTGATTGTGCCAAAATTGAAAAGCCATTTTCAATGCTACCTCTACAGCAGTTGATCCATCATCCGAAAAGAAAACTTTTTGTAGATGTTCCGGCAACAAATTTGCCACACGCTCTGAAAGCTCGATTGCTTTTGGGTGCGTAACACCAGCAAAAATAACATGGTCTAATTTGAGCGCCTGTTCAGCTATTGCATTGACAATATGTTTATTTCCATGACCATGAACATTCACCCACCAAGACGAGTTGCAATCAATGTATTCCTTTCCGTCCTCACTAAATAAGACGGTATCTTTCGCCCTTACGATTAAAAGAGGTTCTGGGGCTGTTTGAATCTGAGTGAAGGGATGCCAAACGTATTTGCGATCTCTACTAGACCAGTCACTCATGATTGAAAATATTTTTTAAACACTAAAGATTGATCCTGTATGAATGTTAAATTAACTTCATTGGCAAGAGGTATTCTTGCAATAAAATGAAGGCCTGTTGTATTTAGAATAATGGATTCAGTTGCCTTATTCTCTTCGCCTACAAATACAATCCCTTCAATTGGAATGTTTCTAGACTTGAGTGCAGCAATGGAAAGAAGTGTGTGATTGATACTCCCCAAGTAATGCCTTGAAATAAGAATTACGGGCAAATTCCATCGTTGAAATAAATCAATATATAGCAGCCCTTCATTGTTCACAGGTACCATCAATCCTCCTGCACCTTCAATAATCAGATTACCTTCAATTTGAGGAATTTCAAATGAATCTTCCGTTATCAAAACCCCATCTAAAGTTGCTGCTGCATGGGGAGACATAGGAGCGGTTAAACGAAATTTCTCTTTTAAAACATTGACCTTTTCATTGGTCCAATTATCGACTTTCATTGAATCAGACCAATCTAAATCTCCAGCTTGAACCGGCTTCCAATAAGTTGCATCCAATGCTTGAGAAATAATCGCACTCGCAACGGTTTTACCAACATCGGTTCCAATCCCACTAATTATGAATTGTTTTTTTAACATTGTAACTAAAATATAATTTATTATGACTTAGGATCTGAGTTGTGCATTCAGCTTCGCTTCTAACTCTAATCTTATTTTTTCCATCACCGTATCAATTTGTTGATCTTTTAAGGTTTGCTCCTGATCTTGAAACACAAATGAAACAGCATATGATTTTTTCCCTTCATCCAAATTTTTCCCTTCATAAACATCAAACAAACCAACCTCCTTCAAAATCTTTTTATCACAATTTCTTGCTACTTCATTGATGTCTGTAAACGAAACATTCTTATTAAATAAAAGTGAAAAGTCACGTCGTGCAGTAAATGTTTTTGGAAGTTCTGAATATTTGACTTTTACAAATTGTAAACTCTCCAAAATAGCATCCCAATCCAGATCTGCCACAAACACATCGTTTTTGATTCCAAAATGCTTTTTGATTGTTGGTGAGATCCAACCAATTTCACCCACTTTCTTTTTAAGCACCTGTAATTGCATCCCATCTTGAAGTATAGAATTTTTCAAGGTGTTTTCCTTCAGCATATTTTGCAATCCCAATCTAGAAAAAACAGCTTCTGTCAACCCTTTTATAGAATAATAGCTAACAAAATCATTATTTGCATTCCAAGATTCATACTCTCTTCTGCCCGTTAAAACAATGAGTAACCGCTTATTTTCAAGGTATCCACTTTCGAATTTATGGTACACTTTACCAAATTCAAAAAGCTTTAAATCTGGGTGTTGTCGATTTTGATTGTGCTGAATTACTTCCAAAGCATTGAACAAAAGTGACTGCCGCATGACATCTAATTCCTGACTTAGTGGGTTGAGCATTGTAACATTTCGCTCTGATTTCAACACTTCTCCACCCAATTTTTCAGTGTACTGTGAACTTGTTAAAGAATTATTTAAGATCTCTGTTAATCCTTTTCCTACTAGCATCTCCGACAGAACATTCTGCACTCTTTCAATATCAGGTTTTGGAAATACATTAATAGATGTATTCAATTTTTCAGGCAATGGCACATTGTTGAATCCATAAATTCTAAGAATTTCCTCAATTACATCCGCTTCACGCTCCACGTCGACACGATATGCCGGTATTTCGAGCTGAGCATCACCATTTTTACTTGCTAAAATTTGAATGTCTAGATTTGATAGGATCGTATGGATTTCTAATTCAGAAAGTTGGGCACCAATTAATTTATTGCAACGTTCATAATTGAAATCAATTTTTTTGTTTTCAATTTTTTCTGGATAATAATCGAACGGCTCCATCGCAATTTCTCCACCAGCAACTTCTTGAATAAGCAGAGATGCCCTTTTCAATGCATACATCGTCAAATTTGGATCAACTCCGCGCTCAAATCTGAAACTTGCATCCGTATTTAAGCCATGAAACTTAGCTGTTTTACGAACGGAAACTGGATTAAAATAGGCTGATTCCAAAAAAACATCCGTTGAATCCTCTTTGATACCTGAATCAGCACCACCAAATACACCAGCAATGCAAAGATGATCTTTCCCATTTGTAATCATAAGGTTCTCATCTGACAATGTTCGCTCAACCCCATCCAATGTTGTAAACTTATCTCCAGATTTAGCCTTTCTAACCGCAACCTCACCATTTAAGGACCTGCAATCAAACGCATGCAATGGTGTACCCAATTCACGCATCACATAGTTGGTCACATCTACCACATTGTTAATAGGAGAAAGTCCAACTGCGCGCAATTTATTTTGTAGCCAAGCAGGCGAAGGTTTCACCTGTACATTTTTTATTGTTGTTCCAGTATATCTTGGACAAACATCTTGAGCCTCGACTTGAATACGAATTGGTAGATTGTTGTTATTTACCGAAAATGTAGAAATATCTGGCATGTTCAATTTCAACTCTGCCTTTTGATGAAAATTCAAGTACGCAATCAAATCACGCGCTACACCAATGTGCCCCATGGCATCCGCACGATTGGGCGTAAGACCAATTTCAATTTGAAAATCATCCTCCAATTCTAATAATTGAGCAAGCGGAGCACCCACCTTTGCGGTAGGATCCAACACCATAATTCCAGCATGCGACTCGCCAAGACCTAATTCGTCTTCAGCACAAAGCATTCCGTTTGATTCAACCCCACGTATTTTAGAAACTTTAATTTTAAACGATTCGTCGGGCTTGGGATAAAGTGTACAGCCGACCGTTGCAACGGCTACTTTTTGTCCTGCCGCTACATTCGGAGCACCACACACTATTTGAACAGGTTCTGAACTACCCAGACTCACTGTCGTAACTTTTAATTTATCTGCATCCGGATGCTTTTCACAAGTCAAAACTTCCCCAATCAATACACCTTCCAATCCACCTTTTACAGCCTCTATTTTCTCAATACCTTCAACCTCAAGACCTGTATCGGTAAGGATCTTACCCATTTCTTCTGGTGATAAATCTGTTTGAACGTATTGCTTAAGCCAATTGTATGAAATTTTCATTTCGGATATCTTTTCTAAATCAGTTGCGAAATTAAGAAAAACTCAAGGAAAATGGCTTTTCAGATTGAATCAATGGGTAGACAAAAATAATCTTCCATTCACAAAGAATTAAAGCCATCTAAACTAAAATACTTTCTACTTGTTGGAAGAATGATGAAATTTGCACCGCATTGACGAGATTATGAAAAATTTAATATCACTCCTACTCATTCTATTGACATCTTATTCCTTCTCTCAAGGGAAAAGCACACTGAGTGGTTATATAACGGATGTAAAGAGCGGAGAAGCAATTATTGGAGCTAAAGTTTCTATTCCATCATTAAGGCAGGGAACAGTTACCAATACCTATGGTTTTTACTCTCTCACAGTTGAAAAAGGAAATTATGTTGTAGAATTCAGTGCTGTAGGACAAAAAACAGAATCTCGAAATATTGATTTAACAAATGACGTAACACTAGGGCTTGAAATGGGTGCTGCTCTATCCGAATTGCAAGAAGTTACCGTAAATGCCAAGAAGGGAGAGAATGTAAATTCCACAAAGATTGGTCAGATAGAACTCGATGTGGAAAAAATCAAAACGTTACCCGCTTTTATGGGTGAGGTAGACATCGTTAAAACCATTCAACTTTTGCCCGGAGTTTCTTCCGTATCAGAGGGTGGTCAAGGTTTTTATGTTCGAGGCGGTGGACCTGACCAAAATCTTGTTTTGCTTGATGAAGGTGTTGTTTACAATGCCGCACACTTGTTTGGTTTTTTCTCTGTTTTCAATGCAGATGCGGTCAAAAGTGTGAATTTGATTAAAGGAGGAATGCCTGCCAATTTTGGTGGAAGAATTTCATCTGTACTTGAGGTAAATATGAATGAAGGAAACAACAAGCGCTTCAGAGTGAAGGGCGGAATTGGTGCGATTTCCTCTCGTTTGACAATTGAAGGACCATTAAAAAAAGATAAAGGTTCATTTATAATTTCTGGCCGTCGTACTTATATCGATTTAATTATGAAGGCAGCGATTCCTGATAGCTCACCTTTTGCTGGATCAGGTTATTATTTCTACGACCTGAATTTAAAGATGAATTACAAACTTGGAGAAAAGGATAAAATTTTCCTAAGTGGATACTATGGTTTAGATAAATTCTCGTTCAGAAGCAATCAAGATGATTTCAAAGTAGACATGCCATGGGGAAATGGGATTGCTGCATTTCGATGGAACCATTTGTTTACAAATAAACTTTTCATGAATGTGACTACAACTTTTTCTGATTACCAATTCAGTTTTCTTTCAGATCAAGACCAATTCAAATTCTCCCTGAAATCAGGGGTAAGAGATGTTGGAGCAAAAGTTGATTTTTCCTACTTTCCGAATTCTAGGAACAGAATTAAATGGGGAGCAGATTACATTTTTCACACCTTTACTCCATCTAGTATTTCTGCTGAATCCGATTCTGTTGTCTTTCTTGACCCATCAAATGCAGCAAAATTATACAGCCATGAATCCGCGCTTTATTTGATGGATGAGTTCGATTTAAATGAAAAGATTCGAATCAATGCTGGACTTCGTTACAGTATGTATCAGCATGTTGGACCATTTACCCGTTATATTAAAGGAGATGGAATTAGTACACAAGATACTTCTATCAACTACAATGCTGGTCAAGTAATTAAATTTTACAACGGTTTAGAACCTCGCATTTCTTTTCGTTGGTTACTGAAAGACAATAGTTCAATAAAAGGAGGTTATTCCTACAACTACCAATACGTGCATTTGACTTCATTAAGTGCTGTGTCACTGCCAACAGATATTTGGTACCCTACAACAGACAAAGCAAAACCTCAGCAGGGTTGGCAAGCATCATTGGGTTACTATAGAAACTTCTTTAACGACAAATACGAAGCTTCTGTGGAAGTATATTACAAGGGCATGAAAAACCTCATAGAATATGCTGAAGGCGTATTACCCGGCGATGATGTAAATGATAATACAGACAATTACCTGGTCTTCGGAAAAGGTTGGGCATACGGAATCGAATTCTTTTTGAAGCGGAATTTTGGAAATTTCACTGGTTGGATTGGCTATACATGGGCGAAAACAGAACGCAAATTTCCAGATTTGAATAATGGCAATGTTTACCCAGCAAAATATGATCGTCGACACGATTTAACAGTTGTTGGAAGCTACAAACTAAATGAACGATGGACTTTCGGCTCCGCTTTCATTTATGCAACAGGAAACACATTGACACTTCCTTCTTCTTGGTATGTGCAAGATCAAGCTTTGTTGTTTAATTATGGTGATCGCAATTCGACACGAATGGCTCCTTACCACCGACTTGATTTATCAGCAACTTTATACGGAAAAAAATTCAAAGCCAAAACAGATGAATTAACGGGTGAGACTATTCAAGTAAAAAAGAAATACCAGAGCAATTGGTCCTTCTCTGTTTACAATGTTTACAATCGAGCAAATCCGTTCTTCCTTTATGTGGATAATGACGGTGACTTTTTACAAGGTGATTTTAAAATCTCTGTCAAGCAAGTATCCCTTTTCCCAATTATCCCGAGTGTAACTTGGAACTTTGAATTTTAATGAACATGAAAAATACACTTTTTATACTTAGTTTAATTTCGCTTTTTTTGAGCGCTTGCTCGAAAGAAGTAAAAATTGATATTCCCGGTTACCAGCAGCAAGTTGTAATAGACGGAAACATTGAGGCTGATATGCCACCTCTTGTCTTGCTGTCTAAATCAAATGATATCTACTCCCCGACTAACTTAGATGCCTACCTTGAAAATTTCATTTCTGGCGCCATTGTTACAGTGAGTAATGGATTAACAACGGTGCAGCTTGATGAAATTTGCACAGATAATCTTCCTGCAGGAACTGAGGAGGTTGCAGCAGGTATTTTTGGGATTCCAGCTGAGGAATTAGCCAATTATCATTTGTGTGCATATACATCGTTCAACACAGATATTTGGGGACAGGTTGGAAAAACCTATAATTTAACCGTTACGTTTGAAGGAAAAACATACACTTCTTCAACCACTATTCTACCGTCCACTCCACCTGCAAAAATGTTTTACAAATTGAGTGGTTCTTTCACGGACAAAGGTTATTCCTGGGTCACTCTAAACGACCCTCCAAATCAATACGATGCCTATAAACTGCAATATAAACTTAGCGGTTCGCCCCAATTTGAAGATGTCTGGAGTCCTTTTTTCGATGATCAATTCTTCGATGGTAAATCATTTGATTTTTCATTTGATGACAAAAAAAGTTACGAGGACCCAAACGTTCCTGATAACGAAAAAGGTTTTTTTAACTTAGGGGATACAGTTATCTTGAAGCTATCTAAATTAGATAGGAGTTCCTATGAATTTTTTGAGAAAAAATACAATCAGCTATTTAATGCTGGGAATCCATTTTCAACGCCAACAAATATTCCATCAAACATAAAGGGTGGTGCATTAGGGGTATGGGTAGGCTATTCGCCTGCCTATGATACACTTATTTGTATCCCTTAAAATGTATAAATTGCTTATTTAAGACTAATTGTGTATTAGAATTAACAGTTCACAATATTTTCTAATTTATTTTCCTCAAGTAGCAAACCTTTTTTGAAATTTGCCGTTCTTCAAACATAAGTGACCGCAAACCAAATAACTTGAAACAATTATTCACTTTTATAGCCTGCTTATTTCTTTTCAATATAAGCTATGCGCAAACTTCTTGCGGTTCATGTAAAGATGTGATTTTCATAGTCGACAACTCAGGTTCCATTGATGATTTTGAGTTCTCAACCATGCAAAATTCCATTGATCAATTGTCTACTCAAATCCTGTCAAATAATCCAACAACAAGAATTGCCATAGTGCAATATGGTGGAATGGATTTATCAACGAACCCAGGTTTATACGATATTTCGATTCCTTTTTCAAGTAAC
Source organism: Flavobacteriia bacterium (assembly GCA_046345095.1). Lineage (GTDB taxonomy): Bacteria > Bacteroidota > Bacteroidia > Flavobacteriales_D > Crocinitomicaceae > M0103. Next base: position 13,996 of record JBKDKG010000146.1, on the reverse strand, counting down.
GTTGCAACGCTTACCTCTTGGAATAGAGTGTTTGGTCCGGTTTCAAATATTTACAATGATTACCTTCCAGCTTCAATGGCTTCAATGCGACTCGATGGCATTTGGGACGCAGGAGGTGAATTAGATTTGGTTTCCTCACCTTGTAATCCTGTTTTCATTTTGTTTACAGATGCATATGGAAATGCAGAAAGTTTTGGTAGCTCCTTGTTTAATGCAGGCGGACAACCCGGCTTGGCAGGATATGGTGAATACAACAGTTTAAAAATCAACTACAATGCTAAATTTATTGTTTATCATGTTATTAATGATGACCCATTTCTTGCGCCTTTAGTTGGATCTGCAATTTCCAGTGTTGGAGGTGCTTATACAGGACCAATTGATCCGAATCCTGGAGATCCTGAAGGAAGCCAAACAATTCCAAGGAATTACCTGACTGGTTCTTTTCAATTCAATCAAGTGACTGTTGACGACATTTTATTTTCCATGGCGAATACACAATCTTCGTTTGATTACACCGATAACTGCACGGGAAATGTTGATTTTCAAAGCACATCTACCTCTTCTCAAACCATTATTAGTTGGCAGTGGGATTTTGGGGATGGCACCGCAGTGTCAACGATTGAAAATCCATCCCATTTATTTTCACCCGGACAATATGACGTCTCTTTGATAGTCGAAGGAGACTTGGGTTGTAAAGACACGATTACAGAAACAATTGAAATAATAAACATTGTACCAAATGCGGGCACAGATGAATCAATTTGCAGTGGAAATGACATTCAAATTGGTAGTCCTGCTATAGCCGGTCAAACATATAATTGGATCCCAACAACTGGTTTATCTAGCTCAACTTCTGCTCAACCAACAGCATCTCCTGTTACAACCACCACCTATTCATTGACAGTGACCGGTGACAATGGTTGCATAACGGAAGCTGTTACAGTTCAAATAAATGTTTCGGCAACACCAACTATTTCATTGACAGCCCTGCAATCAATTTGCGCTGAGGATTCAACTTCAATTGGAATTAGTCCAGTAAACGGAACTATTTATTCATGGAGTCCAACAACAGGACTATCATCTAGCACCTCCTCCCAAACAATTGCGTCTCCAACAATAACGACGACATATACTTTATCGGCCACTTCTGCCAGTGGTTGCTCTGCTACTGGACAAACTCAAGTTCAAATCTATGCATTACCGATTGTAAATGCTGGTACAGATGCTCAATTATGTTTGGGTGATTCTATTCAACTTGTTGGCTCTGGAGCAATTAGTTATTCTTGGAATAATGGAGTGGCGAATCAAGGTTATGTTTTGCCCGATTTAGGCGCAAACACCTATACAGTGACAGGAACAGATATACACGGCTGCACATCGACTGACCAAGTAATGATATCAACTTACTCCTTACCAAATGCTTCTTTTACTGCTAGTGATTATGTTTTATCAAGCATAGATCCAACTGTTGATTTCACAAATACAAGTTCGAATGCAATAAGCTATTCATGGGATTTTGGAGATGAGTTAGGAATTTCGACAGAGGTTTCTCCTTCCTATGAATTTGACAATGGGACATTTGGAACATTGCCAATTACACTCATTGCAACATCTCCAGATGGCTGCCTTGATACGAGTATTGTTTTTATTTTGATTAATGAAGAAAACATTTGTTACGTTCCGAATGCTTTTACTCCCAATGGTGATGAATTTAATAATGAATTTGCACCTATTATTACAAGTGGGTACGATTACTACAATTATAATTTATTGATTTTTAATAGTTGGGGCGAAGTTATTTTCGAATCCAAAGACACTGAACAAGGATGGGATGGCTCCTTCAATGGCACATTAGTTCAATCAGGAACTTACACATGGAAAATCTCTTTGAAGAGCAAAAACAATGATGACCGAAAAATTATTGTAGGAAACTTAACTGTGCTACGCTAAATAATCAATAATACTTTTCTTTCAAAAGGTAATTTGAAACATAGTCTTCAACTCCTTCTTCCAATGTATGGAATGGCTTTGAATAGCCTTGACCGACAAGTTTAGACATATCCGCCTCTGTAAAATACTGGTACTTATCGCGAATATCAATGGGTGTATCAATGAAAGAAATTGCTTCAGTTACATTCATATTCTTGAATGTATTCTTAGCTAAATCCAAGAATGTTCTCGCCTTTCCCGATCCTAAATTATAAAGTCCAGATTCCGGTTGATCCTCCATCAAAAACAAACAGACACTGACTACATCCTTCACATAAACAAAATCTCTCAACTGGCATCCATCCAAATATTCTGGATTGTGTGATCGAAACAATTTCATTGCATTCGTTTCACCTATCTGGTTAAATGCATGAAATATAACACTAGCCATTCTTCCTTTGTGGTATTCATTTGGACCGTAGACATTAAAGAATTTTAATCCCGCCCAAAATGGAGGTGTTTCATCTTGATTCAATACCCATTTGTCAAAATCATTTTTTGAATCACCATATGGGTTTAGCGGCTTCAACTTTGAAACGATCGAATGATCATCTTTATAGCCAAATTCTCCTAAACCGTAAGTGGCAGCAGAACTAGCATAAACAAGTGGAATATTAAATTCGACACAAGCATCCCAAACCGCTTGAGAATAGGAAACATTCAACTCATCAAATACTGTTTTATCAAATTCAGTTGTGTCTGTGCGCGCTCCGATGTGAAAGATAAATTCAACCTCATCACCAAAAGTTTGCAACCATTTAATGAAATCTTTTCGACCTACCTTGGCTAAAATTATTTTTCCATCTAAGTTCGCATCCTTCTCTGTCTTTGAAAAATCATCAACAACTACAATATTTGTATAACCTGCTTCATTTAGTTTGCCTACAAGACAACTTCCAATGAATCCAGCGGCACCGGTAACAACAATCATGTTTTACGATTTGAAAAATTAGTGGAATAAGGAAATCAGGGAGTTAACTATTTCTTAGAACAATCCGTTGATTTCAGCATCAATTGAGGAAATAATTTTACCCAAATCTTCTTGACTTTCTGGGAAACGGTTGTTATCTACGTCGACAATCAATAGCTTTCCTTTGTCGTAAGTTGAAATCCAAGCTTCGTAACGCTCATTCAAACGCTTTAAGTAATCCAAACGAATACTTTCTTCGTAATCTCTTCCTCTTTGCTGAATCTGGTTAACAAGTGTCGGTACACTTGCACGGAGGTAAATCAACAAGTCTGGCGAAGAAACAAATGAATCCATCAGATTGAAAAGGGAAAAATAATTTTCAAAATCCCTTGTTGTCATCAAGCCCATGGAATGAAGGTTGGGAGCAAAAATGAATGCATCTTCATAAATTGTTCTATCCTGAATGACGTTTTTGTCCGTTTCCTGGATCTCTTGAATCTGCGTAAAACGACTGTTCAGGTAATAAATCTGGAGATTGAAAGACCAACGCTGCATGTCTTCATAAAAATCATTCAAGTAAGGATTTTGTTCGACATCTTCAAAATGTGTTTCCCATCCGTAATGTTTTGCCAACATCTTTGTCAATGTTGTTTTTCCCGATCCGATATTTCCTGCTACAGCGATGTGCATAAACCTTTCAATTTAGACCGCCTAAATTACAATAATTGAAGGAATTATTTGTGAATTTTCAGACTGTATTTTAAAATTTTATCCGCAGTCTTGAAATAGTAGTATTCACCTATTTTTTTGAACGAAGTTATTCCAGTTGTTGGTAATTTGATTACGATTTCATTGCCCTCCTCAAAATCTTGAACAATCATCGCTTCTGTCGTAAACCAAAGAATTTTACCATAATAAGGCAATGCGGAAATTGTTGGAATTGAATTGTATTGAAAGGTTAATTCGTTTAAAAGCGACCCATAGATATCAAACTCATACAGGTTTTGATTACTCATTAAATAAAGATGTCCATCTGATTCATACAATGAAGTAATGTCCGCCAAATTGAGCACACCCTTTAAATTTCGAACTTCTTGATATTGCATTTTACCCGACAAATCCAACAAGAGCAATGTGGAATTCAGTTGATCAAGCACCCAAATTTTCTCAGGTTGAGAAGACACAGCCACTAATGAAGCCATTCCAATTTTATAATCTGAAAGTTCGATGTAATTTTCACTCATAGTCAAGGTATTATCCATGAAACACAACACTTGCTGTTCTTCAGAAAACAAAACAAGTTTCATCGTATTTACCGGCATGATTTCTTTTATATTGCCAACTGACTTGATACTTTGAGAAAACTTTAAGACACCAAGAGAATCAAACTTCTGAAGTACTCTGCCCTTTGTGAAATAAACATTTCCAAAAATATCTATCGTCCAAGTTGCATTTTCATCCACTTGGTAATCGATTTGCTTTACCCAAACGAGTGAATCACCTTTCTGCGAAAACAACAAGGAATACGAAATCGTAAAGAGAAAAAACACTACTAATTTCATTGCTCTATTTTAGTTGATGCTACAACTTGCACTATTTGTTCCACTATTTCACGATTATTTGATAAACGTGGTACTTTATGTTGCCCCCCTAATTTACCTATGGATTTTAACCAACTGTCAAATGTACCCGCATTCAATACTTTTAAAATAGGTGGTCCTAACACAAAATTGTTACAGCGCTTCGCATCATAATCTGAATTCAACTCACGCAAGGCCTCATCCAAAAGTAGTTGAAAACGTGATACATCATCAGGTATTTGCGTAAATTCAATGAGCCATTCATGAGCACCATTTTCAATGCCATTCATAAAAACAGGCGCAACTGTATATTCCCTAACAACGGCACTCGTTTTATTAGCGGCAAGAGCAATTGCTTTATCTGCATTTTCTACAATCAGTTCCTCTCCGAACACATTGATAAAACTCTTTGTTCGCCCTGTAATTTTAAAACGATAAGGTGTTTTTGAAGTGAATTTGACTGTATCTCCAACAATATAGCGCCATAAACCTGCATTGGTCGAAATCACAATTGCATAGTTTACATCTAATTCAACACCAGCAAGATCAACTACCTCATTAGAATTTACACCTTTAAATGAACTCATCTGAATGAATTCATAGAAGATGCCATAATCAAGCATCAACAGCAATTCATTTGAATTAATTTGATCTTGTATTCCGAAAAATCCTTCAGAAGCATTGTAGGTTTCAACATAATTCATTTTTGGATCAGGAATCAGTTTTTCAAACTGAGCTTTATAAGGTTCAAAACTTACGCCGCCATGCATGAAAAGTTCCAAATTGGGCCAAACTTCCTTCAAGTTATTCTTCCCCGAAATTTCAAGGACTTTGTTTGCTAGCACCATCGTCCAACTGGGGACACCAGCCAAAATGTAAACATCCTCATGAATGGTACTTTGTGCCATTTTCTCAATCTTCTCCTCCCATTCACTCATAAGTGCAATGTCTTTGGATGGCGTTCTTCGAATTTCTGCCCACCATGGTAAATTCTTAACAATGATAGCAGAGAGATCACCAAAATAGGAGTCTGCCGTGAGGTGATTGATTTGCGCACTTCCACCAACTATCAAATGCTTTCCTTTGTACAGTTTTCTGTTTGGATGGTTCTCGTAATACAAAGCCAAAAGATCCTTGCCACCTTTGTAATGGCATTCTTCCAATGAATCTTTGGTAACAGGTATCAATTTACTTCGATTGTCTGTAGTGCCTGATGATTTGGCAAACCATTTAGTTTCTGTTGGCCACAACAAATGTTGTTCACCTGAAATCAAACGATCCACATAGGGTTTTAAATCATTGTATTCCTGCAGAGGAACATTTTCTTTAAATTGCTCATAGGTCTTAATTTCTCTATATCGGCACCTCTTTCCCCATTCTGTTTCAGCGCCTAAATGAATCATTTTCTCAAATAACTCACGTTGCACCTCCACAGGATATTTCCGAAAAAGATCAATTTGGTGAATCCTCTTTTTCATTACCCAGGCAAAAATGGAATTAAAAGGCATACGCTTCTTCTTTGAACTAAGTTAACAAATGAAAACAAAAAAAGCCATTCAAAAGAATGGCTTTACTATTTTATCTGTTCTTGGGTCTTATCCCCAAATCAGAACACAAGCAATAACGGCCAACACAAAGATTGTATAGATCGTTCCTACTGCTGCTGTTGAACCTTCGAAAAAATTATCTGACATCTTAAATCGTTTTTTTCAAAATTAAAAAATAATTCTTTTTTATCAATCGCGTGAACCAAGAATTCTCAAAAGAGAAAGGAACAAGTTCACAAAAAGTATGTAAAGTTGAAGCCCACCAACCAATGATAGCTTATTTCTGTCAATACCAGAAAGCGAACTATCTTGAGAAACTCCTTTCAATTGTTGCATGTAGTATGCTGTCAAACCTGTGAAAACGAACACACCAACAACCGCGATGATGAAGTCCAACATACCATTTCCAAGAAACATATTTACGATTCCTGCGATGAACATTCCGATAAACACCATGTAAAGGAGACTGCCAAATTTGGTCAAATCTGTTTTAGTTGTGTAACCAAGAATTGCCATCCCTGCGAATGCTCCTGCAGAAACAAAGAATGTCGATGCAATTGCAGCGCCGGAATAAACCAAGAAAATAGTTCCCAAACTAAGCCCCATCAAGGCAGAATAAGCAATAAAAAGTCCAAGTAGAACACCCATTGAAAGCGATCTAAAGCCCCACTGGATAATCAACCCCACAACAACCGGCGCAAATGCAACCACATAGAAGATAGGTGAAATAGAAGTTCCTTCAGCATTCAAAAAATACTGAGCGAAAAATTCTGGGGTTCCGCATGTATAAGCGATCAAACCAGAAATACCAAGTGCTCCAAACATGTAGCTGTAAACACTTCGGAAGAATTCACGAGAAATTTCTTGTGTGTAACCTTCCTGAGAATCAATAAAGTTGTTGTTCATTGTCAATGTAATTTTGCTTGAACTAAATTAATAAATTCTTTTCTTGTCGCGTCATTATTTAAAAATAATCCAGTGAATGCACTTGATGTTGTAACTGAATTTTGTTTTTGAACTCCACGCATTTGCATACACATGTGAGCGCATTCAATCACAACGGCAACTCCTTTCGGATTCAAGGTACGCTGAATGCAATCGCGAATTTCGATTGTTAGTCTTTCTTGTACTTGCAGTCTTCTTGCATAAGCATCAACTACGCGCGGCACTTTGCTCAACCCAACAATTTTACCATCTGGAACATAGGCAACATGTGCTTTTCCAAAGAATGGCAGCATGTGATGCTCACACATCGAATACACTTCAATGTCTTTCACAATGACCATCTCAGAATATTCTTCATGAAAAATTGCCTGTTTAACCAAATCATCGGGATTTAAACCATAGCCATGCGTTAAAAATTGCATAGCCTTGGCAACTCTCTCAGGAGTTTTCAGCAAGCCTTCTCGCTGCGGATCCTCGCCGATTTGCTTTATGATTTCTTCGTAATGCTCAGACAACTTATTTGTTGTTCCGTCATTGTAATTTTCTTCTTTCACAAAATTTAGTTCCATGAAGATTAGAACGTTTTATACTTAAAATGGTTCTTTTCCTCCGTAATATTCAACATAATTGTTTTCTGTTTCAACCAATTTGATCTTTACTAGTTCACCTCCGGCTTGCTTAATTGGTTCTTTGATGCGCTCCCAAATTTGAATTGCTAAATTTTCTGTCGATGCCAGTATTCCTCTTAAAAACGGAACATCCAAATTCAGATTCTTATGATCCAATGGCTCAATAACTTCGTCTTTTAAAATAGCGCTTAAGTCCTTTAAATTAATAACAAAGCCTGTATCTTCACTGGGTACACCTTTGACTGTAACAAAGATTTCAAAATTGTGTCCATGCCAATTCTTATTGCTGCATTTACCGAAAACCTCCCAGTTTTTGTCCTCTGTCCAGTCTTCTCTCCACAACTTATGAGCGGCATTGAATGTCTCCCTTCGGGTAATGTAGATTTTATTCACTTTTCGAAAAATATGTACAAAGATACTTGAGAATTCTCAATTGCGGAATATCTCAATAAGCAAGTGCAGGCAATTATGCTTAATTTTAGTTCGTGGAAGAAAGATTAGACAAAATACTCCTTCAGCGAAATCTGGTAAGTTCTCGGGTAAGAGCTGAACAAATTATTCGTGAAACGGGTGTTAAAGTGAATGGCAAGCTCATTACCAAAACAGGTAAAAAAGTGCCAGTTGATGCTCAAATAGAAATGATTAGTGAAGAGCTTCCATGGGTTTCAAGAGGCGCATTGAAACTTTTAGAAGCGATTAATCATTGGAATCCTTCACTATCAGAAAGAACTTTCATGGATATTGGCGCCTCTACTGGTGGCTTTACGGAAGTTTTGCTCCAACATGATGCAAAAAAGGTTTTTTGTATTGACGTTGGGAAGGATCAATTGCATGCCAAACTTAAAAATGATGCGCGTGTCGTTTCTTTCGAAAAAACCCACGTGCGTGAACTTACAGCGCGTTTGATTGACGAACTTTGTGATGGTTGTGTGATCGATGTTTCATTTATTTCACTTTCCAAAGTTTTTCCATTCATCCATTCATTTCTAAAAAGTGATGCAACCGTGATTGCCCTGGTAAAACCTCAATTCGAAGTAGGAAAAGACAACATTGCTAAAGGAGGAATCGTGAAAAACAAAAGTTTGTATCCAGAGGTAATCGAGACGATTAAAAATGTTGGTCGCACCAACAATCTTGAATATGTTGATCACATTTCTTCTCCAATTCTAGGCGGTGATGGCAACGAAGAATTCTTAATGCTTTTGAAGAAAATATAGTTCAAACTGCGATTTTGAATTAAGACTTTATTTACAAACCTTCAAACATTCTTTGAAAGAATCTCTTCTTTAGAACAATTCAAAATAAGGCTTTTTCTATCTTTGCACTTATTATGGCAGACATCGTAAAAAAACCTTTCAACGTCAGGGAGATCAGAGAGCAATTTCCAGCACTCAGACAGACGATTTATGGTAAAAACCTTATTTACTTTGACAATGGTGCAACATCACAAAAACCTCAGGTCGTTTTAGATGCAATTAATCAGTACTACTCAAAGGATAACGCCAACATACACAGAGGCGTGCATTATATGAGTCAAAAGGCGACAGGGGAATTTGAAGAAGCTCGAAAGACGATTCAATTGTACCTCAATGCTAAAAAGTCCGAAGAGATCATTTTCACAAAGGGTACTACCGATAGCATCAACTTGGTGGCTTTTTCTTTTGGAGAACTCTTAACTGCGGGCGATGAGATTGTGATTACTGCAATGGAGCACCATTCGAATATTGTTCCTTGGCAAATGCTTTGTGAACGTAAAAACTTAAAGCTTCGGGTGGCTCCCATCAATTCTAAAGGCGAACTGATTATTGATGAATTTGACAAACTTTTAAATCCAAAAACGAAACTTATTTCCGTTACCCATATTTCAAATACGTTGGGTACTATTAATCCTGTTAAAGATTTGATTAAAAAGGCACATGCCGTTGGTGCTAAAGTTTTAATAGATGGGGCTCAAAGCATTCAGCACTTGAAAGTGGATGTTCGCGATTTAGACTGCGATTTCTATACCTTTTCAAGTCACAAAGTGTTTGGGCCAACAGGAATCGGAGTGCTTTACGGAAAAGAAGCCATTTTAGATAGCATGCCACCTTATCAAGGAGGAGGCGACATGATTGCAAAGGTAACTTTTGAGCGAACTACTTACAATGAACTTCCTCATAAATTCGAGGCAGGGACACCACACATTGCAGGAGGAATCTGTTTAGGTGAAGCCATACGCTTTCTCTCTTCACAAGACTTAGATGGAATTCAAAAACACGAAAAATATTTGGCAGATTATGCACAAGACATGCTTGATACGTTTGAAGGAGTTCGGATTATTGGTGAAGCAAAAGAGAAAACATCTGTTGTTTCTTTCGTCGTTGATAAAATTCATCCGTTTGACATTGGTACCTTGCTTGATAAACAAGGTGTTGCAGTTCGAACAGGTCATCATTGTACGCAACCTTTGATGGACTTTTTTAAAATTCCTGGAACAGTGAGGGCCTCTTTTGCGTTTTACAATACGAAAGAAGAAGTTGATATTTTTATTGCTGCCGTTGAAAAAAGCATTAGTATTCTTAAGTAATTGACTATGAACATCGAAGCAAAGCAGCAGGAAATAATTGATGAATTTGCCATTTATGATGACTGGATGGAAAAATACGAGTACATCATTGAATTAGGCAAAGAACTTGAGACAATTGATCCCGCAAAAAAAACCGATGACCGACTTATAGATGGTTGCCAATCCAGGGTTTGGTTAAATACAGAAGTTCTTGAAGGAAAAATGCACTTCACTGCCGACTCTGATGCGATTATCACAAAAGGAATCATCGGACTTTTAATAAGGGTATTGAATGATGAAACGCCCGAAACAGTTGCCAAAACAGACCTTCATTTCATCAATGATATTGGTTTACAAGATCACCTTTCACCCACTAGAGCAAATGGATTATTGAGCATGGTGAACCGCATGAAAATGGATGCGTTGAAAGCGAGCATAACATCTACAAATTAAAGACAGACTTAAGAAAATATGGAAAATGAAATCGTGCAGTTGGAAAACAAGGTTGTTGAGATGTTAAAAACGATCTATGATCCAGAAATTCCGGTAGATATTTTTGAATTAGGACTCATCTACGAAGTGAGAATCAATGAAGACAAATTCGTTGAAATTGAGATGACACTTACATCGCCAAATTGCCCAGTTGCGGAGAGTTTACCAAAAGATGTTGAAACCAAAGTTTCCAGTATTGAAGAGATAACTGGAGCGAAAGTAAATATCGTGTTTGATCCACCATGGGACAAAGACATGATGAGTGAGGAAGCGAAATTGGAATTGGGCTTTCTATAATTGGAACAAGGAGCATCCTTCGACAAGCTCAGGATTCGGAACAAGGAACAAAGACTTCAAATCATTGAATTTTCAAATCCTTAAATCCCCTCCCATCATCCCTCCCCGAGGAGGAAAACAAACATCAAACTTTCAACTATAAACTAACAAATGAGAAGAGTAGTCATTACAGGAATTGGGGCATTGACGCCGATCGGGAATAATCTTACAGATTACTGGAACAACCTGAAAAATGGTAAAAGTGGTGCGGCACCGATCACCAAATTCGATACGTCGAAATTCAAGACGACCTTCGCATGTGAATTAAAGAATTTTGATCCTAAAGATCATTTTGATGTAAAGGAATTGCGAAAATACGACCCATTCTCGCAGTATGCCTTAGTTGCAGTGGATGAAGCAGTAACAGATGCCGACATAGATTTTGATGCATTAAACAAAGACCGAATTGGTGTCATTTGGGGATCAGGAAATGGTGGAATTCAAACATTCCAGGATCAGATGAAGGAATTCTGTGAGGGAGATGGAACACCACGTTTTACACCTTTTTTCATTCCTCGCATTCTTGTTGATATTGCTTCAGGAATTATTTCGATTAAATACGGTTTGAGAGGCGTGAACTTCTGCCCGGTTTCGGCATGTGCAACTTCCAACACTGCCATGATTGAAGCATTCAATTACATCAAATGGGGAAAAGCTGAAATGATTATCACTGGTGGTTCTGAAGCGGCCATCAATGAATCGGCCATCGGTGGATTTTCTTCTGCAAAAGCACTTTCAACAAGAAACGATTCTCCTGAAACAGCATCACGACCATTTGATGTGACACGTGATGGTTTTGTCATGGGTGAAGGCGCAGGAGCGATGATTCTGGAGGATTATGAGCATGCTGTAAATAGAGGTGCGAAAATATATGCAGAAGTAGTTGGTGGCGGAATGGCAGCGGATGCATACCACTTAACAGGAACGCACCCTGAAGGAGATGGAGCTGTTCTAGGAATGAAAGAAGCATTAAGAGAGGCTGAAATTTCAGCCGAACAAATAGATTACATCAACATGCACGCCACTTCTACTCCATTGGGTGACAATTCCGAATTGATTGCAGCAAAAAGAGTTTTTGGTGAACGACATTCATTGAGTATTTCTGCAACAAAATCCATGACTGGCCACTTACTCGGCGCCGCTGGTGCAATCGAAGGCATAGCTTGTGTGATGGCACTGAAAGAGCAAATGGTTCCACCAACCATTAATACCACCGAAATTGAACCTGATTTCAAAGACTTATTTGACTTCCCAATGGGAAATGCCATAAAGAAAGACTTGACATACGCCATGAGCAATACCTTCGGCTTCGGAGGGCATATTGCGAGTATTATTTTTAAAAAGTTTGAGGAGTAGGAAATTCATAATCTCCCAAAATATCTTGGTCTTATATTCTATAATCGTTTGAATATAATCTGCAATTTTATGAGTGTTTGAGCAACCTAAATTTCTTATTTATACTACATTTGTTGTTGGTTTTAAGAAGTAAAAAACCATTTGAAAGGAACGAAACACACGCAAAAATTGAATATGGAAAAAATAGAAATTGAAGGGAAACAATTCGACAGTTTAATTGATATTAAAATCAACCTTAAAGCCATTCATTCAGAAGGAAAAACTTTGTCTGAAAAATTATTAAATGAATCTAAATTGTCCTCTAGCAATCTAGTTTCAGCTGTTTATAAAGCATTAGCAAAACATTTTGAGAATTTAGAATCTAAAAATGATGATAAGACAATTAATTTTTTGAAATGCATGACATCTAATGCTGTTTGTCAGACAACAACCTACCGATGTGGTTCATGTGGACCGGATAATAAGCATTACAGACAAGATACATTTTGTTCAAATGGTGATTCATTAACAGAATGCTTAAGATGTTAGTATATAGGCATAGAGAATTTAAACAAACTCGCTGTAAAGGCAAACACTGAAAAATGTTGTTCTTTTTGAAAATGAAGATTTAAGCTCGCAAGAGAAAAACAATTTCTATTATAAATTCGCCACGATCTTGCAGGTAAAAAAACCGTTACTTACCCTTCAACTCCTCCTTCAAATACCTTGCTGTATGAGATACCTCGAAGTATTTCTTTGAAATTTCTTCTGGAGTACCTGTAGCGATGATCTTACCACCACCTCTACCTCCTTCGGGACCAACATCCACAATGTAATCGGCCACTTTTACAATATCAAGGTTGTGTTCAATAACCAAAACAGTGTTGCCTTCTTCTACCAATCGCTGTAGCACTTCGAGCAGTAATCTGATGTCCTCAAAATGCAAACCAGTTGAAGGTTCATCAAGGATATAAAATGTTTTTCCGGTACTTTTTTTCGCTAGTTCGGATGAAAGTTTAATACGCTGTGCTTCTCCTCCGGAAAGTGTTGTAGATGGCTGACCAATCTTAATGTAACCTAAACCAACAGATAAAAGTGTATGAAGTGGGCGGTGAATTTTCGGTATAGCTTCAAAAAACACTGTTGCATCCTCAATTGTCATGTCTAAAACGTCTGCAATTGATTTTCCTTTGTAACGGACATCCAGTGTTTCTCTGTTGTAACGTTTCCCATTGCAGGTTTCACATTCAACATATACATCTGGTAAGAAATTCATTTCAATTACCTTCAACCCTCCCCCACTGCAGGTCTCACAACGACCACCTGAAACATTGAATGAAAAACGTCCTGCTTTGTAACCTCGAATTTGCGCCTCTGGAAGTGCCGCAAACAAGGCCCTAATTTCATCAAAGACTTTGGTATACGTCGCAGGATTTGAGCGTGGTGTTCTACCAATTGGACTTTGATCTATTTCAATCACTTTGTCCAAATGTTCCAACCCTTTAATTTCTTTATATGGCAATGGGTTTTTGACTCCGTTGTAAATTTCTTTCAATAAGATCGGATAAAGTGTCTGATTGATCAAGGTTGATTTACCACTTCCCGAAACACCCGTCACACAGGTAAAAGTTCCTAGTGGAACCTTTAGATCTACGTGCTGTAAATTGTGTCCGCTTGCGCCTTTAAGT
>JBKDKG010000145.1:0-10372 GCA_046345095.1 Flavobacteriia bacterium | reverse complement strand
TTCCAAAGGTGTTGAATGGTTTTAGATCGACTGTTTGTGTTGTCATAAAGCAAAAGTATAAATATTTCCTTCGTTTATTAAATGATCAATCATTCAAACGATAGAATCATAGCAGATCTTTTCGCTATTTTTGTTACATGTTATTGCGCAAAATATCCCTTGAACAAGCAAATTCTTTTAATAGAAATACTTTAATGGAACAACTCGGTATTGAGTGTGTTGAAATCGGTGATGATTTTGTGGTGGCTACCATGCCGGTGGATCACCGAACGCATCAGCCAATGGGTTTGTTGCATGGCGGCGCAAGTGCCGCGCTTATTGAAAGTATCGGTTCTATGGGTTCAACGCTTTTGTTGGATTTAACGAAAGAATATCCTGTTGGTTTAGAAGTAAATGCAAACCATGTTGGTTCTGTAAAAAGTGGAAGTGTTAAAGCAATTGGTAAAATTGTGCATGCCGGAAGGAAGACTCATCTGTGGCAGGTAGATATTTTTGATCAAGCTACAAATAAACTTGTATGTACGGGAAGATTAACAGTGATGATTCTTCAGCGATAATTTGAAATCGTTCTTAAAATATCGGTTTCCGGATCAGTCTATTGTAGAGAAAGTAGGTTCGTTTGTCCGAATTGAGAATTTTGAAATCGCAAATGGATTTATTGTAAGTGATTTTCTCGGCGAAAACCTTTATCAATATTCAGAAAGTGAGTCATCAATTGCCTTCGAATATGAAGTTGTAAAACCTGTTTCCATTCAGAAAGATGAATATCTAAAGATGGGGTATTGCGTTTTGGGAGCATTGCAAAATAATGAAGTAGAAAAAGTTGTTTTTTCCCGGGTAAAAACAGTTCAATTGTCTTCTTTTGATTTAATAGAAGCTTTTAAATTACTTGAGAAAAAGTATCCATCGGCATTTGTGTACTGTTTTCAGGATCCAATTCTTGGCACATGGCTAGGTGCTTCACCTGAAAAGCTATTGACAGTTGAAAATAATCAAGCAAGGACCGTTTCGCTGGCAGGTACGCGCGAAAAATCAAGTAGTGTCCCCTGGTCACAAAAAGAATACAGGGAGCAAGAAATTGTGACTGAATATATTTCAAAAGAGTTAAATTCATTGGGATTAAGTTGTATATATACAGGTTTGCCAATTGAAGAGTTTGCAGGCCCATTGAAGCATTTAAAGACAGAAATCTCCTTTGAATTGCAAAATAAAAGTGTTGCTGAGGTTTTAGGCAAACTTCATCCAACTCCAGCGGTTTGTGGTACGCCGAAAAACAAAGCAATTAAGGTGATTCAGGATACAGAAGCTCACAATCGCGAATTGTATGCCGGTGTAATAGGTTATTTAAACAAAAATGCTGCATGTCTCTATGTGAATTTACGCTGCAGTAAATGGTTTGGTAATGAAGGTTTTTTATTTGTTGGTGGTGGTTACACGAAAGATTCTATTCTTGAAAATGAATGGAATGAAACAGAAAATAAAAGCAAAACCTTGCTCAACGTGCTTCAAACAATTAGATTTGATCAATGATATCATCGGATAAAAATGCAGTTAGCCTTTTTGTAGATCAATGCGTGGCTCACGGAATGCTGCAGGTGGTTTGTTCTCCAGGTTCAAGAAATGCACCATTAGTTATTGCATTTGATGAACATCCCGATGTCATTTGTAAGGTAATCCATGATGAGCGAAGTGCTGCTTTCTTTGCATTGGGGATGGCACAACAACTAGGTCGACCTGTTGGTGTTGTGTGTACTTCTGGTTCAGCCGCTTTAAATTATTATCCTGCAATTGCTGAGGCATTTTATCAATGTGTTCCGCTTGTTGTCATTACCGCGGATCGTCCGCAGGAATGGCTGGATCAAGGGGATGGTCAAACAATTAGGCAACAGAATGTTTTTGATTCACACATCCGATATTCAGTAAATCTTTCAGAAAAATATTTATTACCTACCGAGAAATGGTATTTGGAGCGAGAAACTTCTATTGCCTTTAATGAAGGAAATGGAAATTGGAAAGGGCCAATTCATTTTAATATTTCGTTGAATGAGCCTCTTTACAACAAGCTAGAATATTCAGCCGGAATTCCGAAATTGATTCGTTCAATAGATGGAGGTTTTCAATTTTCATCAAACGACAGGAATTGGGTTGAAAACAGCATGCAGCTTGAGCGAAAATTACTGATTGTTGGTCAAATGGATCACGACCCAGCATTTGTGAAAGAATTAATAGCATTTGCAAATGATAGTTCTGTCGCTGTTTTAGTTGAAAACACTTCAAATGCTGTTGATGTATCGTTTGTGCATTGTATCGATCGTGCATTGAATAGGATGAAGGAGGAAGAATTGGATGCTTATTGCCCAGAATTGTTGATTACTGTTGGAGGTGCGGTTGTATCAAAGAGGATCAAGGCCTTTCTTAGGAAAAATCCTCCGAAGCAGCACTGGCGGGTTGGACATTCGTTTCCATATATGGATACGTATCAGTCGCTCTCACATACTTTTATCACGGATGCATTTTCATTTTTTAAGAATCTTAATCAATTGGATTATCCTCGATCAAAGTCGAATTACGGTGCTAAATGGAGGCAATTAGACCTTTTGTCAAAACACAAAATTCAAGCATTTTTTCAAGTTGCACGATATTCGGATGTTTCTGTTTTTTATACGTTATTAGATTATTTGCCTGAACCCGCACATTTGCATATGGCAAATAGCTCTGTAGTGCGCTATTGTCAATTGTTTGATCCAATCAAAGGGGTGCGTTATTGGTCGAACAGAGGAACAAGTGGAATTGACGGAAGTACCAGCACTGCTGTGGGTGCAGCACACGCTAAGCCGGATGATTTGCATGTGTTGATTACGGGAGATGTATCATTCTTTTATGACAGCAATGGTCTTTGGAACAAATACTTATCACCATTTTTAAGAATTATTTTAATCAATAATGGTGGGGGAGGCATTTTTCGGATTATTCCAGGTCCAGATAAATCAGCCCAGTTAGAGACTTATTTTGAAGCACAACATCATTATTCTGCAGAAGGTATTGCAGCCACTTTTCATTTAGATTATTTGCGTGCAAAATCAATTGATGAAATTGAAAGTCAAATGCTTACGTTTTATGAGAGAGAGGAAAATGGGCGTGCTAAATTGCTTGAAATAGTTACGCCAACTGAAATAAATAGCAAAATTTTAGAAGAATTCTTTCAGTTTCTGAAAGTGTAAACTTTTGAAAATCCTTACTTTTACACCAAATATTTACCGTGGAATTTTTTGAAGCAATTCTAACCGTTCAAGGCCTTACTTATTTCTTAATACTTTCTCTTTTGGAGATTGTGCTTGGGATTGATAACATCATTTTTATCTCAATTATTACGGATAAGTTATCCCTGAAAGATCAGCGCAAGGCTCGAAATTTTGGTTTGTCAATGGCTCTTATCGTAAGACTATTGCTTTTGGCTGGCGTGGCTTGGATTATGCAATTCACAGACCCGCTATTTCCCAATATCCAAATTGATCTCTTGAAAAAGTTTAATGTTCAGAGCCTTGTTCTGTTGCTAGGGGGATTGTTCCTGATTTACAAGAGTACGGTTGAAATGCACAGCTCTATTGCTGGAGATGAAATTAAAGGAGGAAAGGAAAAGGGTAGCTTGAGAAGTGTTATTATGCAAATTATCTTAATCGACGTTGTGTTTAGCTTTGATTCCATCATAACAGCGATTGGAATGACGAATGATTTGCAAAAGGATACAGGTCACAATCCTATGATTATCATTTATAGTGCAGTTGTTGTGTCTATGATTGTGATGATGCTTTTTGCTAGGCCAATTTCAGATTTTATCAATGCGCGTCCGACTATCAAAATGATTGCATTAGGATTTTTGGTAACTATTGGTGTAATTTTAGTTGCGGAGGCTTTTGATCAGCATGTGCCTAAAGGGTATGTTTATTTTGCTATGGTTTATTCCTTGGTTGTTGAATTCTTGAATATTCGTATGCGCAAAAACAATGGGCATAAATCATGACCGAGTTAGAGGCAAATGTTTTTTTAAGTCACCAAGATGCCGACGATTTAAATGATGCCTACGAACTGGTCTTATTTGATCAAAAGCAATTTTTCTTAACAAAACCGATTGTGCCAAAAGTTTTTTTTGCGCGAATCGAAAAAATGCAAAAGGTTATTTTAGCGGCAGAGGTTCTCGGTTTTAGCGAGCAAACCTTCATTATTGACTCGAAATGGAGCTTAAATGAAACTGATATTTTTCGGGATTGGGTTGCTCAATTTGAGAAACTTAAAAATGAGTGGAAAAAGGAGTTGTCTGGTTGTACAGGTTTGCTTGCTGTTTGCAATAGTGTGAATCACTTTTTAATTCATTTTAAGGATTTTACATCAAAATGGCCAGATTTTCCTGATTTGAATGCAGATGTTAAATTTTCAGTAGAACCGGATCCAATGACGTTATTGGAAGAAATGCAACGATTTAATGCAATGGGAATTGTTACTTTTACAGACTTGTTGTATGATAAATCATCTTCAACTGACATGTTGAAAAAAGAATCTGTTAGATTGCATCGCTTGAATAAAATGTTTTAAAATGGACCCTGTATTAGAAAAATTAAAAATACAGCTTGAGTTGCAGGAGTGGCCTGATGTCTATATGTTTAAATTTATTGTTCCAAATGAATCTGAAAAAGTGGCTCAGGTAACGGCTTTATTCAATGATGGTGCGGATTTAGTATTGCATCCATCGCGAACAGGAAAATACATTAGCGTGAGCGCAAAAGAATTAATGTTGGACGTAAATTCAATTCTTGAAAAATATGTCAAAGCTGCCCAAATCGAAGGACTAATCTCGTTATAATATGTTGTTGCTTGGTATTTCAATTCCAAAAATTTTAATTGGTATTCTGTGCGTTTCTCTTGCTATCGTGGTAATCATTATTGCCTATCGGAAATTGTTAGGGTATTTAGGGAAGGGAGGAATCGCCCCGAAAGACTACTGTGTGCTTTACAGTGTAGAAAATAATCCAGCGAATGGTGAGGTGGAAATATATTTCACCACTGAATTCGAAAAGAAGGTGACCATTGAGCTCTTAAATGAAGATTTGACGGTGAATAGAGTTTTAAAAGAATTGGATGCTAAAAATGGTGGGTATATCGTTCGTTTTCAATCGGAAGAGCTGCCTAATGGAGATTATTTTTATTGTTTGAAATCTGATAATCAGAAAACAATGAAAAGATTAACAATTCAAAATTAAATAACTGACATATTGTCATCGAAAAAACATTGGCAAAGAAGTTGAACAAGGATAAAATGAATTAATTTTGCATCGCCTTGTGGCGTTTATTTTAAAATAAAGAAGATTATGGCTATAGAAATTACAGATCAAAACTTCGAAGAAGTTGTGTTGAAATCAGATAAACCGGTAGTAGTTGATTTTTGGGCAGAATGGTGTGGTCCGTGCCGCATGATTGGACCGGTAATCGAAGAAATGTATACTGAATACGAAGGGAAAGCACTCATCGGAAAGGTAAACGTTGATAACAACCCGGGAGTTTCTGCTCAGTTCGGTGTGCGCAACATTCCTACCATTTTGTTCATTAAAAATGGTGAGGTTGCTGACAAATCAGTTGGTGCTGTGCCAAAGGCTCAGTTGACCGCTAAATTAGACGCAATACTTTAAGAAATAACAAAGTTTATATCGGGCCGCTCCACATCAAGGGCGGCTCTTTTTTTGAATAAGAGTCACTTATAATTAAAATCATGGAATCATTTGTCAGGAGGTTGAAGTATTATGGGATCGGATTTGGTTTCGGATTGCTTTTTGTCTTTTTCTTTTTTCAAAACCGTGGTTGTTCATGGCTTCCGTCAAATCGTGTTAAAAACAGTATTCTAGAG
Source organism: Flavobacteriia bacterium (assembly GCA_046345095.1). Taxonomy (GTDB): domain Bacteria; phylum Bacteroidota; class Bacteroidia; order Flavobacteriales_D; family Crocinitomicaceae; genus M0103. The sequence continues at coordinate 4,476 of JBKDKG010000145.1, read as the reverse complement.
CGTTTGATAGTCATTCCGGATGCGCAATTGGAGGCATTGAAAGCGAGTGGTTATCGCGAAAAAGATGTTGTAGAATTATTGAATGACGGCGATGTTGATTTTTCAGAAAGTCGCAAACAAACCAACCCGAAAGTGTACCTGATACAAAAGGAAATGAAGAATGGAGAACAATTGGATCTTTTCTTTACCTTGCCAAATGAGAGCTTTTTGTCTGAAGTGCATTTTTCAGAAAAGAAAGCAGCGAAAATAAAGAATACCACAACTGGAAAAGGTGTTATCGCATTTTTTCCAAAAGATGATGACCTTGTGTTTTTGGATTCAACAGAATTGTTGACGTGCCAAAAATCTGCTCTTAAAATTGCGAACCCTCGAGAGGTATTGAGGCACATAAAAAAGTCTGGACAAATCAATTTCGCGAAAACAAATTATGCATCAAAGCCCAAAGTGGAGCAATATATCGAATTCAAGGATAAGCAGGGGCGGTTAATCGGATGTCAATCGGTTTGGTACAAGAATAAAATCAATGTTATTTCGTTTGATTTACCATTTAAATCTGATTGTCGCTGAGTATTCAACCAACGATGTTGATAAAAGAAACGTCATTCTGGGATTAAAAGAGGGATGTTTTTTTAATTTTGAACAATGGAATTTTCGGCTGAGCAAATAGCAGGTATCCTTAACGGTGAAATAGCGGGGAATCCGGATGTTAAAGTGTCTGGGTTAGCAAAAATTGAAGAGGGTCAGTCGGGTACGCTTTCCTTTCTTTCTAATCCAAAGTACGAGGAGCATATTTATGTTACGGAGTCGAGTATCTGTATCGTAAATAAAACCTTTGTTCCTTCCAAAGCATTGCCAGGTTCGTTGACACTTGTGAAAGTGGATGATGCCTATGCATGTTTTGCGAAACTGCTTGAAGTTTATTCTCAAATGAACAAGAAGCAACCGAAAATTGAACAACCATCATTTGTAGCCGAGTCTGCTAAATTAGCTGAAGGTTTGTATCTTGGAGCGTTTGCCTATATTGGTGATAATGCTAAAATTGGGAAGAATGTCAGTATTTATCCCAATGCATACATCGGTGAAAATGTGGAGATAGGAGATGGATCAATCATTCACCCGGGTGCAAGTGTTTATGCAGATTGCAAGATTGGAAAGAATTGCATTATCCATGCAGGAGTCATTATTGGGGCTGACGGTTTTGGTTTTGCTCCTGACGAAAATGGAGTTTTTTCAAAAGTTCCTCAAATCGGTAATGTAATTGTGGAAGATGATGTGGAGATAGGTTCAAATTCTACAATTGATCGCGCTACGATGGGATCAACCATTATTCGCAAGGGTGCCAAGATTGACAATCTCTGTCAGATTGCACACAATGTAGAAATTGGAAATCATTCAGCCTTGGCTGCGCAAGTAGGGGTAGCAGGTTCGGCAAAATTAGGTAAGCATGTAATGGTGGGTGGACAAGCTGGAATAAGCGGTCACTTGCACATTGCAGACGGCACTAAGATTGTTGCACAATCAGGTATCCCATCCAGTGTGAAAAAAGCAGATACTTTAATGGGGTCTCCAGGAATACCGCTGGATGACTTTAAAAAATCTTATTTCGGGTTCCGAAAACTGCCATTCATTCTGAATAAAATCCAGGAATTGGATAAAAAAATCAAAGAACTAACCAAAAAAGAATAAGCTGCATGGCTGAAAAGCAAAGAACACTCAAGGCTGCCATTAAACTACAAGGCATTGGACTTCATACAGGTGAAAAAGTCAATTTAGAGATCTGTCCTGCACCGGATAACCATGGATACAAATTTCAGCGAACTGATTTAGAGGGCGAACCAATAATTAAAGCGGATGCAGATTTGGTTGTAGCAACAGATAGAGGGACAACTCTCGAGTTTAAAGGAGCGCGAGTATACACGACCGAGCACGTTTTAGCAGCTTTGTATGGCTGTCAAGTGGACAACGCATTGATTAAGTTGGATGGACCTGAAGTTCCAATTATGGATGGAAGTTCCTTGTTGTTTGTTCGAGCAATTGAGGAGGTAGGCTATCAAGATCAAGAAGCTGAGCGCGATTATTTTGTTCTTACGGAAAATATTCCTTGGGAAGATACAGACAAAGGAATTGAGTTTTTGGCTGTTCCAGATTCAAACTACCGAATTACTGTGATGGTTGATTATAAATCGCCAGTATTGGGTACGCAGCATGCTTCAATGTATAATATTAGCGAGTTCAATACGGAGATTGCGCCTTGCAGAACATTTGTATTTTTAAGAGAACTTGAGTTTTTGGCTACAAACAACCTTATTAAAGGAGGTGATTTAGACAATGCAATTGTTTTGGTAGATCGAGAAGATGTATCAAAAGAAGAGTTAAGTCGTTTAGCGAAATTACTTGGCAAGGAGAATCTGAACATTTCAGTAGACGGAATTGGTGTTTTGAATAGCACCAAACTTCAGTTTGAAAATGAACCAGCTAGACACAAACTTTTAGATATAGTTGGGGATCTTGCATTGGTGGGTAGACCAATTAAAGCTCATATTTTAGGAGCTCGACCAGGTCATTCAGGCAATGTTCGTTTCGCAAAGGTCTTGAAAGAGCAAATCAAAAAGCAAGAAAAAGAAGGTCGAAAGTTCGATTTAACAAAAGAGCCGCTCTACAATATAAACGATATTGAGAGAATGTTGCCTCATCGTTTTCCCTTTTTAATGGTTGACAAGATCATGGAAATACATGAGGACTCCATTATTGGCGTGAAAAATGTCACCATGAATGAGCCTATATTTACTGGTCATTTCCCAGGGAATCCAGTGTTCCCAGGAGTGCTGCAAATTGAAGCAATGGCGCAAGTAGGCGGAATTTTTGCACTAAGTAAAGTGGATGAGCCACACCTTTATTCAACTTATTTCATGAAGATTGATAAGGTGAAGTTCAAACAGAAAGTCTTGCCTGGAGATACGCTTGTTTTTGAATTATTTTTACTTTCACCAATTCGCCGCGGTCTCGTAGAGATGGGAGGAAGAGCGTATGTAAATGGTAAAGTCGTGATGGAAGCAGAAATGCTTGCTCAGGTAATTAAAGATAAAGTATAGGTATGATAAGTAATTTGGCACACGTTTCATCAGGCGCCACCATCGGTGATGGTGCAATTGTTGAACCATTTTCTACTATTTATGATGATGTAGTAATTGGTGCCAGAACAAAAATCCATCCTAACGTTACCATCTATCCAGGTACCAGAATCGGAGAAGATTGTGAGATTTTTCCAGGGGCTGTAATCGGCGTTATTCCGCAAGATTTAAAATTTGAAGGAGAATACACCACTGTCGAGATTGGAAATAACACCAAGATTCGCGAATGTGTTACGATTCATAGAGGTACAAAAGATAAGTGGAAGACATCTATCGGAGATAACTGTTTGTTGATGACTTACGTGCACGTCGCTCATGACTGTCAGATTGGCAACAATGTTATTCTTGCTAGTTATGTCGGGCTTTCTGGTCATGTTTTAATTGATGATTTTGCAATATTAGAAGGAAAGGTTGCTGCACAACAATTTGCACGCATTGGTGCGCACACGTTCATTGGAGGCGCATCCCTTATCCGTAAAGATATCCCACCATTTATAAAAGCTGCTCGCGAACCACTTACGTTTGCGGGTGTCAATTCTGTTGGACTTAGAAGAAGAGGTTATTCCGACTCAGAAGTCAGAGAAATAGAAGATATTTACCGCATACTTTACGTTCAAAACAACAATATCACAAAAGGAATTGAAGCGATTAAAGAAAATATGGCTGAATCCGCTATTCGCCAATTAATTCTTGATTTTGTTGAAGGATCTGATAAAGGAATCATCAGAGGGATGATTTAAAATTGCTTTCGTTTCAATTAATCTTAAATTTCTATAAATGTTCCATCGGGGAGATACTGTTGAACTAGAAATTCATGACTACGCTTTTGGTGGACGTGGAATTTCAAGAATTCCAACAGATGAAGGGTCTTACGTTGTTTTTGTTGACAATGCATTTCCAGGGCAATTGGTGAAAGCAAAAATTGAGACAAAAAGAAAACGCCATGCTGAGGCTAAATTAATAGAAGTAATTCGTCGATCAGAACATGAGAAAACACTTGATTTTCAGGAGATATCTGGCGGACCGTACGTGTTTGTTCCAGTGGAAATTCAAGAGGAGTATAAGAAAAATTCAACGCTAGATACTTTTTCTAGGATTTCAGGAATTAGGGATCTGACTGAAAAGTTTGATGCATTCATTTCATCTCCCAACCATTTTTTTTACCGAAATAAAATGGAATACAGTTTCTCATCGATTGAACACGTGATGAGCACCGGAGAAGAAAAAGATGAAGCATTTGCACTTGGATTCAAGCGAAGAGGGACCTGGTGGAAAGTCGAAAGCCTAGATCAACCAAGTGGATTGTTCGATGAGCAATGGGAAACAATACTGAAGGATATTCGCT
>JBKDKG010000144.1:0-6541 GCA_046345095.1 Flavobacteriia bacterium | reverse complement strand
ATACAATTACACCTGATCCGGATCCAGAACCATATTGTTTGAATTCTTTCCCGCCTGCTCCCGGACCATAGAAAAACTCCTGAAAAAGATCTCGTTGAAAAGATGTTTGAACCACTTTTGTTGTAACATGAACTACTGAATTGATAGAGCTTTCAGAGGCCTCAACAAAATTTGGTGCTAATGCACCACTTCCATCTAACGATACAGCTCTTACATTTGCAAGACGATTTCCGTCGATAACTCTGTCAGATAAATTTGTGAAAGGACTAGAAGACAGCATAAGATAAGCTCCGAGTGGAAGCATTCCTCCTAAAAGACCAAGTCCAAAAAGTTTTAAATTGTTTTTCATCGTTGTCGAAAATTAGAATGAATTTCAATTACAATTATAACGACAGACATTTAGTTTTGTTAAAAGACCCATGTTAAAGATTGTTAAGCTTTTTTGTTAGCCTTTATAAAGTAAAAGCCTACTTTTGTTTATCGAAATAACAATGCTTATTCATTTCAAAAAATATCAAGGTACTGGAAACGACTTTGTAATGGTCGATAATCTTGATGGACGATATAATTCATTGGGAATTGAAGAGGTGCAACGTATCTGTAATCGCAGATTTGGTGTTGGAGCAGATGGTCTTATAAAGTTAAATTCAAAATCAGGTTTTGATTTTGAAATGGATTATTTTAATTCGGATGGATCGAAAAGTTTTTGTGGAAATGGTGCGCGCTGTTCGGTAGCTTTCGCAGCAACTTTGGGTGTTGATGTGTCAGAAACTAGTTTTTTGGCAATTGACGGGCCACACAAGGCATTTGAAGTTGGAGGAATTGTTGCCTTGGAAATGTCAAATGTCAGCGACGTAGAAAGAATTGGAAACGATTATAAAATTAATACTGGTTCGCCCCATTACATTCGTTTTTCTCAGTCACTAGCCAATGAGGATATTGTAACGTATGGTAGAGAAATTCGCTATTCAAATCGATTTCAAAAAGAGGGAATTAATGTGAATTTGGTTGAGATCGAAAACATCAATCAATTGAAAGTTCTCACCTATGAGCGAGGAGTTGAAGATGAAACGTTGTCTTGTGGAACAGGTGTTACTGCATGTGTTTTGGCTTATTCCATTGAAAAAGAATTGTTTGGGAGGCAGGAGGTCAGTGTGACTGTGAAAGGTGGTGAATTGAAGGTTTCTTTTGATCGAAATTCACAGCATGATTTTATCAATATCAGGCTGATAGGTCCTGGCGAATTTGTTTTTTCAGGGACATTTGATGTGTAGTTTTAAATTTGAAAATATTGATGATTTAAATTCGGAGGATTTGGCCAAGGGTTCTTATCTGTGGATATGGTATGCAGACAAAATCCCTCCGCATATTGGGTTTTCAATAGATGGCAATTATTACAGTTTGAAGTACAATGGAAAAGATTTTGGGTTAAAATACGATAAGGCTCTCCATGTGATTCATTCCAGGAGAATCCCTTCACTTTTTATAAAAATAAATGGATTAATATCAAAACAAGATGTAATTGAAAGATACGGTGCCTATTCTTCAGCTAAAGTCGAAAAAGCCACGTGTCTAACCCCGCTTAACTTCTTATTTGGTTTTCCTGATTGCGCTCAACTTTCTGAATTGTTAGGATGTTTGCAAGGAGAAAATTTAATTCAACAAGTAGCTGGAATGTACCTACCACTAGATTATAAAGGAATTCCAAAATATGGGATAGATGAAATTCAAAATAGATTACGTACACTAGAAGATGCTAAAATCAACTAAGATATATCTTCGATCGGTTGAGCCTGAGGATGCTACTCGTCTGATGCTATGGGAAAACAATCCTGAGCATTGGAAAGTAACTGACACAGAAGTGCCGTTTTCATTGACTGGGATTATGCAATTGATTGAGCAACAGCAGCATATTCGATCTACTGGTCAATTGCGTTTTATAATTTGTTTGAATGATTCGAATGAATCGGTTGGTGCAATTGATCTGTATGATGCGGATTTTAAAAATGGAAATGCAGCGGTTGGTATTTTGATTGGTGAGGAAAGTCAACGAGGGAAAGGTTTTGCTAAGGAGAGCCTTGATTTAATGGTGAAATACGCTCGTGATTTTTTAGCATTACATAATTTGTATTGTTCGATTCAATCAGATAATTTGAATAGCCTTAAGTTGTTTGAAAGCATTGGATTTGAGCGCATAGGCGTTCGCAAAGAGTGGTTTTTATATAAAGGTCAGCGAATTGACGAAATTAGTTATCAGTTATGTCTAAAAAAGTAATTCTAATTGTAGTTGCAGTCATTGCAATTGTTGGTGGGATCATTGTTTTTCCCAAATTCTCTCTATTCATGGCTAGTCGAAAAACTACGGTGAACAACAAAGCTATTGAATATTACATCAAGGGATTTACATCACTCGAAGTTTTGGCTCAAGATCTTGAAAAACAAGGTGCAATAGATGATGTTAAAGCATTCATCGGTGTTGCAGAGTACAAAGGATTAGGAAAAGAAAATATTGCTCTGGGAAAATACATTATAGAACCGGGCACGCCATACAAAACAGTCCTCAATGGAATTAAGCTCAATGATGCTGGAAACGGTAATGCGGAAGTGGAGGTAGATGTGACGTTTAATAATTGCCGGGATATCCGAGAGTTGGGTGGTAAACTTTCAAAAATCTTATTAATTGACAGCGCAGCCTTTGTGGAAATATTGGACAATCAAAAAACGTTGGAATTATTTGAAATGTCTCGTGAAGAAATACCTTCGATGTTCTTGCCTAACACCTATAAAATGTACTATGATACGGATGAAAAAGAATTCATTGAACGCATGTCAGGAGAGTTCAAGAAATTTTGGACAGAGGATCGCCTGCAAAAGTTGAAGAAAGTTGGCCTTCGAAAACCTTCGGAAGCGGTAACTTTAGCAAGTGTGGTCTATTCAGAGCAAGGTCGGGTACCTGAGGAATGGCCAATTATTGCCGGTCTCTACTTGAATCGAATCAATCAAGGAATTAAATTGCAGTCAGATCCAACGTTTAAATTTTGTTGGGGCGATAAGCTGGATGGGGTTCAGCGCTTATTGAATGTGCACAGAGATATCGATTGTCCATACAATACTTATAAAATCAATGGCTTGCCTCCGGGCCCAATTTGTATTCCTCCAACAGAAGTGGTGGATGCTGTGCTAAATCGCGATAATAATAAGTTTATCTTCATGATGGCTAAACCTGACTACACTGGAAGACACGATTTTAGAGTTGAATATGCGGATCACGAAAAATTGGCGAAAATCTATCAAAATTGGTTAGCCGGCGAAATGAAAAACCAATAATATGGAGAACAAAAGACGAAAGTTCCTGAAGTTAGGTCTGACCGGAGCGGCCATCGGATTGATTAAACCGTTCAAAGCAGGTCAAATGATCACTTCGTCTTTCGAGGGAACAATTAACGGACCCATTGTTCTTTCAACCTGGAATCACGGATTGGCTGCAAATGCTGCAGCATGGGAGGTGCTTTCCAAAGGCGGAACTGCACTGGATGCTGTAGAAAAAGGTGTTCGTGTTACCGAAGCAGATATTAGCAATCGCAGTGTTGGAATAGGTGGTATGCCTGATCGCGATGGTCATGTTACGTTGGATGCGTGCATCATGGATCATGAATCGCGTTGTGGTTCCGTTGGATTTTTGGAGGGAATTGATCACCCAATTTCTGTTGCACGTGCAATCATGGAAAAAACTCAGCACGTTATGCTTGTTGGGGAAGGCGCTAAAAAATTTGCTCTGGAGCAAGGATTTGGAACGATTAAAACGCCTGTTCCAGAGGTGAAAGCGGAATATAAAAAGTGGAAAGCAGAGAATAAAGAGTTATTTAAAAAACCTGAAATAAATCACGAGAATCATGACACAATAGGGATGTTAGCGATGGATCAACACGGCAATCTTTCAGGTTCTTGTACGACGAGTGGTTGGGCTTTCAAGATGCATGGTCGATTGGGAGATTCTCCTATTATTGGGGCAGGATTATTTGTTGATAATGAAGTTGGAGCGGCATGTGCAACAGGATTAGGTGAAGCCATTATTCGTATTGCTGGAAGTCATACAGTTGTTGAATTGATGCGTCAGGGACGTTCTCCTTCTGAAGCGTGTCGTCTGGCAGTGGAACGAATCATTTCTAAACACAAAGATCTAACAGGTTTGCAATGCTGTTTTCTTGCAATTGACAAAAGTGGACGAGTAGGTTCATATTCTGTTTATAATGGGTTTAATTATGCATTGAAAACCAATGGTTTTGAAGGAATGGTGGATGCGCCATTTAATCGTAATTGGTAATTTTTTAAAACTTAAAGGCAAATTTCCAAAAATCATGAGACAGTTCAGTTCCTTTCTACTTTTTTTGATGATGATTTCTATGAATGTTTTAGGACAAACTAAACTGAACTGGCAATTTAAACATCCCATCAAAAACACCTGGATGTCTTCTGGAACGCATGGTTCTGTGCAAGAAAAGTTGATTGAGTCAGGAGAATTACCAGATCCATTTTATGGAATGAATGAAAAATTATTCCGTTGGATTGAAGACTATACTTGGGAGTTTACGTCTTCGATAGTGATAACACAAGAAGATTTAAAAAAGGAGTTTGTTGAAATTGAATTTCCAGGAATTGATACATATGCTGAGATATTTCTAAATGGTCAACAGATAGGATTTGCACAAAATGCTTTTCGCCCATATCGTTTTGAGATTAAGAATAAATTGAAAATAGGAGAGAACCAGCTTCGCGTCGTATTTTATCCGCCAGTATTGTACCATAGAAAGAACTATTTAAAAGCATCTTACAGGCTTCCGGCACCAAATGATGTCGATTCCATTGCGATCGCTCCTTATACCCGGAAGCCACAGTACCAGTTTGGTTGGGATTGGTCCCTTCGTATGAATACCATTGGCTTTTTAAAACCAGTAATTTTAAGTGCGTATAATGGCAATAAAATCATTGGGATTAATTGTGTCACAGATTCCATTTTGGAGGGTAAAGCCCAAGTGACGTTTAAATTGCACTTAGCTCATCCCGCAAGAACACCAATGGTTTGGGAGAGTCGTTTGTTTGGTCGAATCAACATTGAGGTCGGCGAAACGTCTGTTGTCCGCTCCGAGGAAATAGATAATCCAAAATTATGGTGGCCAAGAGGTCAAGGTGAACAGTATTTATACAACGATGAATGGTCCTTGATTTTGGATGGTACAGAAGAAACTGTCATTGATAAAAAAGCAATCAATTTCGGAATTCGAAAATCAGAACTTATAACAGCACCCGATAAATGGGGAACAAGTTATGTGATCAAAGTCAATGGACGTGAGATCTTTTGTAAAGGGGGTGATTACATTCCACAGGATATATTTCCATCGCGTGTCACAGACCAGCTGTTAGAGAAGATGGTAGCAACCATGGCGGCATCGAACTACAACATGGTACGTGTGTGGGGAGGTGGCTACTATCCGGACGATGTTTTTTATGAAGCCTGCGACCGCTACGGATTGATGGTATGGCAAGATTTTATGTTTGCATGCGCCATGTACCCCGGGGATCCCGATTTTCTGGAAAATGTAAAACAAGAACTAGAGTACCAGATTCCGCGTATCGCTTCACATCCATCTCTTACCTTGTTCAACGGGAATAATGAAGTAGATGTCGCTTGGAAGAACTGGGGATTTCAAGCGAAATATAAGCTTGATCCTACTGCTTGCAAAGAAATCGAAGAATCATATACGCGATTATTCAAACAGCTTATTCCGGTTACTTTATTGCGAATCACGAACTCTCCATACATTCATACTTCTCCATTGAGTAATTGGGGAAAAGATGAGTTTTACAATCACGGTTCGCAGCATTACTGGGGCGTGTGGCACGGAAAAGATCCGATGAGTGATTTTGCTAAAAAGATTGGCCGTTTTAACGCAGAATATGGCTTCCAAAGTTTTCCTGAATATTCCACACTGTTGACTTTCTCTGAAAAAAAGGATTGGAGCCTGGAAACTGAAGTCATGAAGCACCACCAAAAGAGTTATGTCGGAAATGGAATGATTCTTAAACATGCTCAATTATTGTATGGTAATCCTTTAAATTTTGAAGATTTCGTTTACTATTCTCAATTGACACAGGCCACAGCAGTAAGCATGGCGGTGACAGGGCATCGATTAGACGCGCCGCGTTGCATGGGAACGTTGTATTGGCAGGTAAATGATTGTTGGCCGGCGCCATCATGGTCGAGTATCGATTATTTTGGCAATTGGAAAGCCCTTCAATATTGGGTAAAGGACGATTATGAGGATGTGGCGGTATTATCGAAAGTAAGTCCAAGTGGGGTAGAGGAATATTATCTCCTATCTGATCAACCGGACACCTTTCAGTTGGACCTTAAATACACCATTTACAACCTGAAAGGAAAGGAATTATTGAACGGTAAACTTCAGAAAATAATTTCAGGTAGCACAACAGAAAAAATCTGTCACAGTTGCATTGATAAAAAATTGGATACTGAGAATTATGT
>JBKDKG010000143.1:0-5121 GCA_046345095.1 Flavobacteriia bacterium | reverse complement strand
ACTGATTTCAGAAATACTATTAAGATTTCGTAACAGCGCCTTTCGAATGTCAGCGGAAGATATAAGTCCTTTTAATTCACCTTCCGTTGAAAGAACCAAACAGAACCCCATATTTCCATTTTCGATTGTTTCTAGCGCCTTGCGCAAACTCAATTCATCTGCCATAACAACAGGGCATTCTTCAATTGGAATCATGAAATCTTCGACCAGAAATTGCGATTCAATGTTGCGTTTGGTTAAGTTCATCAGCGCATGACCAACACTTGGGGCATTAAAAAGGTAAGATCCAGAAACTGAAGAGCTAACCCCCATATTTCTTAGAATAAAGGACACTTCACCATTCACGCCGCCGTCAACATGAATCGACTTGTTTGGATATTTTTTTCTGAACTGACGAATTTTTGAAAAATTAATGCGGTCGAACACTCCCCCGCTTTGTCCTGGAATTGTTGCCATAATCAATATAAAATCGAAATTGGCATATTCATCAAATACATCGACAGGTGTTGGAGTTATCACAGCCAATCCTTTCTTTCCTGAAATGGATTCCGGAATCGAAAGTTTTCTCGTTAGCTCCTCGAATTGAAAGGTCACATATTCAACCGGGTATTTTTCCAAATAAGGAAAGTACTTTTCTGGCTCTTCGGTAATGATATGCAAATCAATTGGCAATTCACACCATTGTCTAATTTGTTGAATATCCTCAAAGACAGCTATATCGTCATTGCAATCCACATGCAGTAAATCAACCTGATGCTCCACAAGATCAGTTATAACCTCTTTAATTGGCCTTTTTTTATCGCTGTAGATTGATGCTGATATTTTCATTTTTGGCGGAAATTATTCTCTCAACTAGACAAATTTGAGAAGCTAAAGATAGCAAATCAAAAGCATATACCTTATTCTCTGTTTGAATGTTCAACTGTTTTTCAAAAGTTTGGTCAGTGATTTAATTTGCCACTTACAATTTTGGAATTGTGATTTTTAAAAAACTTTTATTTTCATTTATGTTTAAATGTTGCTTGATAGTCATATGGACCGCTTTAGTGGCCACGAAGTGAATCGCCAATTCTATTCATTCTTATTTTGACTATTATCGTCATGGCTTATTTCATAAGTGTTAATTTTGAAATATGTCAATAACACAATTCATGCGAAACGGTGTTTTTTCCGGAGCTGAAGGCAAAAAAAGTTTAATAGACCTCAATATTCCCATCAATTTCAATGGGAAGATCATTCTTTTCATACACGGCTTAATGGGCTATAAAGATTGGGGCTGTTGGAATTTGGTTGAAAATTATTTTGTACATATCGGTTATGGCTTCTGTAAATTCAATGTTTCACACAATGGTGGAACGATTGAAAATGGGATTGATTTTTCGGATCTTGATGCTTTTTCAGTCAACTCATATTACAAGGAATATATTGACACATTGGCAGCCATTTCCTGGATAAAAGAAAATGCCCTTCCTCATCAATCAATTTCTCTAGTCGGTCATTCCCGTGGTGGAGGCATGGCTGTGCTGCAGTCATCAAACGAGACTATTTCTGCCATTGTATCTTGGGCTGGAATCAGCAGTATTGAGAAACGTTTTCCGACAGGTGAAGCTCTAAAAAAATGGAAAGAAAAGGGTGTAAAGTATCATTTGAATAGCCGAACAAACCAGCAGATGCCAAGTAACTATCTTCAATTCGAAGAATTTTGCTTGCACAAAGAACAACTTAACATTGAATCATCTTGCAAAAACTCATTGAAACCAACATTATTGATTCATGGAGACCATGACACATCTGTTCCCATTGAAGAGGGTCATCAATTAGCCAACTGGTTGAATACAAAACTACACATCATCGAAAATGGCGACCACACCTTTGGATCCAAACAACCATGGACAAATAAAGAAATGCCAGAACAACTCCTTCAAGTTTGTAAAATCACTGCACACTTTTTTGAAATGACATTGTTATGAACGATAAGGAAAAAGATGAGAAACGCAAGTTGCTTTCGCAATTGATCAAAATGGCTCAAGCAGAAGATGACTCAAAGTCGATAGAATTCGAATTTCTCGTGCTTTTGGTAACACAAATGGGTATTTCTAAAACAGAATTGATTGAGTTGTTTGAGCAATATATTGAGTTAAATCCACCAAAATTAGAACATGAGCGAATACTTCAATTTCAACGTTTGGTCTTGATGATGAATGCAGATAATATAATTGATGAAAATGAATTGAGTTACCTACGACAACTAGGAATCAGAATGGGACTGCATCCAATGGCTTCTGAGGAAGTATTACGTATTATGAATGATTTTCCTAATAACATTGTCCCAACTGAAAAACTCATTGAAATTTTTAAAACGTTTCATAATTAGTTCAAGAACCTTTCAAACTGATCTTCACCTTTTACAATGCAAAAATCCCCACCAAGTTTTCTTCTTCTTTTAGCTATAAATTGATAGGCCGCGTCTCTCACAAACCGAGGAATTAGTATCAATAATCTAAACAACGAAAACGGGAATTTTAGATATTTAGAAAGTTGAATCATCGCTTGCGATCGCTCGTAAAATATGCCATTTTGATATAAATAAAACGTATTAATATCAACCTCATACATGCCATTTTCTTGAAAGAAATTCTTTGCAAAGGGAGATTCAATGGCTGAAAAACACAATGCTTTTTTCTTTTCATGCTTTAAAATGAATTGAACGACTCGGTTACACAACCCACAATCGCCATCATAAAACACTATTTCCATCAATTGTCCTTCTTAAATTTATTTCGCTTCACATCAAAAATAAGTTTCTTAAAGAGATTACATCGATGTCGTTTGTATATTTGTCCGACTTAAAATCGATAAAATGAAAAATGTTGCTGTTATTGGAGCTGGTACTATGGGAAATGGAATTGCCCATGTATTTGCTCAATTTGGATATAAAGTTTCTTTGATAGATATTTCACAAGCGTCTCTTGATAAAGGAATTGCGACCATTGGTAAAAACCTCGATCGGCAGGTAACAAAAGAAGCAATCACTGAAGCTGAAAAAGTTGCAACACTCGCAAACTTAACAACTTTTACATCCATAGAAGAGGGTGTGAAAAATGTAGATCTTGTTGTTGAAGCTGCAACTGAAAATGTGGATTTGAAACTGAAAATCTTTGCTGATTTAGACAAATTCACTGCTCCAAACGTAATTTTAGCTACGAATACCTCATCTATTTCAATCACACAAATCGCAGCAGTTACTTCTCGTCCGGACAAGGTTATCGGCATGCACTTTATGAACCCTGTTCCAGTGATGAAATTAGTTGAAATCATTCGAGGATATTCGACTTCCGATGAAGTAACCAATTTAATCATGGAGACTTCCAAGAATTTGAAGAAAGTACCAGTTGAAGTGAATGACTACCCAGGTTTCGTTGCAAATCGTATTTTGATGCCAATGATCAATGAAGCAATCATCACATTATTTGAGGGTGTTGCAGGCGTAGAAGAAATCGACACGGTGATGAAACTAGGAATGGCCCACCCAATGGGACCTCTTCAATTAGCAGATTTCATTGGCTTAGATGTATGCCTAGCGATATTAGATGTTTTATACGAAGGCTTCGGAAATCCAAAATACAAAGCTTGTCCATTGCTTGTAAACATGGTTACAGCCGGTAAAAAAGGTGTAAAATCAGGAGAAGGATTCTATTCCTGGACACATGGCACGAAGGATTTAATCGTAGCAGATAATTTCAAGAAATAATGAAGAAAGTCGGTTCATCCGGCTTTTTTTTATTTGAACAAATCCTTCATCACTTGTCCTTCTGAAACAGGATATTTGAAATGGAGCATTTCAGCAATTGTTTTACTTATATCGATTTGCTCGTACCTGTTCGGCAGCACTGCGTTCATTTTAAAATCAGGTCCCAAAGCAATCATGTAGATTGATCTGCACCCTTCACAATTATCGCCATGACTTACAAAACCGTCCTTATGTCCTTTTGAGTGACGTCCATGATCATTGGTTATAAACAAGGTTGTTTTGCCTTTGTAGATAGAATCATTTTCAATAAAGTTCCATAATTCCAGTGCCTTTTGATCCGTGCGCTGAATTGCCTTTAAATAACCCTCCCACAAATTTGCATGACCATTCACATCGACTTCCAACAAATTGATTAACGTAAGTTTTGGATGATATTGGCCAAGAATTCGAAGTGCGTCCGAAAAGTTTTTTTCGTCAGCGGTATACCCTAAGCCGGAACCATTTATTCCACAAAAAGCCGATGGCACATATTGGTTTCGCCATTTCTTGCTTTTGGTGTTTGCCAGAATATTTAATTTTCCTTTGCTTGCAATAATCCAAGCACTTTCTTTAGATAAGCCTTTTTCTTTCAAAAAATACTGAAAGATGGAAGGATTCTTCGGTAATTCCAATCCGGAATTATTGATGCGTTGATAGACTCCCGTTGTGATAGCCGTGTGTCCTGCATTGGTGTAGGTTGGCCCATTGTTCCGGAAATTCTTTAAAAGCACTCCTTGTGGAGCTAAAACATTTGCGAGGTTTGGAATGTACTTATAGGTTGTATCTCCGAAGGTTTCCGTCATCCGAGGTCCATCGATAACTAAAATCACAATGTTTTCAGTTGTGTATTTTCTATCGGTTGGGAGATCATCATAATTCTTCGTTTGAAATGACAAAATTGCCAATACAAATACAGCTAATGTTGAAGCCAACAAAAATCTTTTTTTACGAAATAAATTCGACCAATTCATTAAGGGAATTTTGGGAATTTAGAAAAATCACGTTCACGTTTTTCGAGGAATGCATTTCTACCTTCGACGGCCTCTTCCGTCATATAGAGTAATCTGGTTGCTTCACCAGCATAAACTTGCTGTCCAACAAGTCCATCATCTATAAGATTGAAAGCAAACTTTGCCATTTTCACAGCGGTTGGACTCTTCGTAAGTATTTCCTGCGCCCAATCATAAGCGAATTGCTCGAGTTCTTCATGGGGAACAACTGCATTGACCATACCCATATCATACGCTTCTTGCGCACTGTAAGACTTTCCTAAAAAGAAGATCTCTCTCGCTCTTTTTTGCCCTACTTGTCGGGCCAGATAAGCTGAGCCA
>JBKDKG010000142.1:0-4979 GCA_046345095.1 Flavobacteriia bacterium | reverse complement strand
CTCCTATTATTGTCGACGATTTTCGCAATGCAAATCGCGTAGTGGTGGCTGGATTAACCGAAATTATTGGTTTTACACCTCCGATTCATGAAATTGATGTTTGCAATGCATCGCTCATGGAGAATCTTTTTCAACACTATTCCTTTTCTGGAATCATCCATTTTGCAGCCTATAAAGCAGTGGGGGAATCTGTTCAAGAACCTTTGAAATATTACCATAACAATATTGAAGGACTGTCTGTGATTTGCTCATTGGCATTGAAATACAAGGTTCCAAATTTTGTTTTTTCATCTTCTTGTACCGTTTATGGTGAACCACAAGGCTTAAAAGAAGTGAATGAAAACACGCCGAAAGTTCAACCAAGTTCTCCTTATGGGTATACGAAACTTGTTGGAGAGCAACTCATTGAAGATGTTCAGCGCGTAAATCCTGATTTTAGAGTAATCAACTTGCGGTATTTTAATCCGGTTGGAGCCCATCCTTCAGCATTGATTGGTGAATTTCCTCTCGGAAGACCAAACAATTTGTTCCCATTTGTAACACAAACTGCAATTGGTAAGCAAGAATGTTTGACAATCAATGGAAATGATTACCCAACAGTGGATGGAACGTGCGTTCGAGACTATATTCATGTTTGTGATTTGGCGGTAGCACATGTTCAGGCGGTTGCATTTTTAGAGGCACAAAATGGCGCATGCATCGAAGCAATCAATGTGGGTACAGGAACTGGAACAAGTGTTTTAGAGGTTATTCAATTATTCGAAAAAAACACAGGCGAAAAATTAAACTGGAAATTTGGCCCAAGAAGAACTGGTGATGTAATTGAAATTTTTGCAAATGCTAAAAAATCCAAAGAACTCCTCAATTGGACACCAAAATTCACTGTTTCAGATGCAATTCTTCATGCATGGAAATGGGAAAAACACCTTCAAAAGAATGAGTAGATTCATTTTGATAGCATTTATTTCTTTTTTAGGATTATACAGCTTTGCGCAGTACAATTCTGAACCGAATCTTATATCACGTTACAAACCTGGAGTAATGTTTCATTACACCGGATTAAGACCTGCAGAAGCAGAAAAGGCTCAAAAATATGATCGACTGGTTTTTGATATTACTTACAACGATTGGATGGGCGATATACAAGCCTTTAAAAATCGTTGGTCCTCAATAGGGTTGAACACAAATTTTTTATTCGATATTCCATTGACAAAGAAGGGCACAGTATCTATTGGAACTGGTATCAGACAGAGTTTTTTTAAAACAGAGAACTTATCCAATCAATTTTTAGCCGATCCTTCCAATAATTTTACAGTCCTTACAAATTCGGTATCAACGTCAGGGATAAAAAAGAGACTGCTTTGTGGAAATGCAATAGGGGTACCTTTTGAATTGCGATTTCGAACGAAAGGTTGGAAGCATGTCAAGTTGCATGTAGGTGGTGTTGTTGCATATCAATGCAATATATATTCTAAAACAATTTACAACGGAGCCTCGCAGATTGAAGGTGGGCTCTATAAAAACTACGATTTTGCAGATATTAATCGTTTGGCACTTTCCACACATGTTCGTTTAGGCATCCGCAATTGGGCAATCTATGGTTCATATGGGATTAATTCTCTTTTCTCAAATCGATCAAGTGCCGAGCTTCGATTATTTCAACTTGGAGTTAGTGTTTCTTTGTTCTGACGTATGATATTTATTGATACCCATACTCATCTTTTTTCACCATCATTTAATGAAGATAGAACTGATGCAGTGCAAAGAGCCATCAATGCTGGAGTTGACAAATTGTTGCTTCCAAATATTGATGTTGATTCCATTTCTTCTATGTATGATTTGTGCAATCAGTTTCCAGAGAACTGTTTTCCTATGATGGGCCTACATCCGGGCTCTGTTGATGAACATTGGGAGAGAAATTTGGAGGTAATCAAAGAACATTTGTTTACCCGCAACAATTTAGCTGTTGGTGAAATTGGAATGGATCTTTATTGGGATAAAACATTTCAGGATGCCCAAGCACAGGCCTTTCGGCAGCAAATTAGTTGGGCAAAGGAGTTGAAATTGCCTATCATTATCCATGCGCGTGAAGCGTTTGAAGAAATTTTTGACATTGTAGATGAATTGAACGATGACAGTTTACGGGGTATTTTTCATTGTTTTACTGGTACGCTTGAACAAGCTCAAAAAATCCAGGAATATGGTGGGTTTATGTTGGGATTAGGAGGAGTATTAACATACAAAAAGTCGGGATTGGATGAGGTGGTAAAAGATATTCCTCTTGATATGATTGTTTTGGAAACGGATTCACCATACTTGCCACCAACTCCTCATAGAGGCAAGAGAAATGAAAGTGCTTATTTGATTCACATCGCTGAAAAACTTGCTGAGATAAAGCAAATGAAATTGACCGAAGTAGCGGATCTTACGACTGCAAATGCTCGTCAGATGTTTAACTTGAATTGACCTATGAGTAAAAAACCCAGCATATTGATTATTTATACCGGCGGAACAATCGGTATGATTAAAGATCAGGAAACAGGTCAGTTAAAAAGTTTCGATTTCAATCATATTTA
The DNA here is from genome assembly GCA_046345095.1 of Flavobacteriia bacterium. Lineage (GTDB taxonomy): Bacteria > Bacteroidota > Bacteroidia > Flavobacteriales_D > Crocinitomicaceae > M0103. The sequence continues at coordinate 2,403 of JBKDKG010000142.1, read as the reverse complement.
TAAGCATGTACCAGAAATCCATCGATTGAACGTTGAGTTAACAACGCTGAGTTTCGAGAATCCAATAGATTCTTCAGAAATGAATCCGCTGTATTGGCAGCAAATGGCTCAGATTGTGCATGACAACTATTCAAAGCATGATGGTTTTGTTATTTTGCACGGTTCAGATACAATGGCATTCTCAGCTTCAGCGTTAAGTTTTATGCTACAAGGTCTTATGAAACCAGTTATATTTACAGGATCACAATTGCCAATCGGTACCATTCGCACAGATGGGAAAGAAAATTTAATCACGGCTATTGAAATTGCTGCGGACAAAGATAAACAAGGACAGTCTATTGTTCAGGAGGTGGCAGTTTATTTCGAATATTCCTTGTATAGAGGTAACCGAAGCTCTAAAATTTCAGCAAATCAGTTCGAGGCATTTTCTTCTCCAAACTATGCGGAACTTGCCAAAGCGGGAGTCAATATTGAATACAATTATGATAAATTGTATAGAACAACATTGCCAGAATTGGTCTACAATCCAAAAATGAGTTCACGAGTTGCTTTGTTAAAGATTCATCCCGGGTTTCCTGTTAAAGCGTATGCTAGTTTGTTTGACAGAAAGGAAACTGATGCAATTGTTTTGGAGACATTTGGATCGGGGAACGCACCAAGTGATGAGACCTTCCGAAAGTTTATAAAAAACTACATCGAAGAAGGGGGCATTGTATTAAATATTACACAATGTAGTTCAGGCTCTGTCCAACAGGGTAAATATCAAACCAGTTCATTTTTTACGAGCGTGGGAGTTATTAGTGGAAATGATTTAACAACAGAGGCCGCACTCACAAAAATGATGCACATACTTGTGCATTCAAATAAAGTGAGTTCGTTAAAGAAATTGCTCGAGATGAATTTTTGTGGTGAGATTACTATCTAATTATTAGTAAGTTATTTAATTGTTATAATCCATTGATAAACAATTTTATAAGCATTATTTAGTAATGACTTGTAATTTCTTTTAATCTTATTTTTCCAATCTTTTAGGAACTGTTAAAATAATTTTACGCAGTAAACCCCTACTGCATGATAATCAGAAAAGTACCTTTAATTACGAATTATCTTCTTAATCAGAAAATTAAGATTTATATTGCTTCCGAGAAATTATTGAAACTTCTTGTTTTTCTTCTTATTCCTACGTTTTCTTTCACCCAGGTCTTTATTAATGAAATTGCAGTAAGGCCTGGTCCTGATGGTTTATCTTCAACAGTACAAAGTTTGAAAGATTGTTCAAGTTCAACGTCAGGAAGAGAATATGTAGAGTTTTACAATTCTTCAGACTGTTCAGTGGATATAAGTTGTTATATCTTCATTACTGAATCATTTGATGGTGCCAGGGATGGTGCATTTCGCTTTCCGTCTGGAACAACAATAGCTCCAAAATCTTTTTTATCGATAGGTGGCCCAAATTCTGGTGCGAATATTAATCTATTTACATATTGCGGCAATAATCATATGCTCACACCTGATACAAGGTGGTACTTGGAGAACGGAGATGCATGGTGTGCTTTGTACGACAACAATGGAGGACTTTTAGATGCAGTCTTTTGGACCGCTTTTGCTGGGCAATCAACAAAATGGCCTTCTGATACGGACCTAGATGATACTCCGCCTTATATTCCAGCGGGTAGTGCTTCTTCATGCCCTACCGTATCCTCCTTATCGCGCCCGTCAAATACTGTCGGAACTGGATCAAATCAAATTGAATATGCTGGAGTAGTTCCGAGTATTGGAACGGTATTAGAGCGAACAACAGATGGAACTACAACTTGGGCAACTGATGCTACAGGGACTTTAAATGCATGTAACGGGACATGTGTTCCCTCAGGTGGAAGTGTTTCAGCATCGGCCGCTTCTTCATCTCCGTCAGTTTGTGTTAACAGTTCTATAGGCACAGTAACCCATACTACAACTGGTGCTACTGGGATATCTAATGATGGTGTAAGTGGTGCAAATGGTCTTCCAACTGGTGTGAGTGCAACTTGGGCATCAAATACAATAACCATTACAGGTACACCCTCTGCTACAGGAGTTTATAATTATTCCATTCCACTAACTGGAGGGTGCTCAGGAGGAACGGCAACAGGTACAATTACCGTTAATTCACCGACACTTCCAACGTTCACGCAGCTTGGCCCATACTGTCAGAATGAGACACCTGGAACCCTTTCCTTGACATCCGACAATGGCATTGCAGGAACTTGGAGTCCTTCTGTGGTATCAACTGCAACAGTTGGATCATCCACGTATACGTTCACACCGAGCTCAAGTGCTTCACCAGTGTGTGCAACGACAGCAACGATGAGCATTACAATCAATGCACCGACACTTCCAACGTTCACGCAGCTTGGCCCATAC
>JBKDKG010000141.1:0-3501 GCA_046345095.1 Flavobacteriia bacterium | reverse complement strand
CAAGTAATACAATATGGCAGTACGAATGAAAACAGAGAATTAATAGCTTCCTTTATTTCCACCCCGGAAAATATTCAGCGACTTGAAAAAATAAAAGCCGATCATGCTGCTTTAAGCGGAAATGAGACAATTTCTATTGTTTGGTTAAGTTACAATGTACATGGAAATGAAAGCGCTGGTACTGAAGCAGCGATGCTCACAGCCTACGAATTGGTAACTAGCAAGCAAAATATATTAAAAAACACGGTAGTTATTCTCGATCCATGCATTAATCCTGATGGTAGAGACAGGTACGTAAACTGGTACAATGAAAACAAAGGTCAAATCACCGATCTGAATGTGGAATCCAGCGAACACCAAGAAGGATGGCCTTCTGGAAGACCTAATCATTACATGTTTGACCTAAACCGCGACTGGGCTTGGGTTACACAAAAAGAATCACAGCAGCGAATAGCTTTGTACAACCTGTGGTTGCCGCATGTGCACGTTGATTTCCACGAACAAGGAATGAATGAACCGTATTATTTTGCCCCAGCCGCAGAACCGTATCACGAAGTAATCACGCCTTGGCAAAGAGAATTCCAAAATGGCATAGGTAAAAACAATGCAAAATACTTTGATAAAAATGGATGGTTTTATTTCACAAAAGAGATCTTCGATTTACTTTACCCAAGTTATGGCGACACCTATCCTACCTACTCCGGCGCGATTGGTATGACGTATGAGCAAGGCGGAAGCGGCAGAGGTGGATTAGCAGTTGTGAACAGTGAAAATGATACTCTTACCCTCACGGACCGCGCTTTTCACCACCATATTGCTGGATTGTCGACAGTTGAATATGCTTCTTTACACACAAGCGACCTCATCCGCGAATTTCAATCTTTCAGTAAAAACAAAAACTATAAATACAAAAGTTATGTTGTTGGCGGTAACACTGACAATCTAAATGCATTGCGCAAATTATTAGATGCCCACCAGATTCAATATGGTTTTGGCACGAATGCCACAGCGAAAGGCTTTTTGTACTCTCAAAATGGCTCAGGAACCCTCAAGGCGACAGATAAACACCTTGTCATTAGCACAAATCAAGTCAAAGGAACATTGGTCAACGTTCTTTTTGAACCAAAAACGAAATTGGTGGATTCATTGACATATGACATCACCGCTTGGAATCTTCCTTACGCTTATGGACTTGAAGCCTTGGCAAGTGAAACAATTGTGAACAGCAAAAAAAGTGAAACAGAACGCCCTAAAAATGAATTAAACAAAGATGCATATGCTTACATCGCCGATTGGAATAGTATGCAAGATGCCCGTTTTCTGTCTGCTTTATTAAAATCAAACATTAAAGTACGTTATTCAGAAAATCCCTTCACTATCAATGGTAAAAACTGGGACCGCGGAACGCTGATAATTGCTAAAGGTGACAACCAAGTTGGTTTTGATGCGAAAGTGATCCAAATTGCAAATGAGTTAGGCATTCAACTATCTTCAACAACAACTGGCATGGTTGAAAAAGGCAATGATTTTGGATCCTCAAGTGTGAAGTTGGTTTCAAAAGTGAAAGTGGCTGTAATTTTTGACAACGAAGCATCGTCATTGAATGCTGGAGAAATATGGCATTATTTCGACAACAACTTGGATTATCCTGTATCGCGCCTCAAACAAGAAAATTTAACACGGAGTACATTGAATGAATACGATGTTCTAATCGTACCAGAAGGATGGTATTCAGATCTCAACGGTGACGAGGCACAGCAGTCAATCAAAGAATGGATTCACAATGGCGGAAAAATCATAGCTATTGGTTCTGCAGCCGCTATTTTCGCTGGAAAAGAAGGTTATCATTTAAAACCAAAATCATCTGAAAAATCAAAAGAAAAAGACGATTCAGCAGACCCATCAAGACACGAACATGCGCACATTCAATACAGTGCACGAGAGCGCGAAATGATAAAAAATACGATTACTGGGGCTATATTTAAGTGCAAAGTGGAACAGACGAATCCTCTGGCATTTGGTTATGGCGATAGTTATTATAGCTTGAAATTGAGCAGTGATGCTTATGAATGGCTTGAAAACGGATCAAATGTGGTTTATTTAGAAGACAATGCGAAACCCCTGAATGGTTTTGCTGGCAGTCAGGCATTGCCTAACCAATCAAAATCGCTCGTTTTTGGACAAGAAAACATGGGAGACGGCTGCTTGATCTATATGATTGATAATCCGTTGTTCAGAGGATTTTGGGAAAATGGGAAGTTATTCTTTGCGAATGCGCTATTCTTTGCAAACAACTAGTTCTTTTTTGTCATTAGCTGAAATCCTAATCCAGCAGAGAAAATAATCTCATCTGTTTTCATTGAACCGTTTGATGTTCCTCTGTAAATGGAGTTAACGTAAGCTATATCGGCAAAAAAATGAAAATACTTCCACACGTAATAGGTTGTTCCAGCATGAAGAGCAAATGATGGACAGGCTTTTAATTCCGAACTTATACTGCTATTTGGACGCATAAGCGTTAATCCGGGCTGCAAACCAAGGTATTTATCCCAATTTCTCTTTTCTGTATGTAAAAACGCACCAAAATAAGTTCTCATTGCCTGATGAATAAATTGCGAGTAATCGGAATTACTATTTGAACCATCGACAAAAAAATAGGTCTCTCCCCGCAAGCTTAGGTGATCAGCTACATAATATTCCACGTAACCATTCAAATAAATATTCTGTTCACTACGATTAAGCATAAATGAAGGAGAAATTGTAGCCGTTGCTTTTAATAATCCTTGCGAAACATATTTTTCTTGGCACAATGCGCCGAAAAATTGACCGCAAAAAACAACTAAAAAGAAAACTCTTACCATAAGTCGCCAATTTTATAATTAATTCCAAAATGAAACAATAAATGACCTTCCAAACTGGCACCTTTTTCATTATGGAACACGACTAAACCATTTTCCTTTTCAGCATGCACATGATTTCCAAGATGCACCATGTACTGGCAAACCGCCGATAAATCCAATCGCTGCGTGAGGTTGTAATGAACGCCCAATCCTCCTTGAACTGCAGAACTCCAGCGTTCATCAAAATTGTTCCTGTTGGAATTATCTTCTAATCTTGAATAATCAAAACAGTGACCAGCCAATACGTAAGGTCTAAAACGAGGTGTTAATTCTACCCCTGGGTAAAACAAGACACTCCAACCGATATGGTAATCTGTACGATTGGCAAACCCACCAATATCACTAGTAATGTAATCAAAGAACCAATCAGAATTTACTTTATCCGCAAACTGAAGGCGGAATTGCCCCCCAACTCCAGTGCCAACATTTCCCGTTAGGCCGTCATTAAAGGCACTGATGGTGGTTCTAACGCCAAAGCTTAGTATTCCACCCTGGCTCCCCTTCACATTCAGCGGTTGAGAAAAACCAACCAAAGGAATCAAAAAACATACAAGCAAGTATTTCATAATGTCTTTTTTTAGTTCAACGCAAAATCTAGAAA
>JBKDKG010000140.1:0-11394 GCA_046345095.1 Flavobacteriia bacterium | reverse complement strand
CCCTGAGGGTATCGTATTTACAGACGAACTTTTGGAATTCGAAAAACCAAAAATTGTCATACCAGGGAAAAATATCAAATTAGCTCAACGTGAAAATAGAGGTGATTCTTTTCATGAGAAAAAAGCGAAAAACAAAAAGGTAAACGTGCGCTATAATCACAAAAAAGCCATGCAGGAAAAGTATGGTAAGCCTAAGAGAAAGAGGTAGAAGGAAGTGTTAAACGTCTTTTTAATCTATTACCCTAAAGAAAAGATTTTTGACAATTTGGATCAATTAACTTTGTTCTTTGACCTTTTTGGTACAGAAAATTTACTTTGAATAGTGGTGTTAAAACCTTAGAAAGTTAATTTTTTGACATTGAAGGTGACGAAGAAAAAGCATTAAAGATAATTGGTCGGTTTTTATGTTTGTTTGAATTTTGAATTGTTCTTAGACCTTAAGTCAAAACAATAATAATCATTTTGTTTTGAACTAAATGTTTAAATTGTTTGGACATGCAATATTTATTTTTGTTAAAAATCACAAAAAAAAAGTAGCGCCACTCGCTATGGTAGTATTACTATTATATTTGTATGAATTACCTTTAATATGGACATTTTTCCGCAAATCAAAATTCAAATTAACGAGCATCTTTACTTAAAAGATCCGGCTAGTTCTGAACTTGGGAGGAATATTTTAAAGGGTAGCATTGAATTGATTGATAGTATAGGTTTTGATAGTTTTAATTTCAAAAAACTTGCAAAAGTTATCGGCACCACAGAGTCCTCTGTTTATCGATATTTTGAAAGTAAAAGTAAATTACTTCTGTACCTTACTAATTGGTATTGGGGTTGTATTGCAACTCGCATCTTATTTGAGAATCAAAATATTGAAGATCCAGAAATTCGTTTAAAAAAGGCTATACATATTTTGACGACAATACCACCCCCTCAAAATCAGTCTATTGTAAATAATGAAGGGTTATTGAAATTCATAGTTATAAATGAGTCTGCTAAAGTTTTTTTTACGAAAGATATAGACGAGATAAACAGAGATGGTGTTTTTTCTGTTTTAAAACAACTCGTGGAGCATGTAGCACAAATAATCTTAGAAATAAATAAAAATTATCCTTATTCAAACATGCTTGTTTCCAATATGATAGAAGGCAGTAATCGGCAACATTTTTTTGCTGCTCATTTACCTCGACTTACAAACACAAACCACGAAGAAGATGTGGTTGAATCTTTCTATACTGACTTAATTTTTAAAGCTATTAAAAATGATTAATTCAAGTACTTCCGTCTTTTATCGATTTTTTTCTTTGCTCAAACCAGATCGAAAAGAGATTCGAAACATCTATGTTTTTGCTATTTTCAGTGGGATTCTTTCTTTGGGATTGCCATTGGGGATTCAAATGATTATCAATTTTATACAGCTAGGTCAAATCAGTACTTCATGGTTTATTCTTGTTGCTTTGGTTGTCGCTGCAATCGGATTTTCAGGTGTTTTAAATGTTTTCCAATTGCGAATTACTGAAAATTTACAACAAAGAATATTTACACGTTCTGCTTTTGAATTTGCGGAACGCATACCAAAGATAAAAATGGTCGAATTGGTAAAGAGATACGCGCCTGAATTAACCAATCGATTTTTTGATACTCTGACCATTCAAAAAGGATTGTCGAAATTGCTCATTGATTTTACAGCGGCTACATTGCAAATTTTATTCGGTTTAATTCTGCTTTCTTTTTACCATTCATTCTTTCTTTTTACGGGTCTGTTTTTAGTGGTTTTGTTGTTTTTAATTATTCGTTTTACGTTTAAAAAAGGGTATGTTTCAAGTCTAGAAGAGTCCACCTATAAGTACAAAATCGCTCATTGGTTAGAAGAAATTGCTCATGCCCGAATTAGTTTCAAAATGGCTGGTACTAGTAAATTGTATCTCAATCAGACTGACAAACATTTAAATAGTTATCTCAATGCACGAGACAAGCATTTCAAGATACTTGTTCAGCAGTATGGGTTTTTGATTGCATTTAAAGTTGCAATTGCGCTGACCTTGCTGACCGTAGGTGGTCTGCTTGTTATAAATGAGCAAATAAACATAGGTCAATTTGTTGCTGCTGAGATTGTGATTCTTCTAGTGCTTGGGTCAGTTGAAAAATTAATTGTCAGTCTCGAAATCGTTTATGATGTTTTAACGGCAGTTGAGAAAATTGGTCAGGTAACTGATTTAGAATTAGAGGATTATAAGGGTGCTAATTTAGAATTTGTTGATAAAGGTATTGACTTGAATATTAATAATTTAGGTTTTAAAACAGATGCTTTTTTAACGACAATTATAGATGATTTTTCATTACATATAAAACCCAATGAAAAAATTGGTTTTATATACGATTCAAGTGTAAGTGCCAATGCTTTATTCTGTATTTTGAGTGGACTTTATGAGAAAACAGGTGGAAATTTAGAATTAGATGGAATTCCCATCGAAAATTTAAATAAATCTGTGCTTCGTAATCAAATCGGCACCTTTATTAAGCAAGATCAACTTGTTTTTGCTTCTTTATTTGATAACATATCAATGGGTAAAACAGAAATTGATTTAAATCAAGTTGTTGCGATTGTTGAGAAACTTGATTTATCAGATTTCGTTGCTGCCTGTCCTGAGAAATATGATACAATTTTAAATCCGGAAGCCCATTTCATTCCGAAAGATATATACATGAAAATTTTAATTGCTCGAGCCATTATTGGACAGTCAAGGCTTGTGTTATTGGAAGATCCTACTTCTGGTTTGAGTGCAGTGCAAGTCGACATGTTTATTAAACAACTTGAGATTTTTAAGAATACAACTGTCTTGATTGCTACACATCATGCTGAATTACTTGAAAAAATGGATCGGGTCATCGTTTTTAAAGAAGGAAAAATAGTTTACGATGGAAATTATAAGGCACTAAATAAAACTCTTTAAGCATGTTAAATTTATCCCCTAAAAACATCAATAATTTTGAAAATACTGATCTCTCTGCTTTAAAACGCGTAGAGCAAAAGAGTTCTTCCAAGAAATTAATGAGAACAATCTATGGATTGTTTCTCGCTCTCTTTGTTATCACATTTTTGCCATGGACTCAGAATATTCGTTCTAAGGGATTGGTTACAACACTTCGACCAGAGCAAAGACCTCAAACTGTTAACACTGTTATTTCTGGAAAAATTGTAAAATGGTTTGTAAAAGATGGAGATATCGTAAAAAAAGGAGATACGATACTTTTTATCTCTGAAATCAAAGATGATTATTTCGATCCTAATTTAGTAGCAAGAACAGAAAAACAGCTAAAGAATAAGGAGTTGTCAGTAGTTTCATACAGTGATAAGATAAAATCATTGGATTCAAGGGTTGATGCTTTGATTGAGACAGGTCGCTTAAAATTGCAACAAACCAAGATAAAGCTAAATCAGGCGCAATTAAAGTTAAAGACAGATAGTATAGAATTTCACACCACTCAAATCAATTATAAAATAGCAGAAAATCAATATGATAGATTTGAGAAATTGTATAAAGAGGGATTGAAATCGCAATCAGAACTGGAGGCGCGTAAGTTAACTCTTCAACGGGCACAAGCAAATCAAATAGCGGCTCAGCAAAAATTAATGCAGAGTAGAAATGATATTATTGATGCGAAAGTAGAGTATAATTCTGTTGAAGCGAAATACAGAGATGAAGTATCAAAAGCAGAATCCGACAAATTCTCTGCACTAACAAGTATGTATGACGCCGAGGTGGATGTTACCAAATTACAGAGCCAAGTAGTCAATTATTCGATACGCAATGGAATGTATTTAATTCTTGCTCCTCAAGATGGTGTCATAACAAAAGTTCTTTCAAGCGGCATTGGCGAAACAATTAAACAAGGTGATGCAATCGCTACAATTATGCCTTCCGTTTATGATTTAGTGATAGAAATGAAGGTGAGACCTATGGATTTACCCTTGATTCAAAAAGGTCAAAAAGTTCGAGTTCAGTTTGACGGTTGGCCAGCAATTGTTTTCTCTGGTTGGCCGAATACAAGTTTTGGAACTTTTGGAGGAGAGGTCTATGCCGTGGATAATTTTGCTGGAGAAGATGGTAAATTCCGTGTGTTAATCGCACCAAGTAAAGGTCAAAAACAATGGCCCACTGCTCTGAGAGTTGGGGGTGGAACTAATTCAATGATTTTATTAAATGATGTGCCAATTGGATACGAACTTTGGCGTTTAGTAAATGGTTTTCCACCTGATTTTTACGATAACAATTCTACTCCAATAAAGAAAGGGAAATGAAAATACTGATTTACATTTTACTGTCTTTTACCATGACGCTAACGGCATGGTCTCAAATAGAGTTTTCTGACAAACAATTTTATGAAATTGTCTGCAATAATCATCCTTTAGCTAAACAGGCAAATTTAAAAGCCATAATGGGAGAAAAATCTATTTTGAAGGCAAAAGGTGGATTTGATCCCAAAATTTACAATCAGATAGATCAGAAGTATTACAATTCTTCGCAATATTATAATTTAATTCATGCAGGATTAAAAATTCCTACTTGGTATGGAATAGAGGTAAAGACAGGATTTGAATCATACCGAGGAGATTACCTGAATCCGCAAGATAAAACTCCGAATGGTGGACTTTGGTATGGAGGTGTTGCAGTTAGTCTTGGACAAGGATTGATGATCGATCAACGAAGATCAGAACTTTTCAAGTCTAAAATTTATCAGCAAAGCACTCTCTCTGAACAAAAAATGCAGTTAAATGAGTTGCTTTACGAGTCGGGTTATGCCTATTGGAATTGGTTTTCTGCTTTTTATTCAAAACGAGTCTTGTTAGAAGCATTTGATCTTTCTGTTCAGCGATTTGAAGCTGTAAAAAGAAGTATGGAATTAGGGGACCGTTCAGCAATAGACACGGTTGAAGCGAGAATTCAAGTGCAAAATCGTGAATCATTGCTTCGTAATTATCAGGCCGACTTGATAAATTCAATCAATAATCTAGCGACATTTTTATGGACAGAAGAAAATGCACCATTAGAACTAGATAGCATTACTGTGCCCTTAAATTTTGATTTGGGGTTTAGTTTAGATCTTGAAAAATCGATACTCAGTGCCGATATTGACAGTGCATTGAACAATCATCCTTATTTACAGATTAGTAATTTCAAGATAAAAAGCTTGGAGGTTGATGCCCGCTTGAAGCGTGAGATGTTGAAGCCTCAATTAAACTTGCAATACAATCTATTGAACGAGCCAATAAATAATAATCCAATCAATTCTTTATCAGTCAATAATTACAAGTGGGGACTAAATTTTGAGATGCCAATTTTTTTAAGAAAGGAAAGAGGGGATTTTGCTATTGCAGAATTGAAAGTACAGGATGCTGAATACACATACCAGAATAACATGGCATATGTTGAGTTTAAAATTAAAAGTGCTGCCGTTGATTACAAAAATGCATTAACACAAGTTGAAATATACAAAAGAACCGTGAACGATAGCGAGCGATTGTTGAACGCAGAAAAGGAAATGTTTGACAATGGGGAGAGTTCACTTTTTTTAATCAATGCGCGAGAGATTGCATTTATTCAAGCAAAACTTAAATTGATTGAAGGAATTGCGAAGAGTCAACAATCTTGGATTGCTTTGAGATTTGCAATGGCAAACTTAGTTTAGATTCGTTAGATTTCACTCAATGAAAAGTTTTCGGCAGTAATCCTGTCTTTCTCAAGTTTCAAATATTCCAGAAATGCTTTAGCTGCAGGAAACATTCTTTTTCCTTTGCTCCAAATAATATTCCATTCTGAAACAATTGGGAGATTTTTAACCGGTATAATATTTAGCTGACCTAAAGCGATTTCATTGCGTATTCCAATCAGTGGCATGATTGATATTCCGAGTTTTGCGATTACTGCTTGCTTTACCGCTTCGTTTGAAGTCAATACAAGTTTCTTTTTTACTGATATATTATTTTTTTGAATAAATTCTTCCATTGCTGCTCTCGTTGCAGAACCTTCTTCTCTGTATATGAATGGTATCTCACTTGGAATATCGTTAATTGAATCTATTTTATCTAATAGCAGTGATTTGCTACCAACTAGAAATAATTGATTTTTCATCAAGGGAATACTCTCTATCAACAAATTTTTAGGAACCACAGATACCAATGAAAAATCTGTTGCATTTGATTGAATATCAGTAATGATTTTTGACTTGTTTGAAACGTCCAATTGTAATTCTATATCTGGGTGTTTTTGCAAAAATTCAGTCAAAAAAATAGGGATTACATATTTGCCTGTAGAAACGACGGAGATAGTCAGCTGACCAGAGATGCGCCCTTTAAATGAAGCGGTTTTATAATTGATTTCATTGACTTCGTGGATAATCTTTTGGGCAGCTGAAGCAATTTCAAGACCAAATGAAGTAATGTATAATTTTCTATTTACAACTTGAGTCAAAGGAATATCAAATTGATCTTGAAAATTCTTTAATTGAATTGATACTGCAGGTTGAGTCAAATGCAACATTTCAGCTGCTTTAGTAATACTTTTACATTCAACAATTTTGAGAAAAATGGTGAGTTGATTCAAAGTATAGTTCATAAATTAATTTTATAACATTTTAGTAAAATTAAATAAAAAATTATGATTAACTATTCAGACCTTTGATGTATAATTGTTGATTAGAATTGCTAGTTAACGAATAGATTAAAGATGGTAAATATTGTAATTTATTTAAATGATTCTTTTGATCCGGACAAAATTGTTGAAAGTCTATTGGAGAAAACCCTAATTGCAAAAGCAACAGTGGATAGGAATAACAAATCCTATGAATTTGGTCCGAATGGAATTGAAACCAAGATTTATAGCATAATTACCATGCAGACTAAATCAATGCTTTTTTCAGAAATTTCAGATATTGTCGCATCTCAATTCTCAGCGGATATTCCAATTTATTCCTTACCCATAACCCAATCAAACAAATGGTTTGATGGATTCGTTAGGTCGAATACACGAAAAATTTAATTAATGTCAACAATTAATCAAATTACATTAATCGATGGGACTTTTGAGCCTGATATTGCTGAAGATTTAATTGTAAACCTTTTGCATAATAAAGTTCAATTTCATCTTATAGAGTCACTCAGCTCTTGGGAAAGAACGGGCGCTAAGGATATTGATTCAATGAAGCGATTAGAACTTATTAAAACGGAAAAGGAGCGAGTTAGCAATTTATTGAATGAAGCCCAATTAATGGGTAAAAGAGTTGTGATAAAATCTACTATCGAAATCGATTTCATAAACTAATGTTTGCTGGGAGGAAATTAATTATCGCAACAAAGCACAAAAAGGAAACGGTTATAGATCCTTTATTTCGAAATGCATTTGATGTTGAGTGTTTTGTAGACCCTTTTTTTGATTCAGATACTTTAGGAACCTTTACTGGAGAAATAGAAAGGAAAGAAGATCCAATAACCACTCTCAGGCAAAAATGTTTACTTGCTATGGATTCCAATGCTTGCGATCTTGGTGTTGCAAGTGAAGGATCATTTGGACCACATCCTTCTTATTTCTTTGTTCCTGCGGATGATGAATTGATGATTTTTATCGATAAAAAAAATAACCTCGAAATTATTGCACGAAGTGTAAGTACGTCTACTAATTTCAATGGAAAATACATTACCACTGAAAAAGAATTATTTGAATTTGCAGCTTTAGTGGATTTTCCTTCGCATGGTTTGATCATTCAGAAAAATAAAAATGACTTCTCCTTTATACAAAAAGGAATTCATGATCAGAGTGAACTGTTGAATCATTTTAATTTTTGTTTGGAAAAATTTGATGGCGCCTATATTGAAACTGATATGCGTGCAATGCACAATCCAATGAGGATGAGGGTTATTGAGGATGTAGCAACCCAATTAATAGAAAAAATTAAATCAAGATGTCCAGAATGTTTAACACCAGGATTCACTGTGACTGAATTGATAGAAGGTCTGCCATGTGAATGGTGCAATTCCCCGACTAGTTCAATAATTACGCATCGCTATTCATGCACAAAATGCGATTACAAGGAAGATAGAAATTATCCTCATGGCAAAAAGTTTGAGGAGCCAATGTATTGTAACAATTGCAATCCATAAAATTATGATTTCAAAAGATTTATTCGAAGCGAAAAAAATACTTGATGCAAATGGGATCATTGGATTTCCTACTGAGACCGTTTATGGACTTGCCGGGAATATTTTTAGTGAGGCAGCATTGAGAAACATTTTCGAGGTCAAGAAAAGACCCCTCTACAATCCCTTAATTGTTCATATAAAAAATAAAGACCAATTAGAACTAATTGCCAAGGAAATTCCCAAAAAAGCAATTAAGTTGGCCGAGGAGTTTTGGCCTGGACCATTGACACTTGTCCTTAAAAAGAAAGAACGTGTTTCTGATATAATTTCTGCAGGTAAAGACACAGTTGCAGTTCGAATTCCGAATCACCCAATGGCGTTGGAATTATTGTCTATGTTGGATTATCCACTCGCTGCGCCAAGTGCAAATCCGTTTCAATCAATAAGTCCGACTTGCGCTCAGCATGTGGATAATTATTTTGGTAAAAAACTACCTCTCATATTGGACGGTGGAGATTGTAAAAGAGGCCTCGAATCAACCATTGTTGGTTTTGATGATGATCAAGTGATTGTATACCGATTGGGGGCTGTTTCTGTTGAATCCATTGAGTCAGTTGTTGGAGAAATAGCTGTTTTAAATGAAAACGATGAGAATCCTGATGCACCTGGTATGCTCAAAAAACATTATTGTCCGCAGAAAAAGCTCATATTAACGAACAATATTGTCGAAACAATTCATGAGAATTTGGACAAACGAATTGGCATACTTACTCTAGATTCTCAATACGAAAGTAACAATATACTTCACAGTGAGGTTCTTTCAAAAGATGGAAATCTTATAACAGCCGCGGCAATATTATATGCAGCATTGCATCGATTGGATGAGGCTCCGATAGACTTAATTATTGCCGAACAAATGCCAGATATCGGTATTGGAAGGACAATGAATGATCGCTTAGTCAAAGCAGCAAATAACGGAATAGATTAAAAATTAAATTAGGATTGTATGAAAACAATAATTCGACAGGCGACCATCGTCAATGAACAGAAACAATTCATTGCAGATCTGCTCATTTATAATGGACGAATCGAAAAGATTAGTAAGCAAATAGATTGCCCAACTGAACAGTTCAACGAAATAAACGCAGAAGGACTTTATTTGCTCCCCGGTATGATTGATGATCAAGTGCATTTCAGGGATCCGGGGTTAACTCACAAAGCAGATATATTTACAGAATCTAGAGCGGCTGTTGCGGGTGGAATAACCTCATTCATGGATATGCCGAATACGATTCCGAATACCTTAACTCAAGCATTATTAGAAGAGAAATACCAGCTAGCATCCATGAAATCGCTGGCTAATTATTCTTTCTTTATGGGAATATCTAAAGATAATTTGGATGAAGCATTGAGGACTGACACTGAAACTGTTTGTGGGATAACCGATGACGGTCTTTATTTTGATAACGACGAAGGGATTCTTTCTAATTATCCTGAATTTTTGGAGCAATTGTTTGCAAAATCTCCTACACTCGTTGCGCTGCATTCGGAGGATGATAGTATTATCAGAAAGAATCTAATAGAATATAAAAAGGTATACGGAGAAAATATTGAACCGAAACATCATTCTGAAATTCGAAGTGCAGAAGCATGTCTGGAATCTACAAAACGAGTAATTGATATTGCAAAAAAACACAATAATCGATTGCATTTTTTTCATATTTCAACAGGACAAGAAGCGTTGCTCTTTGATAATAAAGTTGCAGCCAGAGAAAAAAGGATTACCGCTGAGGCTTGTATTCATCATTTGGTATTTAATACAACTGATTACGAGAAATTGGGCAACAAAATAAAATGGAATCCTTCCATAAAGAGCAGTGCTGATAATGAAATGCTCATTCAATGTTTAAACGATAATCACCTCGATATTGTGGCGACAGACCATGCTCCTCATACATGGTTAGAAAAGACAGGTGATTATTTTCAGGCTAAATCAGGAGGACCGCTTGTTCAGCACGCGCTGATTGCTTTATTGGAGTTGTACCATGACGGTAAAATGTCGATAGAGAAAATTGTCGAAAAGGCAAGTCATCATGTTTCTGATATATATCGACTAGTTGATCGAGGGTACATTCGAGAAGGTTATTATGCCGATTTGGTTTTAGTAGATTTGAATACTCAACAGCGAATTAATCAAGAGGAGTTGCTCTATAAATGCGGTTGGACTCCATTTTCTGATAAAATATTCCGGTCGAAAATAAAGAAAACATTTATCAATGGAAATTTGGTTTTTGATGAAGGAAAAATAAATGATAATTCATTTGGTCATAGGTTGTTTTTCGAGAAAATAAGATAACCAAAAATAGAAAAACAACTATGAATTTTGAACTATTATTGAGTAATTTAACAAACCCAACTTTATTATTTTTTATTCTTGGAATAATTGCTGCCGCAATAAAGAGTGATCTTGAAATTCCTGCATCATCGTTTAAATTTATTTCTCTGTATTTGCTTTTCTCCATTGGATTTAAAGGAGGACAGGAATTAGCCCATAGCCATATTGACAGGGAGGTGGTCTTTTCCCTTTTATTTGGTTTTATTCTCGCTGCAGTAATTCCTTTGTACACCTTTTTCATATTAAAGAAAAAGTTGGACATTCCTAATTCAGGAGCGATCGCTGCTTCCTATGGATCTGTAAGTGCAGTTACATTTGTTGCTGCTTCTT
Organism: Flavobacteriia bacterium; assembly: GCA_046345095.1. Lineage (GTDB taxonomy): Bacteria > Bacteroidota > Bacteroidia > Flavobacteriales_D > Crocinitomicaceae > M0103. The sequence continues at coordinate 535 of JBKDKG010000140.1, read as the reverse complement.
CGTTTTTAGAATTTTTAGGTATTTCTTTTGGAGGACATATGGTAGCCGTAATGGCTTTAATGGAATTTCCAGCGATAATTGTAGGAGTTCTACTCATAATGCGCTTTGATAAATCAGAAAATGGAACTATCAGTTTAAAGGATACTTTGCGACATTCAATTAGCAATGGGAGCGTGTTAATGATTATGGGTAGTTTACTTATAGGATATATTTCAAATGGCAAGCAGGCAATGGAAATAAAGCCGTTTACAACTGATATTTTCAAAGGATTTTTAGCGATTTTCTTGCTCGAAATGGGGATAACAACAGCAAAAAGATTTTCCGCATTTAGGAATAATGGATGGTTCGTTGTGTTTTTTTCAATTTTTATTCCTCTTATAAACGGTTGTGCAATTGCTTTTTTAAGTGCATTTGTAACCGATGACGTAGGGAATAGATTTATTTTTTCAATTTTGGCTGCTAGCGCCTCCTATATAGCTGTGCCAGCGGCAATGCGCTTAGTAGCTCCTAAGGCTGATCCAGGATTATATATTCC
>JBKDKG010000139.1:0-5214 GCA_046345095.1 Flavobacteriia bacterium | reverse complement strand
GGAAAGAATAGATACTTTGGGCATCATCGCCTACAACACAAATGTTTTCATATACAGCTGCAAGTTTTTTGACAATAAGGTATTGCGCATAATTGGTGTCCTGGTACTCGTCAACCAAGATATATTTGAATTTTTGTTGGTAATAATGCAGCACATCAGGAAAATCTCGAAGCAGCACATTTGTTTGATACAAAAGATCATCAAAATCCATTGCACCAGCTTTGAAGCAGCGTGTTACATAGGTTTTATAGATATTTGCTAATTCAGGGCGGCGTGATTGAATGTCTTCGTTCATGATGTCGGCATTCTGAGCGTAAGCATCTGCAGAAATAAGGTTGTTCTTTGCGGATGATATTCGACTAAGAACCATTCCTGTTTTATAGATTTTGTCATCAAGATTGAGTTCCTTGATAATGTCTTTCAGTAAACTCTTTGAATCTTGTGTGTCGTAGATGGTAAAGTTTTGAGGGTAACCTATTCGGTCTGCATTATACCTTAGAATGCGCGAAAAAACAGAGTGAAAAGTTCCCATTGTTATGTTCTTGGCTTCACCACCTCCTACAATTTTACCAATACGCTCAGTCATCTCTTTCGCCGCTTTATTGGTAAATGTAAGCGCCATAATGTTGAAAGGATCAATGCCTTCTTCCATCATGTAAGCGATGCGATAGGTAAGTACTCTTGTTTTTCCGGAACCTGCTCCTGCAATAACCATTGTAGGACCATGAATACATTTTACTGCCTCCACTTGGCTAGTATTCAATTCATTGAGATAACTCATTCAGAATAAAGGTGTTGTTTGTTTATGTTTGAGGAAAATACACTGGGAATATCCTTACACAAAAATAACAAATCGAACAGGTAAATAGTCGTTTTAAACCTTCATTTTTTTAACAATTGTCTGTAAAATAGGACAGGAACATTTTAAAGTAGGCTGAAAAATATTAATTTTGCACTCTTCAAAATAAAATAGTTTTATGAGTCATTCGATCAAGCCTGGAGTTGCAACTGGAGATGAAGTTCAAAAGATTTTTCAATATGCGAAGGAGAAGGGATTTGCTCTCCCCGCAATTAATGTAACCAGTTCGAGCACTGTGAATGGTGTGATGGAAACTGCTGCGAAATTAAAATCACCTGTAATCATTCAGTTTTCGAATGGTGGCGCACATTTTTTCGCAGGAAAAGGTTTGTCAAATGAAAATGAAAAGGCTGCTATTGCAGGAGGTGTTGCGGGTGCAAAACACATTCACACGCTTGCCGAGGCGTACGGTGCCACTGTCATCTTACATACAGATCATTGTGCCAAGAATTTATTGCCATGGATCGATGGTTTACTTGATGCAAGTGAGGAACATTTCAAATTAACAGGTAAACCGTTATACAGCTCACACATGTTGGATTTATCTGAAGAACCAATTGAAGAGAACATCGAGATTTGTAAAAAATACCTTGCTCGTATGAGTAAAATGGGAATGACGCTTGAAATCGAGTTGGGTATAACTGGTGGTGAGGAAGACGGTGTAGATAATACAGATGTTGACAGTTCAAAGTTGTACACACAACCGGAAGAAGTGGCTTTTGCATATGAAGAACTCATGAAGGTTTCTGATAAGTTTACAATTGCAGCGGCATTTGGAAATGTGCACGGTGTTTACAAGCCAGGTAATGTAAAATTGACTCCAAAGATCCTGAAGAATTCTCAAGAATACGTGCAAAATAAATTCAATACAGGAAATAATCCGGTTGATTTTGTATTCCATGGTGGTTCTGGTTCAACACTTGAAGAAATTCGTGAGGCTATCGGCTACGGTGTCATTAAAATGAATATCGATACTGATTTGCAATTTGCATTTACCGAAGGGGTAAGGGATTATGTAGTGAATAAAATTGATTACCTTAAAACTCAAATTGGAAATCCTGAGGGAGACGATAAACCTAATAAAAAATACTACGATCCAAGAAAATGGATGCGTGAAGGCGAGATCACATTTAATGATCGACTTGTGAAAGCATTTGAAGATCTAAACAATATCAATACACTTTAATTGATCATTTCAATTTATAACTTATGAGTTGGTTTAAAAGAAATAAAGAGGGAATTACAACTTCGACAAAGGAAAAAAAGGAAACACCTGAAGGGCTTTGGTCGAAATGTTCAAAGTGTAAAACGCTTTTTACTGCGGATGATTTGGCAAAAAATAATTTCGTTTGCGACAGATGTTCGAATCATGAAAGAATTGGCTCTGAAGAGTATTTTTCAATATTATTTGACAAAGGAGAGTATGTTGAATTGGATGAAAAATTGACTTCGGGAGACCCCTTAAAATTTGAGGACACTAAAAAATATACAGATAGACTTAAAGCAACTCAAAAGTCATCTGGTTTATACGATGCGATACGAACGGCGAAAGGAAAGTTAGATGGAATGGACTTCGTTGTTGCTGCAATGGATTTCTCTTTCATTGGCGGATCGATGGGTTCTGTTATGGGCGAAAAAATTGCACGAGCTATCGATGAAGCAATTCGAATTAAAGCGCCATTTATGATTATTTCCAAATCCGGAGGGGCAAGAATGATGGAAGCTGGTTATTCTTTGATGCAGATGGCAAAAATTTCTGGTAAACTAGGACAGTTGTCAGAAGCCAAGTTACCATACATATCGTTCTTGACGGATCCTACAACAGGAGGTGTGACAGCATCTTTTGCCATGCTTGGTGATATTAACATTGCTGAACCGGAATCATTGATAGGATTTGCTGGTCCACGCGTAGTAAAAGAAACTATTGGACGTGACCTGCCAGAAGGATTTCAAACGGCTGAATTTGTATTGGAGCACGGATTCCTTGATTATATTGTTGATAGAACAAAATTGAAAGAAACCCTTTCATTGTCATTGAAGCTCTTTATGAATTAAAAAAAAGTCCCGAATTTTCGGGACTTTTTTTTAATTTCAAATTGAATTTTACAAATTCAATTCACCTCTGTTCTCTAGTTCCTTGTAATGTTTAACAAGATCCAGAGCAGCTGGAATAACATCACTACTTAAAACAATAAGTGAACCTGGCACTGCGTGCTTAATAGCATAAGTTATTGCCTCTTTTTCTGATGGAATAATTGTCCTCTTTTTGTTCGGATCAACCATATTTATTCCATCTTGAAGCATTTGTATTAATTCTTCCTCTGTCTTTCCACGCAGGTGTTTGTCCTGACGAATTATAATTTCATCAAATGCACTCGCCGCCGTTTTTCCAATTTCGTTGTTGTCCTCTTCTCTACGGTCACCAATTCCTGCAATGATACCCACTTTAACAGTTGCATCAAACGTATCAACAAATTTTGTCAATGCTCTCATTCCTGCTGCGTTGTGCGCATAATCCAGAAGAACGGTAAAATCTTTAAACTCAAATAAATTCAGACGGCCCGGTGTTTGAGAAGGAGAGGGAAGGAATGATTCCAATCCAGCTTTCATATCTTCAATACTCACACCTTGAATGTTAGCTGCAAGGACGGCCGGAAGTACATTTTGAATCATGAATTCTGCCTTTCCACCATATGTTAAAGGGATTTCTTCAGCTCTCATAACACGCATCTTCCACTCACCGCGGCATATCGTTACATAACCATTTTCATAGATGGCTGTTATTCCGCCTTTTCTTTGCAATGCTTTAATTCGTGGATTCTCCTCATTTAAAGAGAACAATGCTACATTGCAAGTAAGGTTACGACGCATTTCGTAAACAAGATCATCGTCTGCATTTAAGATTGCATACCCACCTGGAAGCACAGTTTCAGGAACGACGCCTTTTACTTTTGCTAATTGTTCAATTGTATGAATACCTTTTAAGCCTAAATGATCAGCTTCAACATTTGTGACAATTGCTACATCACAGTTTTTAAATCCTAAACCGGCACGAAGTAAACCTCCACGTGCACATTCCAATACTGCAAAATTTACAGTAGGATCTTTCAGTACGAATTCAGCACTAGCAGGGCCTGTGCAATCACCTTCCATTAACAAACGATTTTGAATGTATACTCCGTCTGTTGTTGTGTAGCCTACTCTGTATCCTTTTAATTTCATGATATGTGAAATCAATCGGGTAGTAGTGGTTTTGCCATTGGTGCCTGTTATTGCAACGATTGGAATACGTGCGTTGCTTCCTGTCGGAAAAAGTTTGTCAATTACTGGACCAGCTACATTTCGAGGCAATCCTTTAGCAGGCGCTAGGTGCATCCTGAATCCAGGACCAGCATTTACTTCAAGTACCGCACCACCTGTTTCTTTTAAGGGTTTTGTAATATCAGAAGTCATTATATCAACACCACAAATGTCTAAGTCGATGATGCGTGAAATTCTTTCTACCATTGAAATATTTGCAGGGTGGACAAAATCTGTCACATCCTCCGCTGTTCCTCCTGTAGATAAATTTGCAGTATCCTTTAGAATAAGCATTTCACCTTTTTCGATAACTGATTCTAGCGTGTAACCTTTTGATGTGATAAGGCCCATCGTAAGATCGTTTACTGATATTTGCGTTAAAACATTTTCATGACCGAAACCTCTTCTTGGATCACTATTTACAAGATCAATCAATTGTTGAATTGTTGATTTTCCATCACCGATAACGTGCGCTGGAGTCCTAAGTGCAGCTGCAACCAATTTATGATTGATCACTAATAATCGGTAATCTACCCCTGTAATGTATTTTTCAATAATGATTGAATTGGATACGTTTTTCGCTGCTCGAAAAGCGACCAAAGCATCTTCGTAAGAATTAATATTTACAGTTATTCCGCGTCCATGATTGCCATCAACTGGTTTTACAACTAATGGAAACCCTACATATTTGCAAGTTTCTTCCAAACTGGTTTCACGGCGAATAATCTCACCTCTTGGAACGGGTACTTGTGCCTGTTCAAGTAAATATTTGGTGTCCTCTTTATTACACGCTAACTCTACTCCAATACTACTAGTTTCACTTGTGACTGTTGCTTGAATTCTTTTCTGATTAGCACCATAGCCAAGCTGACACAGTGAATATTTATTCAATCGAATCCATGGAATCCCTCTTGCTTCTGCTTCTTGAATAATTGATCCAGTACTTGGTCCAAGGCGATAATCCTCACGAATTTCACGCATTTCCTGAATAGCAGCATCGAGGTCATAAGAAGTTCCATCAATAATACATTGACAAATTTTTACAGATTCTTTTG
>JBKDKG010000138.1:0-8909 GCA_046345095.1 Flavobacteriia bacterium | reverse complement strand
ATACTAGTGGGGGCTGGTTCTTGTTCCTCTTCAATTGTTTTGGCATTTTTTCTTTTTACTTCAATTCAAGTGATGATTGGTAGCTCCATTCGGGACATAGCAGATATTCAAAAAGATCAGAATTCAGGAATGAACACGCTTCCAGTTCGGTTTGGAATAAAAAATACGGTGCGAATTCTCAATGCTTTAAATCTTTGCTCATTAGGCGCGCTATTTTTTGCGTTGGAGACAAATTATTGGATTGTCATGGCACTTGTCTTTTTGTGGAGAGCGATTGTATTGGCTAAAGTGAAAATCCCTAAAGAATCTATTTTATGGACGCAAACAATGAATATTTTAACATGTACACTGCTCCTCTTAACAATGCTTGTAATTAAAATTTCGCCATGGATATTCAGTTGAATCCTCACTATTTTGCGATTGCAACATTAATTTCAGCGACCTGTTTTACGTTTGTTTGGTGGCTGGATGCGAAAACCCATTCGAGCTTGGTGAAAATTGATATAAGTGACAAGGAATTACAGACACATCGAATCTTGATTCTCACGTCAGGGATGATGGAGCTATCCTTGATTCTTTTGTATTGGTTTCATTGGGAAGCCTTGGCTCTTTTTATTGCGGCATTTATTACACGCACGGCACACGAATTTATCGATGAATTGAAGTTCCATGTAGATCGTTGTTCATTCAAGGAAACAATCTTTCATTTGATCATGTGGATGACGGTCCTTACTAAAACATTTCTCTTATTTATTTGGGGTTTTTTCTTTCGATACAAGGGAATTGAGAATCTTCCTATTTGGATCTATGTTTGGGCATTTATGATTGTTATTTTAATGGCATTAATAAGTTTAAAAGAATGGAACCAAGGCAAGAGCTGAATTTTGAATTGGTGATTATCGGGGGAGGTGTATCAGCATCCTTTCTCTGTTTGGATATCTTGAAAAAAGATCCTTCTTTTAAAATTCTTGTTATTGAGAACAGCATTGAATTTCCCCAAAAAATAGGAGAATCTGTTGTTGACATGACTGCCTTGATTCTTGAGGAAAAAGGAATAGGTCATTTGTTGAGTTCACAAACTAAAAAATCTGGAATCCGATTTCTGTTTAATGAGCGAAATAGTGAGGATAGATCAGATATTGCAGAATTTGCAAGTCCAACTTTTCCGGGAAGAATAAATGCCTATCACTTGGATAGGAAACGTTTGGATCAAGATCTTTTGGATGAGGTGGAGAAAAAAGGAGTAACGGTTTTTCGTCCAGCTGAAATTATCTTTTTTGAGCGAGGAAATGGATCGAACAAAGTACATGTCTCTTTTTTGAAAAATGAATTTCACATTACCACACCATGGGTAGTTGATGCGAGCGGTAGATCAAGAGTTCTTTCTAAATTACTGCATTGGAAAGATTTACCCATTCAATTACAGACAGGTTCAATAATGGCGCATTTCAAACATATTCAACCCAATGAAAAGTGGGATACGCCAGAAAATGTGTTTTGGGATAGCAATGCGATTGCTTTACGAAAGTTCAGTACAACGCACTTGATGCGTCCAAATTCTTGGTGGTGGATTATTCGACTTGATGACATTACAACGAGTATAGGGGTTATGTTTGATAAACAGAAAATTCATTTTGATTCAGCTGAGGAATATTTCAGGCAGTTGATTGAACAAGATCCAGAATTGTCTAGAATGACTAGTGGTGCTGTAATGAGCTCAATTCGACACATTGAACAGGTGCCATATGTTTCGGAAAAATTAGTTGAACAAGGAGTTGCGCTCATTGGTGACAGCGGCGCATTTCTCGACCCACTCTTCTCTCCAGGACTTGAATTAATTGGTCAACAGAGTCTTTGGTTGTCCGATTTATTGGTTCAGGAAAAAGTGAAAGGTAGATATAATCAACGTGGTTGGGAAAAATATGCATCTTCATTTCAAAAAGCGTATGAAACGCGTTTGCTAATGTATCGCTATGCTTATGGGCTTATGGGTTCTTATGACTTATTTACCGCATGGACCAAACTCGGAAATTTTGTATACATAGGAACAGTCGTATACCCATCTGTTGTCTTCAAGGCCAAGCGCAAAATGCCTTTGCGTTTTTCCTTTATGGAGCGTTTAGGCGTCAATGTTATTGGGACAAGACTTAACCGCATATATGAAAAGCGAAAAAAACATGGACGAGTTTCAGTAACAAAAACAAACCACCTAGAATATTCTGGTGTGCGGGTTCCTAAAGACAAACGATTTGTAATCATTCCATTCGTTCTACTATTCAAAGCAGTACGTGGCTATCTTTCGCTCGAACGAAGTGAATTATTTTCCTCTTTAAAATCAATTCAAAAGCGAACTAAAGGATAAACCTTTATTCACAATGTTTAGCTTAATTGAAAACCTGATTTTTTCCGCATATTTTGAATTCCCAAAAGAGTCTTGTAGTTGCTTGCTCATCCAAACTGGGAAATATATTCCGAAAACCTTAGAAATTCGTAAACCAATTCCAGTGTTTATTGCCGAATTTACACTAACTCCGTTATGGAAGGCTCCCGCATCTGCATAAATACCCAAAAATCCAAGTTTAGGAACAGGCAATTGTGCGTACAAGTTTGTAGTTGCCATCCAATTTGTTGTGGTGCCAAACCAAGAGGTTGATTTAAATCCACCCATATTTTCCGCACGTTGTTGTGACCAAGTACCACTTATCTGGCCTCTTCCAAAATAATAATCTTCAAAGAAAATATCTTGAGCACCGTCTGTTCCGCTCATTGACATTGCATAACGGTATGTACTTGCAGCGTTTGCGTGAACAAAATTTAAATAATTACCTACAAAACCTCTTATTTCAACCCAACGTTTCATTGAATTTTTCAGGTATCTAAATCGATATGAGGCTTCAGCAGTTACTCGACTGAATTCGGCATCTTGTGCTTTTAAATAATCTCCTCTTAGGGCAAAGTTGAACTTATGATCAGGAAGATTAATGCCACCAGAATATTTTAGGAAACCTCCTTGGTAATCTTTTGTAAAAACATTGTTGTAATTGTAACGAAGGATTCCTTGTACTAAAATAGAATGTGTGAATATTGAATTGTTTCGTTTTCCTAATTTCGTATTCCAATAAGGTGATATCGCTGTATAGGTTCCTTCTGCTTTTCTAAGATTTCCAGTAGAATCATACTTGAAAGATTTTAAGGATAAACCAATCTTGCTGATTTTTGCACATTTTTCAGGTAAAAGAGAATAAGAGAATTCGCCGATACCGGAAACCATATTTCTACCAAAAGAATACATCGGGGCAACTAGATATTGAAATTTCGTGAATGGCACTCCCATGTTGTGGAATGCAGCGCCAACCATGAGTTTATCATAAACATTTCCTGCAACTATTGGTGTCCAGAAAACGGTCGTGTTTTTAGATTCATTATCGCCAATCAAGTATTCGATTTTTAAAAGTTCTGCTTTCTTAAGAGGTCCCTCAGCATGCCAGTTGTTATTGCCTCTATAGATTTCAGGGATATCTTTTGAAGCATCAATAACAACTTCTTGCGCATTCGGAGTTTTCATGGATACTTCTGTTTGGCCAGGTTCTAACCATGCAGTTTCAGTGATTTCTCCATTGTTCAAGATATTCACTTCAATCGGCCCATTCACTTGACCAACATTCTTTACTTTGACAGTTGTGCCCGTATCGTCCGTTTTGACACATTTCAATTTATAATCAATGTGGTTTGTTGTATTGATTAAATCTTCAAATAACCAGCTTAAATCTTTACCAGAGGATTTTTCCAAAGTTGCCTTCATGTCTTCTGGTTGCGGATGTTTGAATTTCCATGCCTCGAAATAGTCATTCATGCATTTATCGAAAAGTTCTTCTCCAAGGTAATCTTTCAAATAATAGAAAATCAAACCAGTTTTTTGATACATGATGACACCATAATTCATTGAGCTAAATTCAGCAGAATGTGTCTCTAATGGTTGATCTTCTCCCAAACACGCTACCATGCGATACGAAATATCTCCCATGTCGTGATGGTCTAAATCATTGAAATGAAAACTTCCTCCAAAAACCATATCTGACATGCGGGTATTGTTTGGATACTTTGTTTGCACATAACGGACTTCATTCAGTGTATTCATTCCTTCGTCCATCCATCCGTGAACGCGCTCATTAGAACCCAGTATTCCATAAAACCAATTATGCCCAACTTCGTGCACGATTACGACTTCTAATTCCTCTTTATTGCTTGCACTGCCAATAACAGTAACATTCGGATATTCCATTCCTCCACCCGCTGAAATAGTACCGTCAACAGCTGTCACTTGGTTGTATGGATAATCTCCGTTCCATTTTGAATAGTAGAATGTACCATCATTGATGTACTCAATGGCATATTGCCAAGTATCAGAATTGCTTGGAACAAACATCGCCCAAGAAGTAACTATTTTTTTAGAACGAGGGAGTTCAACTTCACCTTTCAAAACAGCATATCTTTTGTCGGCAAACCAAGCAAAATCATGCACGTTGTTTTGCGTGTAGCGAATCGTTTTCCATTCCAAATCTGATTGAGGGAAGTTTGTTTCTTTCTTTGAATTAATAGATTCTTCAACCAAATCTGCAATTCGTTTTTGAGTTTCGGCTGCTTTTTGATTTAAAAACTGAATCTCAGATTCTGTTTGCAAATCACCTGTTGCGCCTACAACATAATTTTTAGGGAGGGTTATACTTACATCAAAAGAGCCATATTCAGAATAGAATTCACCTTGGTTTAAATAGGGGATAGGATTCCATCCATTTTTGTCATAAACTGCTGGTTTAGGATACCATTGTGTAATTTGATAAGATTGTCCAATATGTCCAAGTCTGGAAATCTCACCTGAGGGAATTTTTACTTTGAAAGGAGTCGAAACGGTTAGTCTTTCACCTGGTTTCAAAGGAGTAGAAAGGTGAAGAATACAGATATCGATATTTTTTGGATCAAATTCCCATTCAACTTTGCTGCCATTTATCTTGAAGTCGAGTGAATCGATGTTTCCTTTGTCTTCTTCATTTCCAAATTGCAATGTTGTTTTTCCATCCTTGTATTGCTGCCTCGCTAAGGCAGTTTGTCCATTTCGATAGGCATTGGGCCAAATGTGTATGTACAATTTATCAAGTTGGTCTGGTGAATGATTGATGTATTCAAAGGATTCGAAAGCGCTGAGTGTGTGATTCAGGTCGTCTAATTTTACGTTGATTGTATAATTCACCTCTTGCTGCCAATATGTTTGACTAACAGCCGCAAAGGTCAAAGAGAAAGTAAAAATGAAAAAGGCAATTTTCATAGTGTATGATTGTTTAAATGGAAATTTAAAAGTAATTAAAATACAAATAAAAAAGGCCATCCCATAGGACGGCCTTCTAAAAACAGAACGAAATGTTATTCAATAATAATCTTTTGCTGTTGAATAGTATCATTTGTTTTAACCGAAATAAAGTATGCTCCTTTATTTAAGTTAGGTAATGAAACCGTGTTCATTCCGTCTACGAGTAATTTTGTATAAATTATTTTACCATTCATATCACTCAGAACAATCTCTGTTGGTTTATTCGAAGGAAGTGAAATTTGAATCGTTCCAGTGCTTGGATTTGGATATACTTGGAAGTTCACTGCAGTCGATTCTTCGATTGATAAATAGTCAATCAAAACACAATTTGAAGTAGAAAAACAATTTCCAGGGAATTCAACAATAACTGCATACGAACCATTCGATTGTGGCGTATAAGTGTTCGTTGTTTGACCAGAAATGTTAGCCTGAGATCCACAATCAATCCATTGGTAACTTTGACCAATAGTTGCTGTTTCGATAATTCCACTTTCAATTGCTGTTTCATTTGCAAATACAGCAATTGGAGTGATTTGCACGACATCAACAGAATCAACAACTGGGCAGCCATTTGCCCCAACAGAAGTTGTTGTGTAAACACCTGCAGCATTATAAGTAGTGCCATTTGATGTAAAAGGGAATGTGCAAACCTCTTGCAACAAATAGCTCGATCCTGAGTAATTAACTGTTAGGTCAAGAGAGATAATTGAATCACAACCTGCAGCATTAACTAGTGTGTAGGTGGCACTATTATTTGAGGCGGTGTAAGTATTACCATCAATCCATGTAGCTGAATCACAAGCTGATTGAATGTCAGTAGAATAAGTTGTTAAGGTTTGAATAATCTCCAGAGTATCTATAACTGGACACCCATTTGTGCCTATTGAATTTGACGTATAGATTCCTGCTGTTTGATAGGTAGATCCATTCGTTGCAGTGTAAGGAAACTGACATGTGTTTTCCATGAGGTAGGATCCTGAAGAGTAGTTTAATGTTAGATCAAGTGTGACGATAGAATCACATCCTGACAAATTAAGAAACGGGTAAGTCGCCGTATTGTTTGAGGAGTAATAAGTGTTTCCATCTACCCACGAAAGCGAATCACAAGCAGTTTGAATATCTGTGCCATAACTTGGTATACATGTTCCCCAAGTAATTGAGACATCATCTATAGCTAGCCCATCATCACTACCTGTATGGTCAATATCAGACCACCTAATCAATATATAGGATCCAGCACTCACAGTTGCTGCTAAGACTTCACTAAGTGTAACTCTATTAGCCGAAGCATTTCCGTCTAGAGCTCCCGCTGTTAAACTTGAAACAGGGCTAGAACCTGCCAATGCAGTAATTTCTGTCCAGCCTGTATTTGCTAATCCAGGATTTAAAAGGGTGTCTCTCGAAGTACTAACCTTGTACCACACAGTAACGGTTTGAGCAGCATTTGAGCCACCATTTCGCCATTCTTCCAGTGTATAGGTTAAATTGATGTTATTAACAACATCGGTACCCGAATTTTGAAGTAATACTCCATGAGCAAAGCTTCCTCCAAAGGAAGTGTTGTTTGACCCAATTGACCCTAAGGCACGATCGTTAGATGCGGAAGCCCCATAAGAGTATAGACCACCGAAATTACCAGAACCTGTGCTTGCAGCATAAGTCGTGCTGGTAGATGTTCGCTGAGAATACCAATTTGGAATAGTACTGTTTTCGAACCAATCGTTGACGCTACCACTATTGAGTAAATTATCAAAATTTTCGTTGTACGAACCAGCTCCGTTCATCGCAACTTGCGCATAAAACGTAACGGGAAAAAGTAATAAGGCGAGTAACAAGTTTTTCATATAGATAATATTTTAGCGTAAAAATAGGAAAGGAAAGGAGTAAATTGAAATTAAATTTCATAAAAAAAAGACGGCTATTCACCGTCTTTGTCTTATTTCATTTGTTCATCTTCTTCAGGATCGGGAGGGAAGATTTTTGGAAGGTCTTCTTTTCCTTGCAATCTGTCAAGCATTTCTTCCAATTGTGAAATCGAAAGGCTCTTGGCAATGATCTTTTTATCTTTGTCAAGTATGAATACTCTTGGAGTTGAGAAAATATCATAGGTAGTTTGATAATTCAGTGATTCAAGGGTCGTGTATTTGGGAACAAATTGTCGTGCATCTTCCATGGCTGCCTTGAATAAAGGTTCTGTTACTGCCACATTAATGAATGTCATGTTGTTATCTTTGATAAATTTCTTCCATTTTCCAAAATCCTCACCTACAGCTTTACCTACCGCGAATATTTCAATATTCCTTGCTTTTAACTTCTCCTTGTAAAGTGTTTCTAGTTTTGGTGTCGTCTTTTTGCAATGTCCGCATTCTGGGTCCCAAAAATAAAGAATGGTATATTCTGATGTTAAACTGTAAAAATCTTGCCATTTCGTGTCTGTAGTGTCGCGTAATATGATGTTTGGTGGTCGCACCCCAAGTACAGTATTTTTCTGAGCTGGAATCTTTTCACACAATTCCTCTAGTTTATCTTCTTTCATCCAGAATGCAGGAGATTTTCCTTCCGCATTTTTACTGCAGTAATATTTGTCCGCCATCATCACATAGACTTTATCCATTCCCATGATATTGCTCTTACCATAAGTTGAAGTAATCCATGAAACACAATATTCAAAGGTTTTAGATTTAGGATTCAAGGCATCACAAAACTTGAAAGCATTGTTAAGAATCGTATCCCAGTGCTGAATCATCATGTTTTTACCAAAGAAATATTCCAATTTAGAATGAAAAACAGGCGTATTTACTAATCGATCATCTGAAAGGTCAACATTGTCCCAAAAATGAGTTCGGAAATAATTGAATCTGAAGTTTGAATCAATGATGTTTCCTTTTTCGTCTTTCGGTGCTTCTGGAATATCAATATCCATTGACATTTTAACAATTTTCGAAACTAATTTTGTTGGATTCGTTTTGATTAAATTGTTCTGATAATCAATAACTTCTTTGTTGATAGCATCTATTTTATCTGACAAAATTTTGAATTGTGGATCTTCGCTTTTTAATTTGCTGCGTTGTTCTGTTAACTTTCCAGATTCAGTCTTCTTAGGTCCAATGAATTTGATGTATTCAATAAAAACTTTGTTTTCTTCCGACTTTTTCACTTTCATGTTTTCGACAAAATCAGGAGAAACAGTTTCCAATGAAACTTCTTCATTGTTATATACAAACTCAAAATATTTTTGTCCGGGCAGCAAAACACCCAAAATTCCTGGTACTTGTTTTTTTGCATCGAACTCAACATATCCACCTTTTAATTCAGCTGTATCGGCATAGTAAAGGCCTTTACCAACGTACTTAATTAAATGAACTGTAGTGTCTTTTTGATTCCCAATTTTGAATCGAAGCTTTTGCCCAAAAGAAACGGCGCTGTAAAACAGAAAAGAGGCGATAATTAGTGATCTCATAGTTTTAAAATCTTTCAAAGTATGAAGTTATTTTAATGACGCTGTAAATTTAAAAAGTATAGTTTATTTAACACATCTTTAACC
>JBKDKG010000137.1:0-5320 GCA_046345095.1 Flavobacteriia bacterium | reverse complement strand
TCGAATGTCCAATTCATGTTGTTGAACCAATGCATTCAATTCTCTTCGGTAATTTTCTAAACTTTCCTTTTCCGCAGCCAACTGTGGATTCGACGAAGTGACTGAGGACTGAAGCTTCGCAATATCTTCCAATCGCTTGTTGATCATACGCAATGCTTTTCGCTCATTTGAAAGCATTTTATACAAACGTGCTTCAGCGTTTAGATTTGGATCATCTTTTATTCCCTGATCAGAATTTTTATATTCATTGTAAATATTCTGTGCAGACAAGTTATTCACGACAACAACTCGATCTTTGATCGCAGGATCTTTTTTCTCTATTTCAGAAACTTGCTGTTCAACAAATGAATTGAGCGAATTCGTATTCGGTTTTTCTGTTTCCTTCAAACGGGTAGTTGACTGTTCTGCAGTTACTGCGACAAGTGATTTATTAGAAATGGCATCTTTCAAGAGCTCCATTTGCTCGGTAACAATGTATTTTTCTTGACGAATCTTGTTGATTGATTTTTGAATCAACTCTCTTTCCTCTTCAATCAACATAATTTCCTCTTCTTTGGAAGCAATTTTAGATTTGATATCCTCAGCCTCCTTTGATTTAGCGGCCTCAAGACTATTTTGAAGCGTTTGGATTTGTAATTGAAGTGTATTTATATCGCGGTTAAATGCATCCACTTTCGCATTCAATCCTACAATTTGATTATCATAAACCACAGCTTTATCAACCAAGTTCTCCATCAAATTAGCAGCAGTATCCTTCAATATTCCTTGCAACATTATTCGGTTTGACGCCAATAGACTTAGTGCATCCGCCTCGTTTCCTTCTGCTAATAATTTATCAAACTGACCACTTAAAATTTTCAACTTGTCTAAATCTCGAATAGAATTGGCACTATTCAACACATTGGAAATCGAATCCCTCAGACCAATTAAATCAGCGGAGTAATCTTTAATTTCTTGTTGCTGCTCCATTAACAGTTTTGCCTCCTTGAGCAACTTATATTTTTGATCAGCTTCGGTTACATTATTTGATGCTGCAACTTTCTGTTTGATCTGCTCTTCAAGGTTTAAAAATTCACTGGTGTTTTCAACAACAAGATTATTGATGTTATTCGAAAGACTTTCAATATTGGATTTATTCTCAATTCCTTTTTTTATCTGGTCTTGCAAGCTGTAAGCAACCTCCACGTTATTCAGTTTACCATACCCAAGCTCCGCAAGTATTGAGTTCGTTTGTTTTGATTCCTCAATTTTTTTCATGTCAAATTCATTGACATTGACGTTTAATTCGCCGCGTTTCTGAATAACTTCTGCCATCACATCAGCAGGTTCATCAACCACCTGATCGAATTGATTTACAATCTTCACATTTTCCACACCATTTTCCGCAACATGCATAATCATCTGCTTCAATGGCTTGAATTCCTTCATGAATGGAATCGTTACAATTGATCTAAATTCTTGAGGACCATCATTGACTGTCATTACAAATTCATATTTCCCTCCTTTTGGAAATGTAATTAAGTATGTTCCTTTTTCATTTGAATTGAATTTCCCGATAAAATCTCCATTTGAATAATCACGAATTGTAAAATCGATGTCTTTGTAGGATGTATCAACCATTGATTTAAAATCTCCTTTCACCACTGCCATCTGCAACGGAACTCGATCTACTTTGACTTTGTATACGTGTAAAAATCCTTCCTGACTTTGTCTTGATGAAGCAAACACAGCATCTTTGTTTAAAGAATCCACAACATAAAAAACATCATCATCAGGTGATGAAATGGCAAAATCCATATTTTCTGGTTTGCCGAACATATTGGTTTCTTTATCATATTTCGAACGGAAGACATCGTATCCACCCATTGTATTATGGCCCTTGGATGAAAAATAAAGATAATCGCCATCGGGGTGCATATATGGAAAATCTTCGTCAAAAGGTGTGTTCACCTCTCCAGGTAATTCCTGTGGCTGACCCCAAGAATTGTCGGGCAATTTTCTTCGAACATAGATATCCTTCCCATTCTCTCCTTTATCTCCGTAACTAGAATAATAGATCACTTTTGGATTAGCCGGAAAATGAATAAGAGGCGTATGATTGTATTTTTTATCTAGTTTGGTTTGGAATTCAGCTGTTACAAGTAAACTTCCACCAATATTACTTAAATCATAAATTCTAAAGAATTTGTCGACAGAGATTTCCTTTTTATCCGTTACGATAATATCTGTGATTGTGGTCATCAATCGCTTTCCATTCTCGCACATTTCGATTTCTCGAATTACTTCATAAACGGGCGTCTCTTTTAATTTAGTTTGATTGTAGAGTTTGTACTCTTTTATGGCATCATTGAATAAATAAGACAAGTGCAACGATTTACCATAGAAATAATGAAATTCAGGTGGCAATCCACTCGGATCCAAGGCAGCAACTCGCAAATATTTTAACGATTCTAATTTTCTATTGGAATTGTAAATCAAACAAGCGCCGTAGCGGAAATTGTATTCGTAACTTCTCGGTTTAACAGAAAGAAGCCTTAGGTACAAAGGTGTTGCATCCAGATACTTTCCTGCATAGAAAAGCTTATCTGCGTCTGCTTTCAATACCTCCTCGCTTTGCGAAAAAGAACCTTTCGCAAAGAACAGAAGCACTAGAAATAGCAATTTATGCCGATTGAACAATATCTTCAACAATACAAACCTTTAAACCGAACTTATCAGTACGTTTATTTTTTAGAAAAGTTCATTTTGCTTTCCTCGCCTCGAAGCAGTCGTTGGATGTTTTTTCTGTGAGCAACAATCACAAGGGAACTAACTACAACACCAAAAGACATTAACCAGACTGAATCTGTATGGATTATAAACTTCAAAACAAATGGAAAAGTGAACGCAGTAACTATTGCTCCTAAGGATACAAAACGAGAAAGCAAGAAAACGATTAGAAATACAACCAAACAAATTCCCGCCGCAATGGGTTGAATTCCTATAATTACCCCCAGTGAAGTTGCCACACCTTTCCCACCTCTGAATCTGGCAAAAACCGGGAATAAGTGTCCAAGAATAGCTAAAAAGGCACAGCAAATCTGCAATTGTATAATGTAATCAGAATCAGATAAAAACAAAAGTGGTAACATCGTTGCCAATGAACCTTTCAAAATATCCACAGAAAGGACAAAAACACCAGGTTTTTTACCCAATACCCTAAACGTGTTTGTAGCACCGGCATTCTTACTCCCGTGCTCTCGGACGTCGATACCATATTTTAATTTGCCAGTCCAAACCGCGGTTGGAATGGATCCCAATAAATAAGCTGTTAAACAAAATATAATTTCCATAGAATGTTATTCAAAGAACCTTAAAAACTTGCTGAGGTAAATTCGTTGTGTAGAAGTTTCGTATTTAAAATTCTTGGTTTTTCTTTTCTCCTCCTTAATCGCATCAATAGCAGCAGTAAAATCTGTATCACCCGAAATAATTCTCATTTCACCATCCTTTTTAACCATCGAGTAATCAAAATAATAATCCCTTCCACCTGGAATATCGATTTGTAAACCAAATTTATCCGGCGCAGCTTCCGAATAATTTTGTTGGAAGAATACCTTTAATGGAACATACTTTACAATAGGTTTTTCATAAATATTCAAAAGTACAGCAGTAGGAGAAACAGACAAGAGACCTCTTTCCTGATTAGAAATCTTATCAAATGAAATCAATTTAAGACCCGTGATTGTCATCGTTTTTTCTATTGCCTCAGGCATTTTTTTAATTTCACCCTTGATAGTGTAATCTGATTTTATTCGGTCAGCAGTGCGTTGATCTGTCCACTCCACTAAAGCCTGTTCAAAGGTTGTTGCGGCCAAATCCATTGGTTTAAGTCCTTCAACAACATTGATCCTGTTAGCAACCTCTTCCATTAACCCCTTATCAATTGGAAAATTAAATCGTGCCGTTAAATTCATAGCTGTTTTTCCGGAGGTTTGATCATAGTCTGCTGTGCCTACTGCATCAACTGTCACGTCGCCAAAATCCATTCCAATATTGATTTTTCCTTCACCATGCATGGAGCACGTTTCTGTATGCAAGGATAGAAAATCTCCTTTTTCACCTCTGTTGAGTAATTTCTCTTTCGATCCAATTTGAAATTCCTTCGCATCTGGATTATATTGCAGCAAACCACTTACAGACATTGAGGACTGATCATCAACCTTAGCCTTTGGTGATAAGAAAACAGGGTAGAGTCGGATACTGTCTGTTTGCGGAGAATTTCGCCAAACTATACCCGAAGAAATTGGATTACCTTCAAAGTCTACCATGTCTGGAACAATTGGAATCTGAATGTTATTAGGGTCAATTTTCGCACTAAATGAAATCCATTTTCTTGGGAATTTCTCACACGTGTGATTTATTCTTGTCGCTCCTGTGAAGATAATTGTAGGTAAGGATGCTTTTACCGTCACATCTCCGTAATAATCGAATTGCTTACTGAGGTAAAACTGCGCATCTTGAGCTATTTTCCCTACAGCTTCGGTTTGATGACTACTATCCACAAAAATCCTTTCCATGAAGAAATTTGTCAAAGTACTATCTCGGTCATAGTAAGGATATGTTCCAGTTCCCTGAAAATTCAATCTTGCCAGGATATCAATTTCACATTGAACAAATTTATGGTACTGAGTAATGTAGTTCGCAACAATTTCAGAATTCTTCAATGGATCTATTTTTGCTTTTCTACGAATCACCATCTTCATGGAATCTGGAAATATACGGGCATCTGCTACATCAAGGTATTTTACTTGTTCACAGAAAATAGAGCGCTGTCTCAAATCATATTTAGCTTTTGGCACTCGGAATGACAAGGAATCTTGATCCGGATGCAAAGAATAAAAATTCGGTCCAACCATATCCATATCAGTTTCGATGGTGATGTCTTTTTCACCTGCTTTATCGAGCTGCAGTTCTGCGTAATCCATGAACCAAGAGAAGCGGTCCATGCGACACATGTATTGGTTGACTGGGAAATTTACTTGCGATGTTCCCTTGTTGGATTTAAATTCTCCATTTCGTTCTTTAAACGAAATTTTTGCCTGCACATTGTCTGCTTGAAATGCAACATTCCCTTCCCCTTCCTCAGCAAAGGTGTTCTTCAAACTAAAACTGGATGTATCGGCATTGATCTCCCACCTACTAAATCTGTATTTGTCAGAAATTGTTGTAGCTGTTTTAAATGAAAACATTCCTCTTCCGGTCATCCCATTTGGTCGCACAAGCGCTGTTCCACGCAATTTAGCTTCTCCTTTGAAGAAATTCAGATCCATAGTAGGAG
>JBKDKG010000136.1:0-4202 GCA_046345095.1 Flavobacteriia bacterium | reverse complement strand
GTGTATTTAGGTGTTGCCACTTTTGGAATTTGCAAATGTGACAAGGACTCGGTATGCGTGGCCAATGAAAGCACTTTATCTCTTACCTTAAATTGGAATTCAGGATTTTTATAGAGCGCTTTTTTCTCTTCCCATTTTTGTAAAACATCCCAATTTTTTGGATCGAAATTCAGCTTTTCTTGTTCAAATGCTTCTTGCAATACTTTTATCAATCGATCTTTGTCTTCAATACTTGATTGCTTCAATGTTTCAATGGATGAATGTAAGCCATTTAATTTCTCTGCAACTATCACCTGCTCATTTACCCATTTATCATAAGAGCGATTGTTTTCTGAAATTTCAGATAGATACCTCGTACGATCCGGCGGAATCACGAAAATCTTCTCAGACATTTCTTTCGTAATTTGAAAAGTTGACTTTAGAGAAGCTCCTGTTCGCTCTACAATTTTATCCATGATCACTTTGTAAAGGGAATTCATACCCGGATCATTGAATTGAGAGGCAATTGTTCCATATACAGGCATTGAATCAACTTCCGCCTCCCACAAATTGTGATTGCGTTGGTATTGTTTTCGAACATCTCTCAACGCATCTAGCGCCCCTCTTTTGTCAAATTTGTTTAGCGCGATAACATCCGCAAAATCAAGCATGTCTATTTTCTCAAGTTGCGTTGCTGCACCGTATTCAGGCGTCATTACGTACAAGGAGACATCAGAATGATCTAAAATTTCCGTATCGGACTGACCAATACCTGACGTTTCCAAAATAATCAAGTCATATTCAGCGGCTTTTAATACGTTAATTGCTTCCGCAACGTGACGCGACAATGCTAAATTTGATTGGCGTGTTGCCAAAGATCGCATGTAAACGCGGTCGTTCTTTATAGAATTCATGCGGATTCTATCGCCAAGCAAAGCACCACCCGTCTTTCTTTTCGATGGGTCGACAGATACAACAGCAATTCGTTTATCTTCAAAATCAATTAAAAAACGGCGTACAAGCTCATCCACCAAGGAAGATTTTCCAGAGCCTCCTGTTCCGGTTATTCCCAAAACAGGTATTGAAACGGCCTTTGCCATTTCTTCAACTTTCTGCAAAATTGGCATCGAAGCTTCAGGAAAATTCTCAGCAGCACTAATTACTCGTGCGATGGAAGGAACATTTTTCTCTTTCAAATGGTTTACCTCGCCATTCAAATTTATTCCTACAGGAAAATCGCATTTCTCAATCAAATCATTGATCATTCCTTGTAATCCCATCGAGCGACCATCGTCTGGATGATAGATCCTTGTAATGCCATAAGCTTGTAATTCCTCAATTTCTGAAGGAAGTATTGTCCCTCCTCCTCCACCGAAAATCTTTATATGCGGAGCACCTTTCTCTTTTAAAAGGTCGAACATGTATTTGAAATATTCCATGTGCCCACCCTGATAGGATGTCATTGCGATTGCCTGGGCATCTTCTTGAATGGCACAATTCACAACCTCTTCAACAGACCTGTCATGACCAAGATGAATTACTTCACATCCAGTTGACTGAATGATCCTTCTCATGATATTAATCGCTGCATCGTGTCCATCAAAAAGAGACGCTGCCGTCACGATTCTCACCTTGTTTACAGGCTTGTAAGGTTCAACTTTTTCCATAATTCTAAAAGTCCATTTTTTAAAGAAACATAAAAATATAAAAAATGCCCCACACAGCGACAGATTAACGAAATACTCACGTTTTTCGGACAGTAGAATATTTCATTGCTTAAATTTATTAATCACACTCTATCAAGTACTTAATTAAAAAATTGATATGAATTTAAATGCAATAAACAAAAATAGTTTGGGACAATTCATTAAGAATTAAAACTTACAAAATGATGGGGAAATTAATAACATGTAGTCTATTACCCTATACCTCTCAGTATAAATACGGACTAAAAACTAACTGATTAAACCCTTTTTTCAATTTGAAAACAAATAGCAACCTATTTATGCTTTAGAGATGATGCACTTTTGTATCAAACAAATATAGATATGGAAACTCTTATTAAAACAGCAACAGCATCAAGTCCTTACTTAGAAATGAATAGCCATAAAGGGCAAATTACAATTACAGGCAGAGCTATCGATTACAATCCAAATGAATTTTGGTCGACTGTTTTCAGCTGGACGACAGATTACTTAGAAAATACAAATGAAAAAACGACAATCAACCTCAACTTCGAATACCTTAATACATTGAACACCAAAAAGTTATTTGTATTCCTGAAATTAATGGAATTCATGGGTTCAAAAAAAACAGACATTCAAATTAATTGGTTTTACGAGGATGACGACGAAGACATGCATGAACTAGGAAAGGACATCAATTCTTTGCTTCGATTGGAAATGAATTTCATACCTGTCAAAGAGCTTATTGAGGTTTCGATCAATTAGAGATTATTCCTGAATAAATTTTCCACCGGCCATGTAGAATTTCATTTTTCCTATTTTGAATCGCTTTCCTTCACCAATCTTAGCAAGATCTTTCAAATCTTCTTCCATTGTATGGATGGATCCACCTGTTGCATGAGCCAACTCGAGGTAAGAGGTGTTAAGTCGGTCTTCAACTCCACAAACTATTATTTTGACTGGTACTTTTTCCTTCTTAAGAAATTCTAGTAATTGCATGTCGCAAGGGTTTTCCCAATTATCCGCAATAAGAACAATGTTTTCTTTATTTCCAGGATACTTTTTAATGGCATAACAAATAGCCTCAAGGTCATTTTCAATATGATCCCCTTCGGTCATTGCTCTGAATGCCAAATCAATAACTTTATTTGAATTCGTTGTTTCAATCGTCCACATGCCAGATGGATCCTCTTTTTTCAATTGGTCAGTACTTCTTTCATCGTCATCGTTAAAAAAAACAATCTGTTTGAACGTATTCAATTTTTGATTGCCTTTGATCCATAAAAGCAGTTGACTTGTATACGGCGACATACTTCCCGTAACATCGCATACAACTGTCATATTTTTCCAATTTGGGTTGCGCTTAAGCACCTTTAACAATGTAGAGTCAGATGGTGGTGTTTTTCCATCTACAATACTCATGATGTAATCGTTTTCCTCTTTATAACTTGGCATTGGTCGATAGTAGATTACAAATCCGTGAAAGTAATTTGACATTGCTGATGCGTTCTTCACCCCTGTTTGCTTGATCAATTGCCATTGCACAATTTGGCTGTTGAAAGCAGAAGGCAAGAACTGCAATAACTCAAGAATGCGCAGACGATTCAATACAGTAAAATCAGCATTGTGAGGATAATCTGAATAAACAAGATCAACTCCAACAACCGTCTGGGAGGTAAGTTTTTTTAATTCATCAAGATTCAAGATTTCATGATCCCCAGGATTCATTTTCAATTTCAAATACGAGAATCCCTGTGCATCAATTTTGAACTTTTCAACTTTTACAGTGTCTTTAAAACGAATATATTCACGAATATTCATCTGCGCTGAGGCATTCACTCCTATCAGGAATAAAATTACCGAAAGTATATTTTTCATTCTCATGCCTTAAGAACTAAGGCATTATCAAAAAGTAACAGAATTAAAATCTCAAAATAAGTTTAAGATTGAATCTTCGCTGCGTGAGAAAGTTAGGTATTGAATAATATTTTCCTTCCACATCTTGCACCCATTGCTTTGAGAGTACATTATTGATTCCTAACAAATTAAACACTTCAAAGGATACGATTGCATCAGTAAAATTCTTGGTCCAAAAGTTTTGTACTTCACGCTTTTTATACATAAAATCATAAGACATACCTATATCTACCCGAAAATACGATTTCATGCGCAAAGTATCTTTGAAACGCGACCGATCTGGCGGTCCATAGGGTAATCGAGAACCAAATTGCAAGCCCATTTGAACACTAAAACTCTCGTATCCAGGCATCTGATCTTGAACAAGTGCTCCAAAATTTAGTAATTGATCCGTTGGACGAGGAATGTAACCTGGAAAGATTGTCGCACTGTCTACAACAACCTGATCTTCACTGAATCCGAATATTATTTTTTCGCCAGCAGCATTGTAATACTCCTTGTACGAATCATTGTTCAAATTCTCTTTCGTTGAAAGAATTCCCATCTTAAAGAACGATTCAATTCCTTCCACGAATTGTCCATGCACATTTAAGTCTAAACCATAGGCATATGCAATCGCAT
>JBKDKG010000135.1:0-16566 GCA_046345095.1 Flavobacteriia bacterium | reverse complement strand
ATCGCCAACCTCATAGCGCATTGATTCAGAATTCAATACCGTTCGATGTGATTTCTTCAATGTATCGATGTAGTCACGGGCATAACTTTCACGAATGATTCGCTTGCTTGTATCGTAGTCAAAAAGTGTGCTTGTAAAACCTTTCCCATCTCCTTTTTTATGCTCAATTAAGGTGTTATCTGAAGAATAGGCGTATAGATTCCACGTTGTATCTTTTGTGCCATCATCCTTGCGTGTTTCATAGGAAGCAACAAGTCTGCCCAGCGTATCAAACTGGTAAACATACTTGTACTGCGTATTTTTCATCGCATCACCTGGTTTTTTGTAAGTGAATTGACCATTTAGCGATTTAATCTTGTTGATTTTGATAAATTCCGGACTAAAAAATGGTTTGTCAGAGAATGCAGCGCCCTCGCGGTTGTCGAGCATTTGCCCAAAAACCGTCGAAACAGAGATCATTAAGAAAAAAATAAGGTGTCTCACTTTGCAAAAAACGTAATTCTTACTTGACCAAAAACGTGCTACTTCAGATTGTTATCCATAGTGGATATTGAATAAGTCGATACTCTGAAATCATTACCATTTTGTTGGGACTCTCTATGCTCTTAGAATTTCAAATTCTAAAGGAAATATCTATCAAGTATTTAACCCCAACCCAAACGAAATAACTAACTTCAAAGCACCAATTGAAGGTATCAACGAAATCCATTTTGAAATGAAAAAAGGAGAAAAAGTTGTCATTGTTGGAGGAGGATTTGCGGGATTGAATTTCGCAAAACAAATGGCAAAAAAAGACGTCGAAGTAATTTTAGTAGACAAACAAAATCACCACCAGTTTCAACCACTTTTTTATCAAGTTGCCAGTGCCGGGCTCGAACCATCAAGCATCTCTTTTCCCTTTAGAAAGATCTTTCAAAAAGTTTCGAATGTTGAATTCAGAATGGCAGAAGTTGAAAGCGTAGTTGCAGCTGAAAACAAACTGCGTAGCTCATCTGGAGACATTTCCTATGATCATTTAGTAATTGCAACAGGATGTACAACGAATTTCTTTGGAAATAAAACATTGGAAGAATATGCATTGCCAATGAAAACAACACAAGAAGCTATTGCAATACGCAATCAATTATTGTTGAGTTTTGAGAAGATTGTAACAGCTTCCGAAGATGAAAAAGAAGCATTGCTGAATTTGGTGATTGTTGGTGGAGGACCAACAGGCGTTGAACTTGCTGGATCATTTGCAGAAATGCGTGCAACTATTCTACCAAAAGATTATCCGAAAGTAGATTTCTCCCAAATGCGCATTATCATTGTTGAAGGAAGTGAACACACACTGAACAGCATGAGTGAAAACGCCAAGACGAAATCTGAATTCTACCTGAAACAAATGAAGGTGGAAATCATCAAAGGTACACATGTGACTTCCTATGACGGATTCAACGTTTCATTGGATAATGGAGAAACACTCAAGGCAGCAAATGTCATTTGGTCGGCAGGTGTGAAAGGCAACACACTTTCAGGATTAGAAGAAGCAACCATGGTAAGAAACCGCTACAAAACTGATCGGTACAACCGCATTCAAGGGTTTGAAAATATTTATGCCATTGGCGATGTTTCATACATGGAAACACCCTTGTTTCCGCTCGGACATCCGCAATTGGCGAACGTAGCGATTCACCAAGGAAAAAACTTGGCGAAAAATCTTTTAGGAAGTTGCGAAAATAAAATATGGAACGAATACGAATACAATGATTTAGGTTCTATGGCTACCATCGGAAAACACAAAGCGGTGGTTGATTTACCACAATACAAATTCAGTGGCTATTTCGCTTGGTTGATTTGGATGTTCTTGCACCTCATGCTCATCCTTTCTACCCGCAACAAATTGGTCATTTTCTTCAATTGGGCGTGGAGCTACATCACAAACGATTCCTCACTGCGCTTGATTTTGGATAATAATGATAAGAAATCAACTGATGAAAAATAAATTTGCAATTTACATGCATATTTAATTGAGTTCTTTCCGGTAGAATGATTTTGAAATCTATAAGTTTATTTAATTGTAAACCTCTACCTAGCAATCATTTTCAACACCTCCTTCTCGTCTGCTGTTGGTAATAAACATGTTCCGTCGTAACACACAAAATGCATGGTTTTATCACTACCCTTTTTATCATGTGTGATCGGTAAAGTTGCGTTGGATCCTCCAGCAAATAAGACACGAGGCAGATAATGTTTTTGTAATCCCAGCGCTGCAGGAATAGCTTCATGCCCAGCGACAACAACTTGATAAAAATCATTTACAATTTTCATTAACAAACTTGCCCAATTTGAATAACCTGAACCGTATTGCTCCATACCATCATAGATATTGGCAACTTGCTGCTTTGCCATATCAACAAAGTCTTTTTTGTGGTAGTAATGACCCAAGTTAAATAAATTCTTAGCCATGACTGAGTTACTGGCTGGAATCACATTGTCATTTAATTCCATTTTACGAGCGATCAATGTGGTTGAATCGTCTGTAAAATAGAACATTTTGCTAGAACTGTCTTGAAATAAATCCAAGGTCAACTGATTCAATTCAAATGCAACTTGAATCCATTGTTCATCAAATGTTACTTGATACAATTGAATGAACCCATCAATGACATGCGCATAATCCTCCAAAAACGCATCAATATTCGATATGCCTTCCTTGAAATTTCGCAACAATTTCCCTTCTTCGCTGCGCTGATGTTTTAAGATCCAGCGGGCATTTTTCAAAGCTAAATGCAGGAATTCCTCTTCTCCAAAGGCAGCATACGCCTGACACAGCCCTTTTAATGTCATGGCATTCCACGAAGTCAAACTTTTATCGTCTGTTCCAGGTCTGACACGATGGGTGCGTTCATCCAATAATTGTTGGTTTACTTCTGCAACTTTAGACTCCAATTCATCCAGCGACCAATTCATTTTTGCTGAAAAAGCCTTATCAGATTCCGTTCGCAAGGGAATGTACTTTTCCTCCTCCCAATAACCGCGGGCATTCAAATTGTAGAAGTCTTTGACCCAAACAAAATCTTCTCCTAAAACAGCTTTCATTTCTTCGGGTGTCCAACAATAGAATTTACCTTCTTCACCTTCGCTATCGGCATCCAACGCCGCATAAAAAGCACCCTCTTTGGTGAGCATTTCGCGCTGCAACCATTCTACTGTTTGAAAAACAATACGTTTGTACAAAGGTTTTTGAAAATGTTTGTAAGCCAACGAATAAAGATTCAATAATTGTCCATTATCATACAACATCTTTTCAAAGTGCGGCACTTTCCAAAGCATATCAACGGAATAACGCGTGAATCCGCCCCCCACTTGATCATAAATCCCGCCCATCGCCATTTTATCGAGTGTCAACTCAACATGTTTCAGCACTTTTTCATTTTGATAATGAGCACCATATTCCAATAGAAACTCATAATTGGAAGGCAAAGGAAACTTGGGTGCGCGCGAATCACCACCCTCCATGCTATCAAAATTTCTTGACCAACGCAGCACTAATTCGTGCAACTTCTCTTCCGTAAATTCTTCAACTTTCTTTGGTTCATCAATCAATTCACTGCGAATGATTCCCTCATGCAAATCCTCCGCATATTCCAATGCTTTTTCACGGTCGTTTTTCCAAGTATGTTCAAGTGATCGCAAAATATGCATCCATTGGTCTTTTGGAAAATAAGTACCCCCGTAAATTGGTCGACCATCAGGTAAGGTAAAACAGTTCAAGGGCCAGCCTCCTCTTTGCGTCATCAATTGCACAGCGGTCATGTAAACTTGGTCGACATCCGGGCGTTCTTCTCGATCTACTTTGATACAAATAAAATGCTTGTTCATCAATTCAGCCACATCCTCATCCTCGAAACATTCATGTTCCATCACATGGCACCAATGACAGGCAGAATACCCCACACTCACTAACACAAGTTTATTTTCGCGCTTTGCTAAATCGAATGCCTCCTCCGACCAAGGCAACCATTCAACAGGATTATATGCATGTTGAAGTAAATAGGGTGATGTCTCATTGATAAGTGCATTGTGCTTTCTTTCCATGAGTCAAAATTACGGAATGTAACAGAACTCTGCTGTTGCGTTTTTGGTATATTTATCCCAATGAAAACACTCTTCCTTCTTTTATTTTCATTGCCATTTTGGGCGTCTACTCAAATTACTTTCGATAAAGTAAAACACGACTTTGGGCATCTCAATTCATACGACGATCGCTTTGTGGATATAAAGGTTACCAACCTGGGACCGAAAAAAGGATATGTGCTTCGTGTAAAAAAACCAATGGAGGTTGTGTATCTTGCTAAAGCTCCGGGAATGGAAAAAGACAGCTCAGTTTATCTTCGCTTCCAGGTTAATCCGAAGGAAAAAGGGAGATTTCAATACGACATTGAAGTGTATACCAGTGACAAAGACTTACCCACAATCATTCAACTTAAAGGATCTTTGAATGATCTTCCTGCGGAAGGAAATCTATTCACTGCTTGTCCAGATTTTAATTCAAGGCCCGGCGGAAAGGCCTATAATTTTGACCTTACCGTAATAACGATTGACAAAGAAACACGAAAAGAAATACCTGATACAAAAGTTACGTTCCTGCAAAATGGGCAACCTATTTGGTTGGAGCAAACAGACAAGCAAGGTCGTGTAAAAAAGGAAGCAAGTTTAGGATTCAGCTATTTTTTTGCCACTCATCCGTCATACAAGAGTGCCGAAATGGGTGCTTACATTAATTTTCAGCGTAATGAAATAGTCATTGAATTAGAGAAAAATCCAATTAGTGCCAATACGTTGCAAACAACAGAACCAAAAAATGACATTTCCGAAGTTTCGCCAAAAGAAGAATTAAATCAAGAATTAATTGCAGATGTATCAAGAAAGGATTCAATTGATCTTAGTCAGCAACAAAATTTTACAGAACAAAACTATAAACCCATCAATGTCATCTTTGTATTAGATGTTTCTTCCTCCATGAATCAGGGAGATAAAATTGAATTAATGAAGTATACCTTACTGCAACTGGTTGAACTGCTTCGACCTTGCGACAACATGGGAATTGTGACCTATTCTGACAATGCACGCGTGTTACTTCCGCCTACAACAGGTGCAGATAAAGCGAATATCCAATCAGAAGTGAGCAATTTAAAAGCCGCTGGCTTAACTGCAGGAGGAACAGGAATCAAAATGGGTTACAAGGAAGCAATGAAACACCTCGATGATGAATCGCTGAACCTGGTTATCGTTGTGACAGACGGTGCTTTCAATAAAGACTCGGAAGATTATAAAAAACAGATTAAAAAATACAAGAAAAAAGGTGTATACATGAGTATTATTGGAATAAAAATAAAGGATTCAGACCGGCAAAAAATGTTGGAAGTGACGCAACTCAGCGGGGGCAATTTGATCCCTGTAGATAAATTAGCAGATGCTGAAGCGAACCTTAAAAAGGAAATCAAAAGCAAGGCACTCAAGTCGAATTAATATTTCATATTTAATTCACATAATTTTTGATTTTAGCTGACAAGTTTTATCTAAATTTACACACTACTCTATGATAAACCGACTCTATGACCGAAGAAATCAAAGTACTTGTTGTTGACGATCACGAATTGATTCGTGATGCTTGGATTTCACTTTTAAATGATGCACCAGGCATCAGAGTGGTGGGAAAATCTGACAATGCGGATGAAGCTTATGAGTTAGCATTGCAATTCAAACCAGATATCGTCTTAATGGATATTAATTTGAAAGGAAGTTCTGGATTCGATGCTGCACAGAAAATTTGCAACAGTTTGGCAAAAACAAGAGTAATCGGTTTAACGCTGCACGACGAGATCAATTTTGTGAAACGATTTCTTTCTGTCGGTGGGAAAGGATATTTGACTAAAAACATTGGAAAATCTGAATTAATCTCTGCCGTACATTCTGTATTTAATGGCGAAACTTACATTGCAAATGAGATCAAGGATCGTTATTTTGCTTCGTTGTTGAATGTGGAAACAGAGAATACTCAGAAAGAATTGACAATGAAGGAAATTGAGATCGTTAAGCACATTTCTGAAGGGCTTACTTCTAAGGAAATTGCGGAAAAGCTGTTCCTTTCACCTCGAACAGTAGAAACACACCGTCACAATATTTTAAAGAAACTTGGATTTTCGAATGCTGCGCAATTGAGCAGCTGGGCGAAAGACAAAGGATACCTTTAATTTTCTTCGGCTTTACTTAACAAAGGCTTTAGAATTTCTTTCATCTGATCTTCCTTCCAGGGTTTACTGATGAATGAAAAGAGTAAATTTTCTTCCTCCAATTGTGCCACCGACATATCATTTGCCTGACCTGAGAGAAGAATACAATTTAGATTGGGATCGATGTTTTTTATTTTTCGAATAAGTTGAGCACCACTCATTCCAGGCATTTGATAATCCGTCATTAAAAACAATGGTTCTAACCCGTAGGATTTAATCTCTTCTAGCTTTTCTTCTACTTGGGTGGGATCTGTAGTGCTTTCTACAATTGTATTTACTGGATTAACTAACTTTTTCATCTGGAAATCAATCAAATGAAGTATAACTGGATCGTCATCAACGCATAGCACAGCATACTTAAGGTTTTCCATCGTAGAGTAAGAAATCAATTAATTCTCAAATATACAAGTATTCAGAAATTAATCGTTCTTGGGAAAAAGAATTTCAAAAGTGGTCAACTCATTCGTTGATGTTACGAGAATTTTACCATGATGTTCATTTATGATGCGTTTGACTATGCTCAATCCTAATCCTGTACCCCTTTGCTTTCCTTTCGTAGTATAGAATTTCTTGAACATATTGTCCAAAACCTCATCGTCTATTTTCGGACCATTATTTTGAAAAGAAATTGAATGATACTCTTGTTTATCAGCATACAATATGTATATATCTCCTCTTCCTTCCATAGCCTCCAACGCATTTTTAATAACATTTGACCAAAGCTGATAGAGTTTATTTTCAAATCCAAGAACAACTATGTCGGGAATGTCAAAATGAACTTCCACTTTACTTTTCAGTTCATGAGCGAAAACAGTTAAAATGGTCTGAATATTCGTTTTTAAATTGACTTCTTTGCGCTCCTCAATAGAACTATTTTGAAGGTAATTTCTCAGGTTACTCACAACCGATGTGGCTTTGTCCCCCGAAGCAATGATTGTATCAACTAAATTCCGAATAGTTTGGATGTGGTAGATTAAATCCAAATACTCCAATGGATTTTCTGCTGCACAAACGTGTGAAATTAATTCCTCTTCATCCACTGAAATTCGGGCCTTTACAAATGCGGCAGACAATGAATTGACATCAACAGTTAAAGAAGGGAATCTGTTGGTTATGTATTCTTTCATGTTTGCAGTTTCCTTCATTGCTTGAAGTCCACCCATCACCATTTCAATTTCCTGCGACATAGCACGCTGACAGGCAAAATGCATTTGATCGACTGAACACTTTTCAATGACTGATTTAAATAGGTTTTCAAGCACAAAACGAATACTTTCAATGCCAACTTTTATGGATCCGAGCGGTGTATTCATGTCGTGTGCCACTCCTGCTGCAATTTCTCCAAGCAAGGCTAATTTTTCATGCTCAGATAGCATGCTCGTCAATTTGGAATTTTCACGACGTTTTTCAAAAACTTCAATCTCTAAATTCTGATTGATTCGCTCAATTTCCTCTTTTGCCTTTGTAAGTTCGTTAATGGATTTTATTCTCGATTGAACATTTACCAGAATTTCAGCAAACAACTTCAAGATGATAATATCTTGTTCTTCAAATTGCTTTTTTTCAGCTACAGCATCAAAGCCTATAAATCCTATACATTTGCCATGAGACAACATTGGAATTGCCAGAACACTCTTTATTTCTTGATCTTGCAAAGATTTTTTCAATTGACTTTCCTCTAGCGCATCGACATCAGAAAAATTGATTAAGTCGTGGTTAAAGTGATAGGCTGTCCATCCACTAATCTCAGTAAAGGTTAAATTCTGTAAGTTGTCTATTTGAGGTTTTATTCCATTTCTGCACCATTCATGGGTATTAGAGCACGTTTCATGTTGATGGTCATATTTGAAAACGTATGATCTATCTACACTAAAAAACTCACCCAATTCTTTCAAAGCATTGTTCAATGAATCTTCAAAAGCGTCAAGTTCTATGTTAACAAAACGATTCGAAATACTGAGCAATAAATCTTGAAATGCTACTGTGTTTTTTAGTTTTTCCTCCCCTTGTTTTTCTTTCGTTATGTCTTGACGAACTGATAAATAGCTTTTTACTTCGTCGTTCTCATCAAGCACCGGGTAAATCAGCGTTTTGACCCAATAAAAACTGCCATCCTTCGCTTTGTTGCAAATTTCTCCCGACCAAGTTTTATTCGATTTGATTGTGCGCCAAAAGTCAGCCCAAAATTCATTTGAATGGTACCCTGAATTAATGACTGAATGTTTTTGGCCTATTAACTCATTTGCGGTATATTGAGAAAGCTCACAAAATTTTTCGTTTACATAGCTAATTACACCATTTAAATCCGTTTCAGAGACCAATGAACTTGAATCAATGGCAGAATTTAAAACCTCTAAAAAACGATTGGTTTCAACTAATCTTGCTTCAGTTTCTTTTCGTCTTGAGATATCCTTTGTGGTCGCAATTGTATAAGGCTCACCATCCAGTTCCTTGTAAACAACTGTTATTTCAACAGGAATACTTTTTTTAGTTTCAATATTTGTATGTTGTCCTTCAATAATTCTTATGCCCGCCTCTTTTAAAAAAACTAGTTCTTCAGCCCATTGCTCATACGACTTAAAATAGCTTTCGATGTCAAAAACTGTATTATTTCTATAATCAATTTTAGTGAATCCGAGTCTTTCTCTTGCCAATTTATTCATGTAAACAAATTGACCAAGCTTGTCACAGACTTGAATGGCTAGAATATTATTTTCTAGAATTAATTCTATGAGTTCAAAATAATTTTTTACCTCTTGTTTAACTCCATTTATCGCGTGGTTCATTCTTTTTTTCCTTTGATTAACTATTCAGGAAAAATCTGAAGTTCGGTTCCTTTTCCTATTTCGCTTGTTAAGCCCCCCTGTAATTTTCCAATTTCCATGCGACTTGTAATATTGGACATTCCCAAACTACCTTCAGCCTTCGATTTGTCAAAGCCTACACCGTCATCTTTAATGAGAATTTTCCATTTTGCAGATTCTCCTCTCACACTGATCAAAATATTTTTTGCATTGGCGTGTTTGAGTGAATTGTTTATGAACTCCTGAATTATTCGGTAAATATTGAAAGTGTCTACACCTTCAAAAATATCTTCAGAGATTTCATTTTCTACAACAAAATCGCAATGACTGCTCTTCAACATATTGACACGATCCGTCAAACTTTTAAGCCCGCTAAGAAGACCTTTGTCAAGCTCCGGAGGCAATAGCGAGTAGGAAATATTTTTAATCTCTTTTATTGAATTGTTGAGTAAATCAGAATACGACTTAATACTTTCCTTTTGTGCTTCATCAATATTAAATGACTCAAACCACAATTTTAAGAGTACAAGATTCTGTGCCAATCCATCGTGTAGTTCTCTCGCAATTTTTTTCTTCTCCCCCTCTTGGGCATTTGAAATCAAAGAGTATTTTTTTGATTCGAACAAAACCTCTTCAGTTCTATCAATAATCAATACCACGAAGCTGTCCTTTTCAGAAAGCATCTTGTTGCCAATTAAATCAACATGGATGAGTTTTCCAGTTTTTGTTTTCTGAATTATTTTTTTGTGAAACGAATCGTTAGCAAACTCGGCTTGAAGGAGTTTTTCAGAGTTTTGGCAAAAATCAAGTAACGATGCTTTTTTGAGATCTGACTTATTCAATTCATAGAGATTACAAAAGGCATCGTTGGCCATCTCAATGGCTAAGGTGTCTCCAATGACTGTAATTACAGGCAAAGGTGAGGCTTCAAACACACTTCTGAATTTACGTTCAGAAGCTGCCACGCGGTTCTGCTGCAAGACCCTTTCGCGACTGTACTCAATTGTTTTTCCGAGTAATTTCGAATTTGCGTCTCCTTTTAATAAGTAATCCTGTGCACCTTCTTTAACGAGCCTGTTTGCGAGGCTTTCATCCTCATTTCCGGTGACAATCACAATCGCAGAAGAGGGGCATATTTCTTTCGCTTTAAAATAAGTGTCAATTCCCGAAGAGTCAAGGATATTCAAATCTAGCAACACAACTTCCGGCGTAAAAAACTCCGTGATGTCTTTTAGTTCTGCAATGGATTTTACTTGTTGGATATGACTGTCTGTGTATCCGCCTGAAGAAAGCTGAAAATGAATGAGTTGACCGAAGAAATAGTCATCCTCAACAATCAATATTTTCGTTTCTTTTGTCATTGGCAAGTGTGCTCAAAAGTGCCTAAAAACAAGGAGTTTAGACATACAGAAAACAAAACTAGAAAGAATTAGCGAATAAACCTATCCAACTACGTAGTGTAAACCTGCGTAATTCTACTTAGTTTTAAAAAATTAATTTAAATGGTGCCAATTCAAGGCAACTTATTATCTTTCTTTGTAACGTGCAAAAATGTATTCAATGGGTGGAAGAGCTGTAGTGGTTGAAGATTTCGTGTTGCTTTCGCAGGTTTGGTCTGCACTTCTTACCTCTATGAATTATTCTGTGAGTGTTTTTCACGAAGCTGACAATGTGGCGGAAATGATTCTTGAATTGGAACCAGAAATCATTTTGATGGATGTGAATCTTGAGGGTACTAAAACAGGAATTGATTTATCAGAAGAATTACTAGCAATCAATCCGAAATTAAAAATCATAGCATTAACACTTCAAAGTGGTCAAGAATATGTTGAAAAAGCACTTGAAGTTGGTATGCGTGGTTATGTCACGAAGAACAGTAAGGTTGATGTTATTAAGGAAGCAATAGAAGAGGTCCTTGAAGGAAACATTTACTTGTGCGAAGATGTACGTTACCCCAATTTAAAGTTCAACTAACTTCTTTTGGAAGTTACAAAAACCTTGTCTTTGTCGAGTTGATCGCTCAATGTTTCAAAAAAGCTGTCTCGGTCTTGTTTATCAATGCAATCCCACGGAAAAAAAAGCTGTAAATCTTTAATGTAATCGAAATACAGTGAATCTTGGTGAATACTCACTTTACGTAAGCCAGAGAAATAAATCAACTGGACGTCACGATCGGCCATAATCACCGCCTTTGTTGTAATGCCAACACGGAATCCTTTGCGCAGCAGTCCCACAAGTAAAAAAATAAGGTTATCAATCGTAGGCACTAAAAATGCCAGTGCCGGCAACCAAGCTTGGGTTGTCAATTCGTAAAGTCCGAAAGCAACAAATCCAAAAACCATGGATTCTAGCAATGTATAGACAACGATGCGCTGTGTACGGTCTTTTCCAACCGGTTTATTCCAATTGAATTTGGATGTTTTAAACACAAGTATCATTCCCATCCATCTTCGAATGGAGCGCCGTAAATTCACCATTAAAATAAGCACCCCTAGAACCAAGAAAATAATGGTTGAATAAGGCATTTGACCACCTGTCGTTCGCAAAAACTCGACCGGAAGGTCAAATCCTACGAAAATAGCAACCGCCATTGTCGGAAACAGCAAAAACAATAAAAGCGCATTGATAAATCTATTCATTCGGAATGAGCTTGAGTTTTCTTTTCAAGGATTCAATGCGTTGATTGGCTCCATTTATCTTCGCTTCCACCTCTTTGCGCAAAGCGTCAGCACCTTTGGAACGGGCAAAAAATCCTAAATTATTTTCTAACTGAAGAATTTCACTTTTGATTTTTTCAATCTGTTGACGGATATCAGCACGTTCTTTGGAAAACGCTCTGCCTGCATCCGCACTTGCCGACAAGGTGTCGATGCGTGCCTGGAAAAGAATTTTTTCTTTCTCTTCTCCTTCCAACTTTAATTGACCATAATGTTTGTCCAAGCCACGCTTGAATGCATTGTAAACATCGTCTTTTTGTTTCAAAGGAACCTTTCCCAATGCATTGAAATTTGCAGCAAATGATTTCAAGTCTGCCAATGACTGTTGTTTGTCATCAGATGGCTGATAAGCCTCTATTTCAGCAATTAAAGCCAATTTCTTTTCTAAATTAACTTCCAATTCTTTGTCTTGGTCTTCGAAATTTTTCTGACGTGCGTTGAAAAAATGATCACACGCTGCTCTGAAAGCTGTCCACAAACGTTGCTCTTGTTTTGGACCCGCACTGCCAACATTTTTCCATTGTTTTTGCAACTTCACAAGTTGATCTGCTGTTGCTTTCCAGTCCGTTGAATCTTTGATTGCTTCTGCTTTTGCGACCAATTCTGCTTTTGCATCCGCAATTTTCTTAAATCCTTGTTGAACAACTTCAAAATAGGCCTTCTTGCTAGCAAAGAAGGTGTCAGCCAAACCGCGGAATGATTTATAGATTTCCTCGTTTTCTTTTCTTGGTCCAAAACCAATTGCGCGCCAATTTTCTTGAAGCTTCAATAAATTTTCTGTTGCCTGATCCCACGCCTTCACAGAATCGAAATCCTGAATTGAGGCAACTAGTTCTTCGGCCTCTTTTAGAATTTCTTTCTTTTTATTGATGTTCTCTTGTAAGGCGTTTCTTCGTTCGTCGTAAAAAGCATGAATTCTTTCATAAATCTTCTTTACGTGTCCCCAATATTCTGACTTAAGACGTTCCCATTCTTCATTAGCAACAGGACCAATATCTTCCCATTCATTTTGAAGTACTTTCAACGTCGCTTCCGTTTCTTTAATGGAATCGCTGGCTACCAAACTTGCCAACTTAGAAATCACCTCTTCTTTCAGTTGCTGGTTTCTTCGAAGGTCATGGTCCTTGAGTTCACGGTAAATCTTTAAATTGTAGAAAAACTGTTCAATTAAACGCGAATATTCTTTTTGGATATCATCACGTTTTGCCCTTGGAATATCACCAATTGTTTTCCAGGTTTCCTGAATTTCCTTGTATGCGTTTAAGGCTGAACCAATATTCTCCTCTTCCTGAATTACTTTATTGAGGCGTGAAATCAACTCATTTTTTTGCTTCAGGTTTTCATTTTCCTGCGCATTTCTTAAGTCTGACTGCACTTTCAACTTATCGCGAAAGCCATTGTACTCTTCGTTAAATGCTTTGCGCAGTGAACGAATATCCTTTGGTTCGTATTCTTCACCTTTTTCCGCAGCTTCCAATTGAGCGATCTGATCTAGTCGTTCCATTTCAATGATAGCATCATCAAAACGCACTTTCAATTCATTGATTTCGCGCGCAACCGAAAACACATCTTCGTTTGCTGTCAGCGCGACTAATTCTTCTAATAATTCAGTTTTTTCCATGACTCACACAGTTTGCACCATGTCAAAGTTCGCAAGAGAAATGAACTCTTCAATGCGTTCTTCAATATCTTTATGTGAAATTTCCAATAATCTTTCTGTACCAAATTTCTCCACACAAAAAGATGCCAATGCAGATCCTGCGATGATTGCACGTTTCATGTTAACAAATGAAGTATCATCCGTTGCTGCTAGATAACCGATAAACCCTCCTGCAAAAGTATCCCCAGCTCCAGTTGGATCAAATACATCTTCCAATGGCAATGCCGGTGCGAAGAAGATATTATCACCATGAAAAAGTAAAGCACCG
The DNA here is from genome assembly GCA_046345095.1 of Flavobacteriia bacterium. GTDB lineage: Bacteria > Bacteroidota > Bacteroidia > Flavobacteriales_D > Crocinitomicaceae > M0103. The sequence continues at coordinate 2,839 of JBKDKG010000135.1, read as the reverse complement.
TGCTCACCTTTTTTGATGATCAAGTACTTAGGCCCCATCGCACGAATCACTTTTGAAGCTTTCTTCAACGAATATTCACCAGACAATTGACGCGCTTCCTCATCATTGATAATAAGCACATCAACAAGCGCCAATGTTTTCTTTAATTCGTCCATTGCAATATCCATCCAAAAATTCATGGTATCCATTGCAATTAATTTTGGACGTTTCTCCAAGCGTTCAATCACTGTGCGTTGTACTTGTGGACTCAAATTACCTAGCATCAAATACTCCGCTCCTTGATAGTCTTCAGGAATGATTGGATCAAAATGCTCCAATACATTTAGCTCGGTGATTAATGTATCTCTAGAGTTCATATCGTTATGGTAACGTCCCGACCAAAAGAATGTTTTCTCACCTTTTTTCACTTGCAATCCAGAAAGGTCAATCCCTTTTGTTGCAAGTATATCCAACATACTTTGAGGGAAATCATCTCCCACAACAGAGACTATTTTTTGATCCTTCGCGTAAAAGGAAGATGAAAGTGCAATAAAAGTACCTGCCCCTCCAATAATTTTATCCGTTTTACCAAATGGTGTTTCAATCGCATCAAAGGCAACACTGCCTACAGTCACTAAACTCATGTTCTATTTTTTGAAGGCCAAAGATACAACGAACATTTGAACATTCAAGACAAAAGACCTGGAGACGAAAGACAATAGACTGCTAGACGAAAGACTTATTTCCTTTGAACACATTTAACTTTATAGATATTAAGATTTTAGGACCTTAAGATGTCAAGACTTGATCCCTTTGAACTGATTGAACATTGTTTTGAACCCCTTGAATTCTCTCTCACCACAAAGACACGAGTCAATGAAAAGACAAACCCTGAATAGGTCACAAAGAGATCTTTTGGTAATATAAAATTACTCTTCGGTCACTTCAAAAGCCATCGGCTTTTTTTGAATTTGATTATCTAAAAATAAACTTGATTGAACCTAATTGAACGTTCCATGAACTGATTGAACATTCATTGAACGCATTGAACCATTCCGCTTCTCTTCTGTAACATTACTGAGTTAATAAGTTTAAAAGACGGATGTCATGTCGAAAACAAGTGGTGTTAACTTTATATGAAGATGAAACGACGGATTCTTAAAGTATCATATTGGTTTTTTGGAACGCTACTAGCGATTGTATTGCTCATTTCCACCTGCGTTTATGTTTTTAAAGATGAAATCTGCGGTTATGTGATCCAAGAGGTCAACAAACACTTAAAAGCGAAGGTAAAAGTTGACGAGGTCGATTTGACCTTTTGGGGATCTTTTCCAAGTTTATCCGTCGATTTTAACAAGGTTTTCATTCAAGATGCTTATAAAAATGCCACCGCCAAAGATACGTTGCTTTACAGTGATCGAATCCGGATGAAATTCAATCCCATGGATATTTGGGAAGAAAATTACAAGGTTCACTCCATTGAGGTTGAGCCCGGCACAATTCAGCTTAAAGTCAATCGTCGTGGACAGGTCAATTATGACATTTTGAAAGAAACAAAAGACACTGTACAAACCAGTTTTGACTTAGCATTGGAGTCCGTTGACATAGAAGAAGTGCGGCTGTCCTATCACAACAAAGCAACAGCTCAATATTACAAAACATCGATTGCCTCACTGAATCTTGAAGGAAACTTTGATCAAGATCGATTTAGTGTAGCCACAACGACCAAGCTTTTAATCAATAAAGTCAGAAGTGGTAAAATCACGTTACTTTCGAATCAAGAGGCAGAGCTTGACTTAAGTCTAAATGTGGACAAAACAAAAGACCTCGTAGAAATTCCGAAGGCTCTTATAAAAATCGCTGGACTTCCATTTGAGGTTGCAGGGTTTGTCAATCCCAATCAAACTAAATTTGATTTGCATTCGAAAGATTTTCAACTGACAGATCTTGCGAATCGTTTTGCCGTATCGGAAACAGATGAAATTGACAAATACAGTGGGACAGGAACAGCCTATGCGGATTTGTACATCGAATCAAACAATAAACGCACCGAACCCGCAAAAATAAAATGTCTATTTGGAATCAAGGATGGTTCTTTAACTGAACCTGCAAGCAAAATTAAGCTGAGCAAGGTTCAACTAGAAGGAGAATACAATAACTCTGGTGGTGCAGGAAATGAATTTTTGAATTTAAAAAAACTCAAAATCAATACGCCAGGTGGACCATTTAAAGGGGAACTAAAGCTCACACAGTTCGATCATCCGCGTATCGTTGGAAATGCCGACGGTGTGCTAAACCTCGGAATGTTGCACCAGTTGTTTCGCTTTCCGTACGTTGAAAAAGTAAATGGGAATGTGAATGTGTCGACCGATTTTATTGTTCAAACAATTATCGAACAAGGCACTAAGGATTATTCCGTAGAAAAATGTGAAGGAAATGTTCAAATGAACAATGTAGGCCTTAAACTTGAAAATGATCATCGCCATTTCAATGATGTAAGCGGTTCACTTTACCTGCGAAATGACGAGGCCGGCGTGCACAATGTTTCACTTAACGTTGGTGCTTCAGACTTAAAATTTGACGGTGTTTTCAAAAATATATTCAATTACTTCGCTGGAACCGGAAAACTAGAAGCAGATGTCGAAATAAAAGGCAACTACATCGACTTGCAAGATTTAGGAACAACGACTAAAGAAGAGAAAATTCAAGATGCACGTGAGTTTGTTCTACCTGATGATATTGGCGGAACCATGTTTACTGAAGTAGGAGAAATTAAATACGAAAATCACCGTTTTAAGAATGTTTCTGGTAAAATGGAAATGAAAAACCGCAGGCTCTTTTTCCCAAATGTTTCTCTGCG
>JBKDKG010000134.1:0-12426 GCA_046345095.1 Flavobacteriia bacterium | reverse complement strand
TATATCTACCCGGACAATGCTGAGCGCAGTGCTGCCCGAAACAATGGAGTCAAGCATGCCAAGGGTGAATGGATCTGTTTTCTAGACAGTGATGACGCCTTCGATCCTCGCTATCTTGAAAAACTCAAATCATTCTTAGAGAGACAAACATTGGAAAAATGTTTGATCATAACGAATTTCAGCACTTGGGATGGCGTTAGCACTACGCAAGTTGAAACACCCGATTTATCAGAACCAATTTCCGACTGGTTGTTTCAGTATCCAGTTTCTCCAAGCAGAGTTTGTATACATAGATGAATTTTTCAAGACTTCAAGTTCCGAGAAGACATTTGTATTGTTGAGGACACAGTATTATGGGTCAGTATAGCAACTAAATTCCCCATTACTCAATTAAAAGATTATTTAATTTTATACCGAGAACACGCATTTAATTCAGTGATTGCAAATTCAGGATCCTGCTTTAAACGCTACGAGGGCATGAAATTGTTTTTTCAGCATCCCCTTTCAAACTCAGTTTCTTCTTCCATGAAGAAAAAAATGCTTTCCGAAACAGAATTCAGAATTGCTGAATATTATCAATTTCATGATAATAAGTTGAAAGCCGCTCAGTATGCATTGAAATCTCTTTTTACACAATGGAATCATGAGCAACGAAAAATGCGTATTCTTTTTTTACTCGAATCAATACCAGTGTTCAACGTAATTAGAAAAAAGCAAAAAAATGAAGATCAGCGGTAAATTATCTCACTTAAATACTGTGCGTTGTTTCGCTGCTGCAATGGTTATAATGGGTCATACTGCCTATCTAATTTCATCTTGGGGCTTTCATGTTAACCACAATTTATGGGGTGCATTGGCAGGACATGGGGTGGATGTTTTTTTTGCTTTAAGCGGATTTCTAATTACTTACCTACTTTTAAAAGAAAAAGAATTAAATGGTAAGATTTTCATCAAAGATTTTTATATGCGCCGAATGTTTAGAATTTGGCCACTCTATTATTTTGTTGTTCTAACTTCTTTTTTAATTAGTTACATCTCAGTTAACTTTTTTATCTGTGAAGCGAACCTTAATTCCTATTTATTCACTTTTCTCATGTTACCAACAATAAGTAAAGCGTTTTATTTAAATAGTTTTTCCATGTCTACCTTATGGTCCATAGGTGTTGAAGAGCTTTTCTATCTTATTTTTCCATTTATTTTCGATAAAATTTCAAGAACAAGATTAAGTACTTTAATTGCAATAATCCTATTTTATGTAATCGGTAAAGTCCTACTTATTTATGGTATCGTAAAATTATCTCATATTAACTCTACTCCATGGTTAAATCTATTATCTATGCTACGTTTCGAATGTTTGTTTTGCGGAGTAATTTGTGCCATTATAGTGAATAGGCGACAAGATATAGTTCAATACATAAATTCTTCCTTCATATCAAAAGTGATCTTTACAATTTTTATTCTTTTTTTGAGCGTTTCAATTTTGGATGTTAACATTTATATTCATCCAGGTATTGGTCCTATTTTGAAAACTGTGATTAATCCATTTGTAATTTCATTCCTAACTGGCCTGATTCTAATCATAATTACTCAGCACCCCATAATTTCTAACATTAACGAAAATTCTTTTTTGTTTTTCTTGGGACAAATTTCTTACGGAACATATATTTATCATACGTTTATAATTACACTAATGTTTAGCATATTCCCAAAATCATCTAATGGAATTTTTATTTTTTGCATTATTTATATTTCAACCTTGCTTATCGCTTGGTTTTCATATCGTTTTTTTGAAAATCCAATATTAAAAAAGTCCGATAAATTCAGGCATTTATCAACAAAAAGCGACTTTGATCAATGAAAATCCTGCACATCATACCCGAACTCAACAAAGGCGGTGCTGAGTGTTTGGTCATTGATATTTGTCAGGAGCTGCAGCAGCGAGAAGGGATAGAAGTTTGCCTGGTTGTTTTTCGTCCGAGGAATGCGTGTGTGTGATCTAAAAAAGTCACTTTTTTCATGTGATCAGTTCCCAATAGATAACAACTGTAGCCCTGTATTCCGTAAATAATCCTTATCTTGTCTACATCAATTTATGGATCCACAACACATAGCACATATTCTAAAAAAGGGGGAAGGCTTAACCATCGAGTTTAAAAAAGCATCCAAAGAATTACCCGGAAATCTATTTGAGACCATTTGTGCTTTTCTAAACAGACAAGGCGGCACCATTTTACTTGGTGTAGATGATACCGGGAAGCTAATTGGATTGGACAAAAATAAAGCGGATCAGTTATGTCGAAATTTGGTCAATTTGAGCAATAACTCCGAGAAATTAGATCCTGTTTTTCTATTGCAACCAACAATCCTCGAGATAGAAGGAAAAAGCATTATTCACGTATTTGTACCCTCTAGCTCACAAGTCCACAAAAGCAAAGGAAAAATCTATGACCGCAGTACCGATGGTGATTTTGTATTGAATACACATAGTAAAATAAGTGATTTGTATGCGCAAAAAGCGACAAATTACTCCGAGAACACCATCTATCCTTACCTGAATGAATCTCATTTCGAAAACGGTATTATTGAAAAAGCAAAAAACCTGATACGCGCCAATAGGCCCTCACACCCATGGCTGGAATTATCGGGAACAGCCTTTTACAAAGCTGCTGGATTGTACCGCACAGATCTGAATACCAATACCGAAGGATTCACCTTAGCCGCCTTGTTGTTGTTTGGAAAAGAAGAAGCCATATTGAGCATGTTACCGCACTACAGGATCGAAGCCATACTTCGACGAGTGGATACAAGCAGATATGATGACCGAGAAACCATACGGCGCAATTTGATCATTTCCTACGAGATGCTTATGCAATTTTTAGCCAAGCACTTGCTAGATAAATTTTACATGGAAGGAGACCTGCGTATTTCATTGCGGGAACATATTTTCAGAGAACTTGTAGCAAACTTTCTGATACATCGTGAATACATAAATCCACGCGTTTCTACTCTTGAAATATCCGTAGACCATTGTATACTGCGAAATGCCAACAAACCTCATTTATTTGGCTCCATTCAGCCCGATGAATGTGAATCGTATCCAAAAAATCCACACATCACGAAATTCTTTGTTCAAATTGCTCGAGCTGAAGAACTTGGAACCGGTATAAGAAACGTTTTTAAATATAGTCGATTATATAGCGGAATAGCACCTGTTTTTATGGAAAAAGACGTTTTTGAAGTAATCGTCCCACTTTCCAAACCTAAAAAAACTACCACTAAAACTACCACTAAAACTACCACTAAAAATGCACGTTTGATTCTGGAATATTTTCATCAAAATGCTTCAGGAACCATTAAAGAATTGGCAAAAAAATTAAACTTGTCAGAAGATGGAATCCGGTATCATCTTAAAAAATTAAAAGCACAAAAAAAATTAACCTACGTTGGAAGCCCGCGAAAAGGATACTGGCAGGTATTGGCATCCTAGCTAAAGAATTAAATGAAAGTTTAAATGCACATGAAAATCCTGCACATCATACCCGAACTCAACAAAGGTGGCGCCGAGCGATTGGTCATTGATATTTGTCAGGAGCTGCAGCAGCGAGAAGGGATAGAAATTTGCCTTGTTGTTTTTCGTCCAAACAATGCCTACAAAGCTTTTACTGAGGACCTTCGAATTGAGCTCATCCCATCCCTTGTGCGCCCTTCCCTATCGGGAAAAAATGATGCTGATGTAGAGCACTTGCAAATGTTCATAGATACATTTCAACCAGACGTTATTCATTCGCACTTGTTTGAAACAGAAATGGTCATGAGTCAACTAAGAATCGGAAATGCGCTTCGTGTCATGCATTTTCATGATAACATGCACCAACTAGAGAATGGCAGTTTAAAACCGCTCTTTTCAAAAAAAGGAATTACCGACTTTTACGAACGCCATCTGATCTTGAAATCTTGGAAAAAATTGCCTAAAAAAATCGCAATCAGCATCGCACATGATTCATTTACATATGCACAAAAAGTACTTCCGACTTCAACTCCAGTTTATAAGCTACTAAATGGTATTTCAATCAATAGATTCCAAGCTAAAGCACCGAAAGAAAAAGCACTTGAGTTGTGCATGATTGGGAGCCTTGTTGAGAAAAAAGCACAAAATCAGGCAATCAGCGTTGTGAAAAATTTGCACGAAAAAGGTCTTTCATTTCATTTACACCTGCTTGGCGATGGCCCCAAACGCAAAGCGCTAGAAGCACTCAAGAATGAATTGGAATTAACAGATTTCATTCATTTTCATGGCAATGTCGATCATCCTGAAACCTTTCTGCACAAAGCATTTGTTTACCTTCACACAGCAAATTACGAACCCTTGGGATTGGTTGTTTTGGAAGCCATGGCCGCAGGTACTCCTGTCGTTTGTGTTGTTGGGCGTGGCAATCGCGATTTGATTGAACAGGGCAAAAACGGATTTATATTTCAACAACCAGATCCAGCGCAACTTGCAGATCAAATCATTGAATTATGGGAAAACGCTCCTCTGTACAATTCCGTGCAGCAATCCGCTTTGGACTTTGTCAAGAACTTTGATATCACACATTATTGCAGTCGATTAGAAGAGCTGTATCGTTCACATCTGTAGAATAGCTATTTCAAAAATCTAACAAAACAAACTCCCGGAAATTATCTTTATCGATAATGGTACCCGTGGCATTGTATTTTTCGAGAAAAGAAGCCGGAATCTTGTCACTGTTTTTCTTTTTCCATTTGAATTCATACGCTACCAACTTCCCATTTCGTTCTTCCACAAAATCAATCTCTTGTTTTTGAATAGTGCGCCAAAAATAGTTGTTTGTAAATAATAGGTGATAGTGTTGCACCTTGAGCCGTTCTGTAATTAGAAAGTTTTCCCATAACGCGCCTTTATCATTTCGGGAGTCAAGAGGGTTCAAATTATTAATTAACATGTTGCGAATTCCATTGTCGTAAAAATAGATCTTACGGTTGTGTTTGATTTCGTTTCGTTGATTTCGACTGAAACTATTCAATTTAACAATAATAAACAACTTCTCAAGAAGATCAATGTACTTTGCAATTGTGGCTTTATCCACTTCTAGAAGTTTGGACAATTCGTTGTAAGAGACTTCGTTACCCAACTGCAGCGCAAGTGCTCGAAGCAATTTTTCCAGTAAATCAGGTTTTTTAATGCCCGTTATGGATAAAATATCTTTATACAAGTAACTTGAGGTGAGTTGTTTGAGAATTACTGCCGCTTCTGACCGACGATTGATCACATCTGGATACATCCCATAAATCAATCGTTCCTCTAATTGAGAATTTGCTTCCAAGTAACCGACATTCTTTTCAAATTCTTCCCAACTTATCGGAAATAACTGGTATTCATATTTTCGTCCTGTTAAAGGTTCTTGTGCGTGGTCATTTATCTCTAATGCAGAAGAGCCACTGATGAACAACTGCACTTTTTTAAAATTATCTGTAATCAACTTCGCCGTAAGCCCTATCCCTTTGATTCTTTGTGCTTCATCTATGAATACCCATTCATAATTGCCGAGAATTGCCTTCAGTTTACTTGTCCCGGCATCTTCTAATAACACTCTAACTTCAGGATCATCCCCACTTAAGAATAAGCAGTCCTTGTTTTTAAGGAATTCCTGGATCAATGTCGTTTTACCAACCTGCCTAGGTCCCAAAAGAACAATTGCTTTATTCTTTTTTACATTCTTTTCCAGACTATTGTATAAGATTCTATTAATCATAATCACCAAATATATACTATTTTTGGAGAATACAATCCCCAATTAGTATATATTTTTGGAGAATACAATCCCCAAATAGTATGTATTTTTGGGGATTTGGAATAAGTCAACTAACAAAATAAGTAGTTAGAGAACGGGGTCTTTCACTAAAATTGGAGTTAGATTTCCTTTAGCACCTGGGCAAAAGAAGTGAAATTTGTTTCCGCGTTGTATTGGTTTTTCCAAACTTCATAAGCTTGCTCAGACAGTTTATTCCAATCGGATAGCGGTTTACTTAGTAAATTGATCAGAATCATTTGAATCTCTTCAGCAGTAGCATTCGGATCAACCAACGCACCGATATGGTTGGATACAATTTCGGGAACCCCTCCAACCGCAGTTGCAACAACGGGAATTCCTAATGAGAAGGCCTCCATGATAGAAACCGGAATCCCTTCAGATGTACTGAGATTTATGAAAAAATAAGGACCTTCTTGCTTGTAAAATTCCAATACTTCTTCATTGGAAACCCTCCCCCTCAATTCAACAGTAAGATGGGATTTTTTTTCATGAGCGATTTTTCTTTCTAATTCTGTCAAATTCTGTCCATCTCCAAAATGGACCCAACATATTTCATGATTCACTAAACCATTCAAGACTTCGAAAATAAGTTCCACTCGCTTGAGTGGAATAATGTTTGAACAACTAACGATAAGTCTTTGCTCACGCATAGATTCGCGAGTTAACCAATGTTCCATTTGGGTTGCGGTACCTAACCGCGAAACAGATATTTTGTTCGGAAAATCTATTCCCCATCTCGTTCTTGCATAATTTGAACCTGCATCAGAAATGGCATATTGTTGGTCCAAGTGATCATTGATAAACTTCCGGAAAGGCAAATAACCAATTGCACTTGCCTCAAAGTAAACATCCCACCCGTGAAAGCGAGACACACATTTAAAGTCAGGATTTTCAATTTTCAATTGCGCCAAAGCCAAGGAGGAATCATCCGTCCAATAGGAATAGGCAATCGATTCCGAATTTAAATGCTTTCTAACTAATGATTTTATTTTTTTTGCTCTTGCCCGTGAAACTAGGATGGTTGAAATGATCTGAAAGTTAACTTTTAACTTATAAACGTTCGTTACTTGTTTTACTTCTGCCCTCACTTCTCTTAATAACAAGTGCCTCAAAGCTAGTATTTTCTGAATTTTCGATAAAGAAACAGGATAGCGGAATACCTCACAAACCTCTGGTAATTCTCTGGTTTGCACCGTTGTTTCGGTTAATGAAAGAATGGTGATTTTTTCAAAATGCTTTGCTAAAATAGGCACTTCATTTTCCAAAAACGTCTCCCCTTTTCCATATGGATATTCAGCGGTAAGAAGGAGTAAGTGCTTATTAGGCATTGGATGTAAGGCTATTTAGGCTGGAACGAATTTATTCAGATACACTTCCTGTAGTCCATTTTCCAGTGAAATTTGCGCTTTCCAACCAAGAGATAAAGCCTTTTCGACATTCAATAATTTCCTTGGAGTTCCATCTGGATAGGCTGTATTCCAATTGATTTCACCTTCGAAACCAACAATTTTCCTAATCAATTCCGCCAAGTCCCAGATAGAAACATCCTCGCCTGTTCCAATATTGATAGTGCCTTTGTCAGAATGATTTTCCATAAAATAGAGACACGCTTTCGCCAAGTCATCTACGTGCAAAAACTCACGTTTCGGCGATCCAGTTCCCCAGAGTTCGACAGCTTGTTTATTTTCTATCTTGGCTTCATGAAACTTACGCAGCATTGCTGGAATCACGTGGGAGTTCTGCAAATCATAATTATCATTTGGACCATATAGATTAGTCGGCATCAACGAAATAAAGTCTGCCCCATATTGTTCGCGGTAATAATCGCACATTTTCAAACCAGCAATTTTAGCTAGCGCATAAGGTTCATTTGTCGGTTCAAGCAATCCCGTCAACAATGATTCTTCTTGAATGGGTTGTTCAGCAAACTTTGGATAGATGCACGAAGACCCAAGAAAAAGTAGTTTTTTACAGCCATTTTCGTGAGCCGCATGTATCACATTGCATTCCATCATGAGGTTGTCATAAATGAAATCTGCTTTGAATTGATTGTTTGCATGAATTCCTCCGACTTTCGCCGCAGCTAAATAAACATACTCAGGTTGTTCTTCCCGAAAAAAGGTATTTACGGCTGCTTGATTTCGGAGATCCAACTCTGAAGAGCGTCTTATCAACAAATTATTAAAGCCTTCTTTTTGCAAAAGTCGAACAATGGCAGAACCAACCATTCCGTTGTGCCCAGCAACATATATTTTAGCGCTTTTATTCATGTGGAGTAAAGCGTTTATGACCTCCATCCATCAAGTATTTTTCTCTTTTAAAATATTCAAGATCAGCCTGTACCATTTCCTTAACCAATGCATTCAAGTCATAGCTTGGTTTCCAGCCTAACTTTTGCTTCGCTTTACTAGGGTCACCAATCAACAATTCTACCTCCGTTGGTCGAAAATATTTTGGGTCCACCTGCAATACCGTTTGACCAACCTGAACGGCTTCGATGGTCGTTGCTTTTTCTAACACTACAGCTTTTTCATTTACTCCTTCTCCCTCAAAGCCTATTTTGATACCAGCTTCCTCAAATGCCATTCTTGCAAATTCGCGCACCTCGGTCGTTACGCCCGTCGCAATAACGAAGTCTTCTGGAGTTTCTTGCTGCAACATGCGCCACATGACCTCAACATAGTCTTTAGCATGTCCCCAATCACGTTTTGCGTCCAAATTTCCAACGAAAAGGCATTTGTCTAATCCCAGTGCAATCTGTGCCACACCCCTTGTAATCTTTCGCGTAACAAAGGTTTCTCCTCGCAAAGGTGATTCATGATTAAACAAAATACCATTGCAGGCATACATGTTGTAAGCTTCACGGTAATTAACTGTAATCCAAAAAGCATATTGTTTGGCTACTGCATAAGGGCTTCTTGGATAAAAAGGTGTTTTCTCAGATTGAGGCACTTCTTGCACCAAACCATACAATTCTGATGTGGATGCTTGGTAAATTCTTGTTTTTTCTGTCAAACCCAGCAATCGAACTGCCTCCAAAATACGCAGTGTACCAATTCCATCTACATCTGCAGTGTATTCGGGTGTTTCAAAGCTCACCTTCACATGCGACATAGCGCCCAGATTATAAATCTCATCTGGCTGTACCTCTTGAATAATGCGTGTTAGATTCATCGAATCCGATAAATCTCCGTAATGCAGTATAAACCGAACGTTTCGTTCGTGCAAGTCCTGGTACAAATGATCTATTCTTTCAGTATTAAACAATGAAGAACGTCGTTTAATTCCGTGAACCTCGTAGCCTTTTTCGAGCAGTAACTCTGCTAAATAAGCGCCATCTTGACCTGTAATCCCTGTAATTAGTGCTTTTTTCATTCGTCTCTATTGCCTCAAAGATATTTAAAAGTTAATGAATAGACGATTTCACCCACTTTGATTCCTTTTAAAACTGAATTCCTATCTTTGGAAAGATGAAAAAAGTACTTATTCTGGCAAATAATCTACCCCTAATTATTACTTTTATAGGTTACAACCCTTAAAATTTAATTTTAAATTCACTTTTTAGGGTTATAGGCATTAAAAATTGAATTATTCTACTATTTTTGTTGTTACAACCCAATAATGATTCAACGAGAATTATATATAAACAAGATTAAAGAATTCATCGATAAGCCTTTTATTAAAGTAATAACTGGCATTCGAAGATCTGGTAAATCAAGTATTTTGCTTCTATTAAAAGAGGAAATTCTTCGAAGAGGAGCCGAGGAAAAAAATATTCATTTCATCAATTTTGAGAGCTTCAATTACTCAGAAATAAAGACAGGAGAAGACCTTTACACCTCTATTAAACAACAAATAACGCCTGTAAATAAGCCTTATATATTACTTGATGAAATCCAAGAGGTAATTGGCTGGGAAAAGGCAGTGAATTCATTTCTCTTGGATTTTAACGCTGACATCTACATCACCGGATCAAATTCGCATTTATTATCCTCTGAACTGGCAACATTTCTAGCTGGAAGATACGTTGAATTTCAAATACAAACACTCACATTTAGAGAATGTTTGAGCTTTAATACTGAACTTCAAAAAAGCGATAAAAGTAGGTTTGAAAAATTTGAATACTTTATGCGAATTGGTGGATTTCCTGTATTACACACATCAACCTATTCTTTAGAATCTGCCTATAAAATTGTTTTTGATATATACTCTTCAGCCATTTTAAGGGACACCGTTCAGCGATATAAAATTCGTGATGTAGAATTGTTAGAACGAATTGTTAAGTATGTATTTGATAATATTGGTAACTCATTTTCAGCAAAAAACATTGCAGATTATTTTAAAAGTCAACAACGAAAAATTGATCTAAACACAGTTTATAATTACCTTAATGCCTTGGAAAGCGCTTTCATCATCAAACGTATCCAACGCTATGACGTGAAGGGAAAAGAGTTATTAAAGACGCAAGAGAAATATTTTGTGAGTGACCCTGCGCTTATATATGCTGTGATGGGTTATAAAGACAGAATGATTTCAGGGATTTTGGAGAATATTGTTTTACTCGAATTGCTGAGCAGAGACTATAAAGTTGCTGTTGGCAAAGTTGGCACAAAAGAAATTGATTTTATTGCAACAAAAGGGAATTCAAAGTTTTACATTCAAGTTACCTACCTGATGCCCGAAAAAGCAACAGTTGAGAGGGAATTTAATCCTTTATTGGAGCTGAAAGACCATTACCCAAAATATGTCGTTTCCATGGATTCGATTTGGACTGACACCATTGAAGGAGTAAAACATTTTCATATAGCGGACTTTCTTTTAATGGATAATTATGAGTGAGTTAAAGATGAAAAAAGTACTAATTCTGGCCTATGATTTCCCGCCCTACGTTTCAGTGGGTGGTTTAAGACCATACAATTGGTACCGTTATCTGAAAGAATTCGGTATTGAACCTATTGTTGTTACACGTCAATGGAGCAATACGCATGGAAATCATTTGGATTATGTTTCCCCAAGTAATTCAGCTCAGACAATAATAGAAAAAACTGAATACGGCACAATCATTAGAAGCGCTTACCAGCCAACTTTATCCAATAAAATATTACTAAAATATGGGCCAAATAAATATAAATCTCTTCGTAAAATCAACTCCATATTTAATGAGTTAATCCAATTCCCGTTTTCTGTTGGGCCAAAATATAAAATCTATTTAGCTGCAGAAGATTACTTAAAACAAAACAAAGTTGATTGCATTATTGCTACCGGTGATCCATTTATCCTGTTTAAATATGCCTCAAAACTGGGCAAGAAATTCCAAACACCATGGGTTGCTGATTACAGGGATGCATGGGTACAAGATAAAACAAGGTCGAGAAATATTTTTTTAAAAGCATGGAATTCTTTTTTTGAAAATCGATATCTGAAAAATGTTTCGAAAATAATTACAGTCTCAACATTTCTCCAGAAACAGGTTGAAAGAAACTTATCAAACAAAAACTTCTCATTGATCTTAAATGGTTTCAACCCCGAAGCAATTGATAAAACGTTTAGTATAGCACAAAATAACGATTGTTTTACCATTTCATTTGCCGGAACTATTTACAAATGGCATCCGATTGAAAGTTTTCTTAGAACCCTTGAAAAATTTGGCGAAACAACCAAAATAAAAGCCATTCGCGTCAATTTTTATGGAATAAACAACCAAGAAGAACTGCAAAAAATCATTTCTAATTCGAATTATTTAAAGTCAGTCGTTCATTTTTTTCCAAGAACAGAAAATGAGACTTTAGTGAAAGAATTGGCAAAGGCAAATTTATTCTTGTTGTTTAACGATTATTCCATTTTAGGAACAAAGATTTTTACCTACTTGGGAATAAAAAGAAAAATTATTTTGTGCTATTCTGATGATATTGAATCTAAAAACTTAAAATCAACTTATTTTCATCTAACTGACATAAAAGACGAAAGCAACCAATTGCAAGCAGAAATAATTCAATCAACAAATTCAGGTGTCATTGTGAAAGATGCTAGTCACCTTTTGGAAGTCTTGAATGAGCTTTATCAAGAGTTTGAAAACACAGGGAGTATCGCCTGCAATTCTAATGGCATCGAAAAATATTCGCGGAAAATTCAGGTGGAGAAATTGGCGGAGTTGCTAGCCTCGATACAACCGCTAGCCTCGATACAACCGCTGAAGCGGCCACTCGGCTAGCTCTAAACAAAATTATACAGATCGACCGAGTGCTAGTCTCGATACATCCTCCTGCGTCGTACACTCGACTAGCTCTTAACAAAAGTATACAAGCCGGCCGAGTGCTAGTCTCGATACAACCGCTGAAGCGGTCACTCGACTAGCTTTTAACAAAAGTATACAAGCCGGCCGAGTGCTAGTCTCGGTACAACCGCTGAAGCGGTCACTCGACTAGCTTTTAACAAAAGTATACAAGCCGACCGAGTGCTAGTCTCGATACATCCTCCTTCGTCGGACACTCGACCAGCTCTTAACAAAATTATACAGATCGACCGAGTGCTAGTCTCGATACATCCTCCTGCGTAGTACACTCGACTAGCTCTTAACAAAAGTATACAATCCGGC
>JBKDKG010000133.1:0-4923 GCA_046345095.1 Flavobacteriia bacterium | reverse complement strand
GAATGATATCAATAGTATTGAAGGATAAATCAATAGAAAATACATTTAGAGTGGCATCTTCTTTTCAAATATTTTCTCTGGCTGAATCTTTAGGTGGCGTAGAATCCTTAATCAATCACCCTGCAACCATGACCCACGCATCCATTCCAAAAGTGGAAAGAGAAAAAGCGGGAGTTGTAGATAATCTATTAAGACTGTCTGTAGGAGTGGAAGATGTGGAAGATTTGATTGCAGACCTTGAGCAAGCCTTGGCTTAATTCACTTCATGCGCGTATACATAACAGGGGTTTCAGGTGGCATAGGAAAAGCGCTCGCCGAGGCATTTTTGAATGAAGGCAACCTTGTCATCGGTTTAGGTAGGCGAAACAATATCCAACACCCTAACTTCGAGTTCATACCTTGCGATTTGAACAACCTTTCGATGGTCGAACAATTTGAATTTATTGCTGATCAAGAAGGGTGTATGCTCATAAACAACGCCGGTGTCATTGGTCCACTGAAACGAATAATGGATCAGCAACCAAAGGAGATACAAGAGGTAATGACTGTTAACGTGTTGCTACCGATGTTGCTTTGTCAGAAATTTCTTCAAGAGGTACCTATTGAAAAACGAACCGCTATTTTAAATATTAGTTCGGGTGCCGCAAATCGTGCAATTCCTTCCTGGGCAACTTATTGTGCTTCAAAGATTGCACTTGATCGTTTTTCTGAAAGTATCTATTTGGAGGAGCTTGAAATGTCTCGCCACCTGAAAATATATTCGATTGCTCCAGGAGCAGTAGATACACCAATGCAGCAGGCAATTCGTTCTGCAAGAGAACTGGATTTTTCTGATGTAGCTAAGTTTCAAGGCATGCACGAAAACAGACAGTTGCTAGCACCCAATGAAGTTGCATTCAAAATAGTGAGATTTCTTGCACTTCCCTTTGATGGAAAAGTAGTTCATTCCATCAACGATCTTGTGAATTGAGTTTTTGATCCGCCATAAAAATCAAAGATTCTCGGCCTTTTGAACACCATATTTGCCGTTCAAGGAATTTATGTTTTGACTCTTTCAAACCTTTTACTATTTTAGAACGTTTTTAAATAAGCATAAATCAAGCTAAATTATATGAAAAGAACAGCTCTCTTAATCGGTCTATTCTCCTACACCGCTTTGTTCAGCCAAATGCCAGCTCGTAAAATTGATATGGATAATGTGCGTCAAGGTGAGAATGTAGAATATTGTGTAACGCACAAAAAAATGAATGAACTCAAACAAAATCCAGAGTTCATGAAGTCTTGGTTGAAAGACCAGGCTGATCAACAAGCAGCCATGCAATATAAATCAACTGAAAAAGGAGTAGTATATAAAATTCCCATCGTTTTTCACGTTTTGCATAACAATGGCGTTGAAAATATCAGTGATGAGCAAATCCTTGATCAAGTAGAAATTCTAAATAGAGATTTTAGATTGTTAAATGCGGATGCAGCGACAGTGCAATCTGTTTTTCAAGGTATGCCGTCTGACTCAGAAGTTGAATTTGTTTTGGCGACGAAAGCCCCAAATGGAGCATGTTTCAAAGGGATAACGAGAACAGTAAATGCGCTTAGTTACGATGGGAGCAATGGTAGTGCGCAGGTCACGGCGGTTGTTAATGGGAATGATGTATTCAATGGCCAATGGCCTGGAAATAAATACTTGAATGTCTTTGTTGTCGCAGAGGCTGGTGGAGCTGCTGGTTATACAACCAATCCAGGGTCCTGGTCAGCATCTCAAATGGGAAATGGAATCTGGATCTTGCATGATTATGTAGGATCGATAGGTACAAGTTCTGTTCAAACTAGTCGGGCTTTTACACATGAAGTTGGACATTGGTTAAACCTTTCTCACACATGGGGTTCAAATAACAATCCCGGAAATGCTTCTAGTTGCAGCACTGATGATGACGTTGATGATACACCAAACTGTATTGGGGTTACTTCTTGTAATTTAAATGCCAATACATGTACTTCAGTTGATCCATTCTTCGGAACAGACACGAAGGACAATGTGGAGAACTATATGGATTACTCTTACTGCTCTAAGATGTTTACGCAAGGCCAAGTAGATAGAATGAGAGCTGCTCTGCAAGTGCAGAATACAGGCCGTAGAAATTTATGGCAAGCTGCCAATCTTACTTCAACTGGTGCAGATGGTTTAACATACTTGTGCAAAGCAGAATTTACTTCAAACAAAACAGCCGTGTGTTTAGGTGGATCTATTTCCTTTTCAGATGATTCATACAATGCTGTTAACGGTTGGAATTGGACGTTTGAGTCTGGAAGTCCTGCAACTTCAACTGAACAAAATCCTGTTGTAGTATACAATACACCAGGAGTTTACACAGTAACACTCTCTGCAACAGACGGAACGAATACAGATGCGGAAACAAAAACAGCATATGTTCGCGTTTACCCTTCTTCCTACAGCTTGCCATTCTTTGAAGGATTTGAAAATTATACAAGTTTGTCTAATTTGGCAAATTGGGAAGTTTTCAATGTAAATAACAACAATACATTCGCAATTGACAATGCTGTAAGCCATTCTGGATTAAAGTGTGTGAAAGTGGCAAACTTTGGACAATCAGGATCAAATATTGATGAACTTATTGCTGCGCCTGTAGACTTGTCTGCAGTTGCTTCAAACGGCGCTCAAGTGACTTTAAGCTTCCGTTATGCCTACCGGAAAAGAACTGCGTCTAATAATGAGGCATTAAAAGTATTCGTTACAAACAACTGTGGCGATAGTTGGGTACAACGCAAAACTTTAAGCGGAAATTCATTGTCTACATTGACATCATCTACTTCATGGGCGCCTTCAAGTGCTGCGGATTGGGTAACTGTTCACATGATTAATGTGACGAATGAATATTGGGTAGACAATTTCCGATATAAGTTCCGTTTTGAAGGCAATGGCGGAAACAATTTCTATTTGGACGATATCAACCTTTATCTTGGTCCACAGTCAGATGAACTGGTTCTTGGAATTGAAGAAGCAGGTACAATTGACGAATTGGCACTTTATCCGAACCCTGCTGATCAGGAAGTAAACTTGCGATTCTCTGTTAACACACCACAAAATGCAGCCATTCAAATTGTAGATATTACTGGTAAAGTGGTTCAAACTAATTCAGTAATGGCGGCATCTGGCTCTAATTTGGTTATGATGGATACTTCAAAACTCGCAGCTGGATCGTACATGATGACAGTTAAAACTGCTTCAGCGCAGAAAGTACTGCAATTTTTAGTAAAATAATTGATCAATACTTATTGAAAAGGCCTTCAGAAATGGAGGCCTTTCTTTTTGGCGGTATTTTTAGCCATTTGCTAGAAACGAAACTAACTCTTCTTCTGTTGCACTTTCTAAAACATGAATAAGTTTCATACCCGCATTTGAAATTGCTTTAGCTGTTGTATTTCCCCAGGCTATAACAGGTGCTTTAGGCACTTCATTTACTGATAGAAACGCTTTTAAATTAGATGGACTTGTAAACACATAAAGGTTCGCTTCTTCGATTATTTGTGGGGTATATATTGTTTGATAGACTGTAATCTCTAACTTTTGTTCGAAAGGAATTTGTGATGTAAAGGTCTTGTTACTGCTCATTGATATAGGAAAAAGTACCTTTCGTTTTCCCAACCAGTTTTTAAAGGCTTCCGCAACTTGTTCTGGATGCCCTGAATTTTCTCCTATGAAGGATGAGTCAAATCCCCATTTAGCAAGTTCTTCAGCCGTTGAATGACCAATACACCCCATGAATATCTGATCAGACAAATTGTACTTTTCTAAAAAATATTGAACGCTGCGAGGACTTGAAAAAAATACAACATCAAAAGATTCTTCTACAATGAAATCAAGTCCGACAAATGAAATCATTGATTTAGATTCTAATTCTATGCCTTGTTCTGAACAAAAGTTAAGCAACAAAGGAACATCCTCCTCAGACCTAGATATGTATAGGGATTTGATCAATCTTGCATCGACGTAAGATCTTCTACAATAATTTCTGGTAGGGATTTATAATCATCTGTTTCGTATTCGAACCAATTTGCCCCATCTTCCCAATTTTGGCAATGAGACACGAAAACAATACCATTATCAGCACAAAATACACCCAATGGAAGCTGACAACCTCCTTGCAGTAAATTCAGTACTTTTCGTTCAATCGCTATGCGCTCTTGAACAGCTGTGTGGTTCATCTTTGCTAGAAATTTTAAAAGTTCTTGATCTCCCTCGCGAATTTGCAATGCAAGAACACCTTGTGCAGGTGCAGGAATGAATTCTTCTGGATCCAGTCTTTCGACATGAAATTCAGTTAAGTCTATTTTTAATCTGTCAACACCAGCTTTTGCCAAGAGAATTGCATCATAATGACCATCTCTTAATTTTTGAATTCTCGTGGGTACGTTGCCGCGTAAATCTTTTATTTCCGCGTCTGGTCGAAACCCTCTAACCTGCGACTTTCTTCTTGCTGAAGATGTGCCGATGATTGATTTTTCTATTAAGGACCAAAGTTGCAACGAATCGACTTTTTCTTTTCGTATTAAAAGCAAATCTGCTGGATCTTCACGCTCCGAAACTGCAGCGACAATTAGCCCTTTTGGTTGCTCTGTTTCAAGGTCTTTGTGAGAATGAACCGCCAAATCGATTTCATTATTTAGAAGCGCAGTTTCGATTTCTTTCGTAAAAAAGCCTTTGCCTTCCAATTTGTCGAAACTTAGGTTTTGAATAGCATCACCTTGAGTAACTATTATTTTGATTTCAACGGAACTGCCAAGTGCTTCCAATTGTTTTTTAACGTGGTTCGCTTGCCAAAGTGCTAAGTCACTTCCCCGCGAACCGATACGAATATGTTGCATTCAGTCTTTATTTATTAGAATTTCTTTAGCCATGATCATGGG
>JBKDKG010000132.1:0-3267 GCA_046345095.1 Flavobacteriia bacterium | reverse complement strand
CCATGTTCGAAGCTATTCATGGTTCAGCACCAAGACGTGCTGGTCAAAACATGGCGAACCCTTCAGGGCTATTACAAGGTGCTATCATGATGTTGAATCACATTGGACAAACCGAAATTGCAGAAAAAGTTCAAAACGCATGGTTGAAAACAATAGAAGAAGGTATTCACACCTACGATATCTACAAAGAAGGAATTAGTAAAGAAAAAGTTGGAACAAGTGAATTTGCCCAAGCTGTTATTTCAAATCTAGGAAAACAACCTTCGCAATTGAAATCAGTATCTTATGCGAAGGATACGGTACTGAATCTTCCAAAGTATGAGAAAAAACCTGCGAAAACTAAAACTTTGGTTGGTGTCGACTTGTTTGTTCACTGGAACGGCACAGACCCAAATGAATTGGCTGAAAAACTTGAAAGCATCAATTCGGAAAACAAACATCTTACGATGATTACAAATCGAGGAATAAAAGTATGGCCTGACGGTTTCAAAGAAACCTATTGTACAGATCACTGGCGTTGTAGATTTAAACCAAGAGAAGGGAAATTGTTATTCCACAATCACATCATTGGCTTATTATCCAGAGCGTTAGATGCAAAAATTGATGTTGTTAAAACGGAGAACCTTTACGAGTTTGACGGGAAACCAGCTTATTCACTCGGGCAGGGACAGTGATAATCACAAACTAAGCAAAAAAGTAAATTTATTTTACATTTCTCATCCGACTTGTTCAGTACACTTTTCTCAAACATAAGTTGTAACCTGGTTGTTACTTCTGCTGATTGAGCAGGTTCGTGCTGAATAAGTCGGTTTTTTTCAACTCAAATTTAGGTTAAGTTGAATCTTGTTTTAGCCAAATAACGAAGTTTCGTTATATTTACATCCGTATTTCAACGCGCACGTGGTGAAATTGGTAGACATGCCATCTTGAGGGGGTGGTGCCAACAGGTGTGCTGGTTCGAATCCAGTCGTGCGCACTCTGATAAAAGCATCTGATCGTTAGATCCGGTGCTTTTTTCGTTTTACGACAGTCAAAATTTAAATTTTGTAATGGAGGAAAAGAAAAAGTACCGAATGCGTAGCATTGATGCTTTTATCCACTGCACGTCACACAAATGGTTCTAAAATCCAGCGGAAATGTTATTGGTTTGTTTGAAACTCCATCTTTAAACTGATGAGAACCGCAGGATTATAAATCCTGCGAAGCGTTACCTTTTTATTCTATTTCCACTGAATTCACTTCGTGTCCGCTGCGCGGTTGCAATCCTGCGGAAATGTTATTAGCATACTTAAAACTCCATCTTCAAAATGATGAGTACCGCAGGATTATAAATCCTGCGGAGCGTTACCTTTTTATTCTATTTCTACTGAATTCACTCCGTGCCTGCTCCGCAGGATTTGCAATCCTGCGAAATTTTCACTACTTTAAATAGTATGAAACAAGGCGTTAAGCATACTATCAAAAAGAATACAAGTTATTTCCTAACCCTCACCGTTGTTGGCTGGATTGATGTGTTTACTCGAAAAAATCATAAAGATGCCATTATCGAATCGTTGCGTTATTGCATCGCCAACAAAGGATTAAATATCTACAGTTTTTGTTTGATGTCAAATCACTTGCACTTGATTGCAAATTGTAATGAACCCTTTGAACTGAAAGATGTCATTCGGGATTTTAAAAAATTTTCTGCAAAGAAAATAATGAATCAAATCATAAACGAACCTGAATCCAGAAGAGAATGGATGTTAAAAGAATTCTCGAAAGCTGCGAATGAAAGCACTAAGCACAAAAGTTTCAAATTTTGGCAGACAGGAAATCATGCGATCGAGCTTTTTAATGAAAAATTCATTTGGGACAAGATCAATTACATTCATAATAACCCTTTTGAAGAGGGGTACGTGTCGAATGACTTTGAATGGATCTATTCTTCAGCGAGCAACTATCATGAAAAAGAATCAATACTTCCTGAAGTTTATTGCATGCCGCTTAGACTTCAAACTATCAAATAAGCTCCGCAGGATATGCAATCATGCGGCAGACATCAATTATAAAATAGTGAATAAAGGAATTTCCGCAGGATTGCAAATCCTGCGGAGCGGGGTCTATTCTTCAGAGAGCAACTATCATGAAAAAGAATCCATACTTCCTGGAGTTTATTGTATTCACTTAAGACTTCAGATTATCAAATAGGCTCCGCAGGATTTGCAATCCTGCGGAGCTATCAGAATTGAATTTGCATAAATGTAACAAAAGTCACTTTCCACAAAAACCAATATGTTTACCTTCGTAGTCATCGATTAAGAAAACAAATGAATAGTCTATGAAACACATCGCCTTTGCCTCTACCCTGTTCTTTATTCTTTTCTTGTTCACGAATTGCACCTCGCAAAATCAGCCTGGAACAGCGAGTGTTCAAAATATAGATGTTACGAAATTCAAAGAATTGATAACCGGTGGCAACACGATTATTTTAGATGTGCGTACACCAGAAGAAATAGCTGGCGGCACCATCGATCAAGCTAGCACCATCGATTTTTATGATCCTGATTTCACGAAGAAGATCAGCGTGATGGACCATTCAAAGAATATTCTCGTGTATTGTAAAGCGGGAGGTCGAAGTGCGCAAGCTGCAGATATATTGGTTCAAAATGGTTTCAAACATGTTTATAATCTTGAAGGCGGAATCACAGCATGGCAAGCCAATGGAAATCCGTTGACGGCCGCAACAACTTCCAAAGATGAGCACATTCAGCAAATGGGTTTGAAACAGTTTGATAAATTATTGACTCAAAACAAAGTGGTCTTGGTCGACTTTCATACAGTATGGTGCTCTCCATGCCGCAAAATGGCGCCAATCATTGATAAAATGGAACAAGAATTTAAAGGCAAAGCGGTCGTACTGCGCATCGACGTTGACAAAAGCACCGAATTAGCCGCCAAATACGAAATCCAGGCAGTACCAGTTTTCATCTTATTCAAAGATGGAAAAGAAGTGTGGAAACAAAATGGAGCGATGGAGGAGGAAAAATTGAAAAAAGTAATAAATTCTAACCTCTGATTTTGACAAACACTTAAAAATTAAGTTGTTAATAAATCTATTTCATTTACGTCAAAAGCTACAGCTTTCATTTGATGTAACAAACTATCCATTTCTGCAATCCTTTCAAGCAACAGATTTTCATTTTCCAATTCATCATTATTGCAAGTTAGAAACTGACTGACAAGATTATTTGCGGTTTCAAAATACAGATAGTCTTTGATTAAGAT
>JBKDKG010000131.1:0-21651 GCA_046345095.1 Flavobacteriia bacterium | reverse complement strand
CTTTTGGAACTCTTGAGTGCGCTTTAGAATGTCATTCAAATTGTCTTTTACTTGCTCTTGTTGTTCTTCTCTTTTCTCGTTTAATTCATCCAAACTGGGAAGCTGGTAAGTAAATGTCTGTGTTTTGGTAGACTTACTTCCGTTTACACCATCATTATCACCTACAACAAAATAATATTCAATACGATCATTTAATTTGACATTTTCTCTTCTAAAGTCAACCGCAAAATCAAAGGCCAGATCCACGCCAGCGACTTTTCTAACAGACAGTCTTTTTTGATTCGACGTGCCATTTTCGGAGACAACAGTATACACAAAGCTCAACGATGTAAGACCATAATCATCAGAAATCCGTCCTGAGAAAAAACGCACACCATCAGATAAGCTGTCCTTAATTTCCTCTACTTGAATAGCTGGATAAGCATCTTTTAAAACAGAAATAGCGATCGCGGAAGAATCCAACTTATTTCTATATTTATTAGAAAGGATGAGTTTTACCTTTGCATTCTCTCTTATTTTTTTGGTTGTGCGTATTCCTTCCTCTCTAAATCGTTCTGACGCACCATTAAAAACAAAATCAAGCCACTTCGTGTTTTTTGTCTTGAGGTTCCATTCTATCGTGGTTCCCTCTGGTACAGTCATGTCACCGGCATTTTCAACCGTTTCATTGGTTCTGCCCAAATAATCTGGATAAATCAACTTTGCCTGCAAACGCCCAATTGCCGATTTACCAAAAACTGTCAGCCTATATTCATCACTTAAGAATTCATTCGCCGAAAATTGAAATGACCCAGACTGCTTTGGCTTTTTAATCACACCAAAAAAGATGTTTTTTGCTGCCTTTTGCATCAAAAACTTACCATTCTCACTAATTAAGTATACATTTTCAGGCAATTGTTTTCCTTTGATTTTGATACGAATGGGCAAATCTTCACCTTCCTCAACATCTAAATCCGTGGATGTTAAAGAAAATGCAAATGGGGCCTCTGGTTTAAATTCCTTTGTATAGTTTACAACTCGCTCCGTTCCTTGCGTAAACAAGCCGGGGGCCGCAATTCCAATAAGTATGAACAACAAAAAGAGAGGAAGAAGAAACTTGACATATTTTCTGTTTTCTTTTATATCAATTGCAGACGAAAATGGCACAACGCTCAAAGACTCAGAACGTTGCACAACACTGGCTCGTAATAACTCGATATTCCCCTCGTTTGACTGTAAGTCATCTTGAAGCTGTAGTGTGTTTTTTAATCTATCTGAAACGTTCGGAAAGAACGAGCCGATGATCTCTGATGCTTGGTATCGATCAATTCGTTGTCCAAATGAATAAAGTTTCATTATTGGAACCACCAAATAGCTCGTAAAAATCCAGGCATTGATTCCGAGGAAAGAAAAGAACAAGGCGCCCCTAGTTACAGAATTAAATCGCCCGAAATATTCCAAGGTTGTTGTTAACAGAAAGGACAACAAAAAAATGCCAACAAACAAAAACACACCCTTTATCATTTGGTTCTTGTAAAACTTCCTGATAAAAGCGTCTATTTGTTCTAATAATCTATCAAAAGAGCCCATTTCACATTCAATATCAATGCAACGTACTAATTTAAAACATAATCACAAATGCATCTTGCACTTATGAAATATTAACGTTACAACGAACTGTTCATAACGTTCAACTTAGCAATTGTTTCAGCGAAGAAAGGCCTTTTCTCACTTTCGAAATCTGTTTATCTTTGCACAAAATTTCAGCTATGTCGGAAAAACCAGTTAGAGTTCGTTTTGCACCGTCCCCAACAGGGCCGCTTCACATGGGTGGTGTAAGAACCGCTTTGTACAACTACCTCTTTGCGAAAAAAAATAATGGGACTTTTATAATTCGCATAGAAGACACAGATCAAACTCGTTTTGTTCCTGGAGCGCAAGAATATATTATGGATGCTTTAGCTTGGTGTGGCATTATGCCAACGGAGGGTCCCGGTATCGGAGGAGAATTTGGTCCTTACGTTCAATCTGAAAGAAAAGAAATGTATCGTCCTTACGCCGAACAACTTGTAAAAGAAGATAAGGCTTATTATGCTTTTGATACAGCAGACGAGCTTGATCAAATGAGAGAGCGTGCAAAACAAATGGGAATGCCAAACTGGCAATACAACCATGTTTCAAGGACAAGCCTAAAAAACTCATTGACCCTTCCTCAAGATCAAGTAGATGAACTAATTTCTGCAGGAGCACCATATGTTATCCGCATGAAAATGCCGAGAAATCAGGATATTCGTTTCGAAGATATTATTCGTGGATGGGTCGTTGTTAATACAAACAACCTTGACGACAAAGTGCTTTTCAAAAGTGATGGAATGCCGACATATCATTTGGCAAATATCGTGGATGATCATTTAATGAAAATTAGTCATGTAATACGAGGCGAGGAGTGGTTACCTTCTGCTCCTTTGCATGTAATGCTTTATGATGCTTTTGGTTGGGATTGTCCACTATTTGCGCATTTACCTCTCTTGTTGAGACCAGATGGTAACGGAAAACTTTCTAAAAGAGATGGAGACCGACTTGGGTTTCCAGTATTTCCAACAGATTGGACTACCTCAGAGGGTGAGTTGTATTCAGGGTACCGTGAAAAAGGGTATTTTCCAGGAGCATTTATCAATATGCTCGCCTTTTTAGGGTGGAATCCAGGCACACCCCAAGAGATCTTTTCACTAGAAGAACTGGTAGAAAGCTTTACTCTGGATCGTGTGTCGAAAGCTGGTGCAAAATTTGATCCAGATAAAACAAAATGGTTTCAACAACAATACCTTCGCTCTGCGAGTAATGAGGCTCTTGCGGATCTATTGATTCAAAACGGGTCGAACATCGATCGGTCAAAATTAATTACGGTGTGTCACCTAATGAAAGAAAGAGCTACTTTTTTAAGTGACATAATCAGCGAAGGAAACTACTTACTTGAAAAACCATTAACATTTGATGAACAAACTGTTTCTAAAAAATGGAAAGAAGATAGTTCTGCTTTAATGGCGGATTGGGTTGACACACTTTCTTCATTGTCTGACTTTAGTCACTCAAACATTGAAACAGCATTTAAATCGTTCATTGAAAGCAAAGGCTTAGGGATTGGTGCTGTTTTACCGCTTTTTAGACTTTTAATCACAGGAACAGGAATGGGGCCAAGCATGTTTGAAATAGCTGCCTTTCTTGGAAAAGAAGAATGCTTAATCCGTATGAATCAAGGCATTACAACTATTGATGCGCTGAAATCACAAGCATGAAACATACAATTGAGGTCATCGGAATAAAAATTTACGCTTTTCACGGCTGCTTGCCAGAAGAAGAAAAAATAGGGGGGAACTACCTTGTTGATGTTATGTTAAATACAGACTTCAGTGAGGCTGCTAAAAATGATACACTTGAAAATACAGTAGATTATGTTCTCGTCAATAAAATTGTCCGAGAAGAAATGGCAATACGATCAAAACTCATTGAACATGTCGGACAAAGAATCGTAAACAGATTACGATCTGAAATAAATACTATTACTTATCTTCGTTTAAGAGTAACAAAAGTTTGCCCACCCATTAATGGAGATGTGGATCACGTAGCTATTGTAATTGAAGAATAGTCGTTTCAATATTTTACAAATCGTTTTGGTTCACTGTAAAGATTACCGTTTACATCAACTAAGTATACGTTATACACTCCCGTTTCAAAAGTAGAGACATCTACATTCTTAGCTATGGGGAGCTTGTATATTACCCTTCCATCAAGCGCAGTAAAAACAAGACCCACCGCTTCATCTGTAGTCGTTGATGCCCTTATTTCTAAAATTTCTTTAGCTGGATTAGGGGAAATAGAGAACGTATTAGTATACGTATCACACGCTAAATAAACAGTGTTAAAAACTTCAACCTGTCCATCCAGATCTGTTTGGGAAAGCCTAAAATAATCTCCACCCCGCGTATTTGTTATTTCATATTTATAGTTTGTGAACATTGTGCTGTTTCCTACTGCAACTATTTTCTCCAAAAGTGAAAAATCAACCCCGTTTTCACTTTGCTCTATAGAGAAATAATCGTTATTGTGTTCGGACGCTGTTTCCCAAGAAAGGGTTCGCTCAAGTTCTTTGCACGCGCCAACAAATGAAACCAATTCAACGGGCAAAGGACACGGATCAATAGAAACTGGTACGTTTGCAGTCTTAACACATCCCGAGCAATCTGTTACTGTCACAGAAAATGTTGTTGACGATAAAGGCGTATTCGTGGGGTTTTGAAGTAATGATGTAAATGATGTGGCGCTCGAAGTCCATGCATAATTGTAACTTGACGACTGAACAATAACAACATCATCAATCATTGGGGCTGTGTTCGTCATCGACGAAGCAGAGGCGTTCTTCGCTTGAAATACAAGCCGAATTGTTTGACCTTTAGTTACCCAACCTTGTATTAAATTTAAACTGTTGACAGCGTTACAGCTAACTGCCCCGTTCCAATAATCGCCACTCAACTTTATGATGTTTCCGCCATTAACGAGTTGAGTTCCGCCCACTAAAGTGGTGGTAACCGGAACAATCCACACACTAAGGTTGTCTGTTAGCTTGCCTGCACATTTCCAATTAAAAGAAAGATTGGCATTACATTCAGTGATTGGAACGTCTATATATGCAAAATCAACAGATGTCTGAAAGGTTGCATAATTATTGTTCGTTGTCGCGGTACCTACATAAATACCACGAGTACCATTGCATTTTGCAAAGGTACCATATCTCCACGCGATAGTTCCACCATCATTAACAAATGTAAAGGGGTTGGAAGACTCAAAGTTATAGGATAGTGTCGACGTATTGGTGTTAGGACCAGAAGACAGAGTAATTTGTTGATTTCTACATATGATAGCATCATCTACCGAAGCTGTAGCATCTGGCAAAGCTCTAGTATTAACAGTTATAGAGCTTGATGATGTACAGCCGGAAGAATTGGTTCCTGTTACAGAATATAATGTACTAGCGTTTGGAGAAACAGAAAGTGAAGCACCTGTTTGACCGGTATTCCAAGTATACGTCGAAAATGAGCCTGAGGCACTAAGGGTTGAGCTTGTTCCAGCGCATATTGGCCCAGGACCAGAAACACTCGGGGGGGTTATAGATGCAGGAATTAAAGATATATTTCCAATTACAATGTTCTCATAGGAAGGGTTTGTTCCTGTAAAATATGCGTTAACATCTGGCGACGCACCTTTTGCGGAAGTATAAGTAATTCGTATTCTTTTAATTTTTGTCGTTGGCGACTTTAGAGTTACCTGAACAGCAGAACCCACGCTTCCATAACTGTTGGCATTATATGCACCATTCTGACATCTTCCTATTTGTGTGTTCAATGCATTGTTTCCGCCATAATACAAAGCGCCACCACAGAATCCTGATGCTCCAAAAATAAAGTTTGATGCATTAATTGCAATTGGACTATTGTTTTGATCCCAAGTATCTATTATAATTTTATCCTCAAAAATATTGCCCGATGTCGACCCGTCAAGGTCATGAACATTGAAAGTTAAATCTCCGCAAGGAGGGGATGTGAAATTAATATCAACAATTATTGAACTTGAAGTATTCGCAAAATCCGCTCCCAAGCCCAATCCATTCATGCTCCAATTGGCATATCCCAAATAACCTGTGTTATAACGAGGAGACGCACCTTGGAGCGCATTAAAACCTGTTCCGCTTATTGTTACAGATGCCCCTGAAGAATTGTTTGGAACAAATGTGCTAACCCCAATGTTGTTGGTGTTCCAATCTAAAACTGTCTGAGAAAACACAGGTAATGCGCAATAACACAGAATAAATAAAAATACTCTCATAGTGTGGTTGAATAGGCTTCAAAATTCCAACTCTAACACGCGCTATTCAAGGGTGCTACCCCCTCAAAAACAGCGCTTTTTAGATTGTTTTTCACTATTTTTCCGCATAAAATAAATTTTACTACATTTGCCACACTGAAATTGGTCTCGTGGCCGAGCGGTTAGGCACCGGTCTGCAAAACCGTCTACAGCGGTTCGAATCCGCTCGAGACCTCTTCACTTCCCCGGCTTCGGTCGGGGATTTTTGTTTAAAACTTACCGCATGTTGATTGGGAAAGATTTTGATAAAATCCACATTACATTCTTTAATCTTGACATTTGTGAACCAAATGTTTTAATAACAGACACGCTAATGGCAAGCGTTTGTTTATATTTTGCGTACCGCTTGCTTGCCTATAGAAAACAGTCTGATTTTCATCGTTTTTGGTTTTTGTTTTTCTTGATTTATGGGATTAGCTCATTTGCCGGCGGGCTTGGACATGGGTTGTACACATATTTTGGGCCCTGGGGGAAACTTTTCACTTGGACAACGGGCATTTACTCTATCTATTTAATTGAAAAAGCCATGATTAGTCTAGTCAATGACCAGGAAATAAGACGGCGATACGCTTTTTTTTCGCTCATCAAATTAATCTTTGTTTACCTCGTTTTTACCTATATTTTACTGTTTTTACCTATATACAAAAAACCCGGGCTTCCCTTTCTGCCAATTGCAATTAATACGATTGTGGGCGTGATTTTATCTGCTGGAATATTAGGGTATAAATTCAGTAAAAAAATACAACCTGAAATGAAATACCTATATCAAGGCGTGCTGGTTATGCTACCGAGCGCTCTTTTCTTTTTGGGTAAAATAAATATCCATCCTTGGTTTGATAAAAACGATGCGTCACATTTATTTTTGACGGTTGGATTGTTTTTGTTTTTTAAAGGGGTAAGGGCTATTCAGTTTTCAGCGTCGTATCATCAAACCGCTTGATCGAGTAACCGGATTTCCAAGTGAATCCTTTGCTGTGACATAATAAATATAGTTTCCTGCCGGAGCCTCATCTCCATTCATTAATCTGCCATCCCATTTAAAATTAGGGTCTTGAGAAGAGAATACTATTCTATTATTTCCATCTAAAACAACAACGCTAAATTCTTTTAAATCAGCAGATATTATTTGTAAGAAATCATTTGCACCATCAGAATTTGGTGTAAAAATATTTGGCAAGGTTTCTATTTTTGCAGTCGTTGTTTCAACCTCAATTGCACTTTCTGGTGTTTGAATCTCAGTTTGTTTCTTTGATTGGGACGAAACTGCACTGATAACTTGATTATCACCCAAAACAATTAAAGGCTCCGCTTCATTATTAGGAAAGGTCGTTGGAGTTCCATCTGCTATGGTTAGGGCGACATGAACTTCTTCTTCTAAAACAAAAGATTGTTTGTTCTCTGTGCTAATGGCTTCTGGTTTTGAGTTGGTTCGTTTATCAGCATTTATTCTCTTCTCTTCTTTTTGAGTTTTAAGACTAACCTCTTTTTCAAAAAGCGCTTTATTGGAAGGTTTTACTTCTTTTAAATTGTTTACTAAAGGTTCATTGTCTTTCATTAAAAAATGTGTCGACACAAAGACTACACCCAATAAAGTTAAACCAACAACAACTTTTGATATTAGGGAAAAAGTGCTTACAGAAGATGTTACAGTTGTTGAAGTAACTTTTGAAGAAAGGGAGTTCCAAAGATCTGGACGCACCTCCGCCTCAAAGCCCTCAAGCTTCTCTCTAAATATATCTTTTATAGGATCCTTCCTTTCCACTTTATTTGTTTTCTATTCTTTCTCTTAAGTATGCTCTAGCTCTTGAATACTGAGACTTCGATGTGTTTTCACTTATCCCAAGCGTTGATGCTATTTCTTGATGGGAATAGCCTTCTATCGCAAACATGTTAAAGACCGCCTTGTATCCTTCCGGCATAGCTTGAATAAGAAGCATTAAATCGGCAGCTGCAAGTTTAGCAAACAACTGTTCTGTTCCTTCAATTTTGAACGCCACATCATCGATATTTGTGTCTCCAATATTTTTTAATTCTTTTCTGATTTGATCAAGGGCGGTATTTACCATTATCCTCCTAATCCAACCCTCTAATGATCCTTCTTGTTTAAAGTCTTTTAACTTAGAAAAGACTTTCACAAAGCCATCTTGTAAAACATCTTCCGCTTGTTCCGTGTTTTTACAATAGCGCAAGCAAACACCCATCATTTTTCGAGCAAACTTTTCAAACAACGTTTTTTGCGCACGGACATTGCCTTTCACACATTCTATGATCAAAGTTGCATCATCCATAACAGCGCTTTTTGAAGACTCCATTACAATAAAAAAGGTTGCATGAAAGCATAAAGTTACTTTTAAAAAATAGTATTTTCGCTTTCTCACAAGTTGATTGAACATGCAAAGACTGCTTCTTTTATTTATTTTATTTTCAGCGTGTTCAAACATTGTTTTTTGTAAATCGCAGAAAATCAAAGTAAATACGGGTTCCTGGACTGGTTATTTAAAACTGAACGAAAACACGTCTCTTCCTTTTGAGTTCTTTATTAATAAAAATGGCGCTTCAAAAACAGGATACTCCTATACCGTCATAAATGCAGAAGAGCGCATTGAATTGGTTAATGCCTATGTTGCTAATGACTCATTACGAATTGATTTTCCAGCGTTTGGAACGAAAATGATTTTTAAAGTAAGTAATAAAAGTACGTTAAATGGTTATTGGATAAACCCGAATAAACCAGGTAATTACCGTATTCCTTGTGTTTTATTAAAAGGCTATTCAAAGCGCTTTAATAACCCTAAATTAAATGTTAGTACAACACAAAGTGCAAACGTTAATGGACGCTGGGAAACAACATTTGATCCAGGTCAAGACGGCTCTTACAAAGCTGTTGGGTTGTTCAAACAATTCGGAAATAATCTACAAGGAACTTTCTTGACGGAAACCGGTGATTTTAGGTACCTAGACGGTAATGTTGTGGGTGACAGTTTATTCCTTTCGTGTTTTGACGGTTCTCACGCATTTCTTTTTACAGGAAAGTTTTCTAATAATGAAATTACAGGAAATTTTTACAGTGGAAAACATTGGCGAGGAGACTGGTCGGCTGTTTACAATGAATCTTTTGAAATACGAGATCCAGATTCATTAACGTATTTTTCTAAATACGATCCCATTACATTTAACTTGAAAAATTTAGACGGAAGTTTTTACACCTTTCCTAATACTTCTCTTTCTAATAAAGTTGTCATCATTCAAATAATGGGGACATGGTGTCCTAATTGTATGGATGAATCACGTTTCTTCAAAACATTATATGAAAAATATCACTCAAAAGGTTTAGAAATTATTTCCGTTTGTTACGAGTCTGGAAGTGATGAAAAACAACAAATTGAACGTATAAAAACACTACAACAACGACTGAATGTTTCCTTTACCTATCTATTAGGTGGCACAGCAAATAAAGGTCTAGCCTCTCAACATTTTAATATGTTAAACCAAATTATCTCTTTTCCAACAGCAATTTTTATTGGAAAAGATGGTTCCGTTAAAAAGATACACACTGGATTTAATGGCCCAGGAACAGGTAAATACTACGAAGAATATACAGTTGATACAGACTCTTTGATTCGTTCTTTGCTTGCTGAATAAACTATTGACAAGCTATTTTGTCAATTCTATTTTGATGTCTTCCTCCTTCAAATTCGGTCGCTAAAAATACATCCACCATTTCTATGGCTTCTTCCTCTGATATAAAACGAGCAGGAAGTGTAATAATATTTGCGTTATTGTGTTGTCTTGCCAATTCCGCAATTTCTTTTTTCCAACAAAGTGCACTTCTAATTCCTTGGTGTTTATTTGCGGTCATATTTATACCGTTTCCTGAACCACAAATTAAAATACCCATGGTACCACTATTGTTTTCAACCATTTCTGCAACCGGGTGACCATAGTCTGGATAATCAATGCTTGCTTCCGAAAAACAACCGAAATCTTTCACATCATACCCTTTTGATTCTAAGTGTTTTTTTATGGTTTCTTTTAATGTAAAACCCGCATGATCCGCTCCAATTGGAATGATATTCTGTTGCATAACTTTGATTTTTTACAAAGGTAAGGCTTACTAACAATTGTATCAACTTTTAAACAAACGTGCTTTTCCATATTTATAAACACCTTGTAAAATGGGAATATTCGAATCCTGTTATCAATAACAAAGCGGATTTAATTGTTAATAGTAGTTTATAACTTATCAAATATTTTTGATTGCCATTTTAACTATTTGTATAAACCAAAATAGAGATGACTTGTGCAAGTGTAAAAAATAGAACATATTATGTTTTTATCACTATTACTTACAGTATAAATGTTTATAAAAAATAGATAAACATATACAACTTTTTACTTTTAAAGCAATTGTTTATATAGACTTTATTTAACTAAAAATGAGTTATTTAAGCTACTTATAAAGTGTTAAAAAACACCTACTAAATGTTCATTACTGCATTGTCCAACTTTTTTACCCATTTTATTTAAACATATGAACAGCTTTAATAAAAGAAATAAATTTTTCTTATTTAAATAAATAATACTTTATATATACTCTATACTTAACGCTAAATTACCTTAAAATTTAGTTAGAAAAAATTCATACATTTGAATTAACCAACTGACTACTATAAAAGAATGCCCAAAGTGAAAATACTCATTGTAGAAGACGAGTCTATTGTTGCAAAAGATATCCAATATAGCTTGATAAAGCTGGGATATACAGTTTGTGGTATAGCATCTAATGCTGAAAAAGCAATAGAATTAGCAGCTTCAGAGCTTCCCAATCTAGTTTTAATGGATATCATGTTAAAAGGAGAAATCAATGGGATTGAAGCCGCTTTAACATTGCGTCAAGAACTTTCTTTACCTGTCATCTTTTTAACGGCTTATTCAGATTCCTCGACGCTAGAAAGAGCTAAAATCGCTGAACCATACGGTTATATAATAAAACCGTTTAAGGAAATAGATCTTCAAACGACTATTGAAGTTGCTGTTTACAAGCATGCAAAAGAACAAGAAATCATAAGGCAGAGAGATTTTCTTTATTCAATTGTAGAAAACAAAGAGGCGTCTTTTGATTTTATATTTGTTAAATCAAATAGTAAACTGGTCAAATTGAATACGGATGATATTTACTATATTGAAGCGTTAAAGGATTATGTTGTAATACACACAGCAGACACAAGATATACGATCCATTCCACGATGAAGGATATTGAAACTAAATTAGGTTTTGTGGATTTTGTTCGTGTTCATCGATCTTTTATTGTGAGATTAGATAAAATCGCTTCCATTGAATTTCCAAACCTGACTCTTGAAAAGGATAAGAAAATAATTCCAATAGGAGGTTCTTATCGTGATGAGTTAAGCAATAGAATAAAAATGGTTTAGGTTAAATTTCTACAAGTTCTAGATCAATTTGTCTTTTTCTTGGATGAACTTCATAAATTCTAACCTTCACACGGTCACCGAAATTATATTCCTTCTTTGTTTTTGTACCAATAATGCGGTATTTCTCTACATCAAAGTAAAAACGATCTCCTGGAATATCATTCATAGCAACCATTCCTTCACATTGATTTTCATCCATTTTTACAAACAAACCAAATTCAGCGATACCTGAAACTGTTCCCATAAACTCTTCCCCAATAAATTCTTGCACAAAAATGGTTTGGAAATACTTTGTAGACTCACGCTCAGCTTCAACAGCCTTTCTTTCCATTCTTGAAATTCTTTTACATACATCATCTAAATCTTTTCCATAACGATGTTTATTAGTTGTCAGTTTTTCTTGTAGTATTCTATGTACTACAAGATCGGCATAACGACGAATAGGTGATGTAAAATGAGTGTAGAAGTCAAAAGCTAAACCATAATGACCAATATTCGTTGTTTCATAGGTAGCTTTTGCCATAGAACGAATAGCCATTGTTTGAATTAATGAATACTCATTTTTCAAGCGAATATCATCCAATAAAGCGTTAATACTTTTAGCAATTTGATCAGGATGACTAAATTCTAAGTTGTAACCAAACTTGTCAATAAAAACATTAAATAATGCAATTTTTGCAGGATCAGGCTTATCGTGTACTCGAAATACAAAAGGTATAGGGTCTTTCCCTTTTTCAGGCTTAGCAACAAACATTGCAACATACTTATTTGCTAAAAGCATGAATTCTTCTATTAATTTATGCGCATCTTTAGAAGTCTTTATCATCACTTCAATAGGGTGACCTTTATCATCTAATTTAAAGCGCATTTCTTCTGATTCTATACTCAATGCGCCGTGTTTTAATCGAGCATTGCGATGAATTTTAGCTATTTTATCTAACAAAAGTATTTCAGTTTTGAAGTCACCATCCTTACCTTCAATAATTTCCTGGGCTTCTTCGTATGTAAAACGCCTGTCTGAGTGAATAACTGTTTTACCATACCATTCTTTGTATACCTTTCCATTTTCATCCATTTCAAAAACGGCAGAAAAACTGAACTTATCTTCTTTTGGTCGAAGCGAGCAAGCCATATTTGACAATTGTTCAGGAAGCATAGGAACAACCCTGTCTACTAAATAAACAGAATTAGATCTTTTCAAAGCTTCAGCGTCCATGGCACTCCCAGAAACCACATAATAACTAACATCAGCAATATGCACACCAATTTCATAACGACCATTTTCTAATTTTTGAATGGAAAGTGCGTCATCAAAGTCTTTTGCGTCCAATGGATCAATTGTAAATGTTGTAATGTTTCTAAAGTCCCGCCTTTTATTTACTTCTTTTTCATCGAGCTCCATGTGAACTCCTTCCGCCTCATTTAAAACTTCTTGTGGAAACTTATAATCTATACCATGATTACAAAGAATACTGATCATTTCGGTATCGTTACTACCAGGTTTACCAAGTACTTCAAGTACTTCTCCGTACGGATTATTAGAGGATTTAGGCCAGACAGTAATTTTAACTAACGCTTTATCACCATGAAGTGCACCATTTAGCTTTTCTTTCGATATATATATATCCGTTCCAGCTTTTAGATTGTCTGGTATAAGGAAGGCAAATTTTTCATGCATTTCAATTGTTCCCACAAATTGTGAGCGCTCTCGCTCTAATACTTCAGTAACTTCACCTTCACTTCGATTTTTACCTTTTTTAAAAACTCGAACTTTTACTCGGTCACCATTAAGTGCTTGCCCCATGTTTTGTGGTGCAATGAAAATATCTGCTTCTGTGTTATCTGTTGAAACAAAGCCAGCGCCACGTGCTGTAACATCAATAATTCCTTCAATACCAGTGCTTTCTGACCCAAGTGAATAAACACCATGTGCATGTCTTTGTAGTTCACCACGGTCACTTAAATCTTGAAGTACGTCAAAAGCGAGTTTTCTTAAAGCATTTTCTCTAAGATCAAGAAGCGTACAAATTTGCTTGTGAGACAGGACGCTATCAGGATTTTTATCAAATGCTTTGCGTATAATATGAGTCAAACTTGACCTCATTTTATTGGGTTTACTGCTTTTCTTTTTTGACATACGACTAAGATAAAATTTATTAAGCTATCTTAGAAGATTGAGTGTGAAAAAGCAATAAATAGCGTTAACAAACCTCACTAAATTGTAAATTTGTTTTAAAACAAAATCATTATGAATAAAAGAGTTGAACAGGCATTAAATGATCAAATAAAGAAAGAAGCATCTTCATCACAGTTTTACTTAGCGATGGCTTCATGGGCTGAAAACAACGGAATGAATGGCACGGCAAAGTTCATGTATTCTCATTCTGACGAAGAGCGTTTTCACATGCTTAAATTGGTGAAATTTGTAAATGAGCGTGGAGGTAAAGCTGAAATTCCATTTATTGAACAACCA
The DNA here is from genome assembly GCA_046345095.1 of Flavobacteriia bacterium. Taxonomy (GTDB): domain Bacteria; phylum Bacteroidota; class Bacteroidia; order Flavobacteriales_D; family Crocinitomicaceae; genus M0103. Next base: position 7,847 of record JBKDKG010000131.1, on the reverse strand, counting down.
CCAAGAGATTTTCGTGATTTAGAAAATGTATTTGAACTTCTATTGGAACACGAAATAGCTGTAACACAAAGCATCAATGATCTAGTCGATATTTGCTTGCAAGAAAAAGATTATACAACACACAATTTTGTTCAATGGTATGTTTCTGAACAACTAGAAGAAGAGGCATTAGCAAGAACCGTTTTGGATAAATTAAAATTAATAGGCGGAGACAAAGGAGGTATGTATATGTTTGATAGGGATTTAGAAAATTCTACAATTACAGTTGCTGCACCGAGTGATAATCAAAAAAAATAGATTTTAATTCCTTATGAGGAAACTGATTTTTATAATTTCCTTTCTTGTTTTTAGCATAAGTGTAGTTGCTCAGTCGCGCTATCGATTTCGCAACTACACAATTAATGATGGATTGTCTCAAAGCTCTGTTTCTTGCATAATACAAGATGATAATCACTCTATATGGATAGGCACTCAAGATGGCTTAAATAGGTTCGATGGCAAAACATTTGAAGTGTTTAGTTCAGATGACACAGAGGGGTTAGAAAGTGAATATATTAAATCAGCATTAAAAACGGAAGATGGTCAGTTGTGGTTTGGCACAACAAATGGCTTAACTGTTTTTAATCCTAAAAAAGAATTATTTACAACATATTCCCCAAAGGGAAATATTGCCGTTCAGATTGAGAAAATTTGTTTGGACACCAAAGGTCAAATTTGGCTAGCTACGGCCGGTAAGGGATTAATGAGTTTTAATCCAAAAACACTTGCTTTTCAAACCTATCAGCAACTGGTACCCTCAAAAAAAATACTCAATGTATACGCTACAAGTAACAACGAGTTATTTGTTTTAACCGAGGACCGAGGGCTTTTTAGAATAAACTCGGCACGAACAACATCTTATCAGTTAGTTATAGCAACAAAGTCTAAATTACCTATAAATATTTTACGTTTAGTTGAATGCGAAGAGGGCGCCCTATTAATTGGCACGAATCAGGGTGTATTTGAATATGTTTTATCAACAGGAAAGTTGACTAATAAATTTCCTCAGGTAGAACAGAGATATGGAGTTGTCAGTGTTTCGGATATTTATAAAACAAACAGCAATTATTGGTACATTGGATCGACAAATAAAGGGTTAATTACCATTACTTCAGATGGACAAATATTTAACAGCGAACAAGATTTATTTCAAAAACACGCCATTCTTTTTAATGATATAAACACCTTATTTAGGGACAACGCGGGAACCGTCTGGATTGGAACGGAAAGAGGGCTGTCAAGTTTTAATCCAACAAATCAAGGCATTTTAGGAGTAGGGCCTAGTGGTAATTTAGAACAAGGTATTCCTACGCCAAACGTCTGGAGTTTTGGAGAAGACAAAGAATCTAATTTTGTGTTTGTAGGAACAGACGTTGGGGTTTCTCGATTCGACAGAAGTAACAGTAAATATGAACAGTTTTATAGAAATAGGGCAGCTACAAAATCATCTGATATTATTGAAACAGCGGTTCATTCTATAGAGGTTTTGAGTAAAAACCATTTATATGTAGGCTGTTCAGATGGTTTGTTTGAGTTGTTAATACAAGAAAACGGCAGTTATACCTATAAACCCATCGGATTTTTAAAAGACAATGAATTTGTTAAACAAAAACGAATTTATTCTATTTTGAAATGGAAGGAAAACGAATATTTTTTAGGCACAAAAGCAGGGGTTATTTACATTGATTTTAAAAAGAAAAAAACTCAAACATTTGAGTTTAATCCAAAGTCACCATTAAATAGTATTACTTCAGGAGCGTGTAGAGTTATATTTAAAGACAAGCAAAATAGGGTTTGGTTTGCTACAAGTTCAGGAGAATTAAGTTTATTAAAAACAGCAAAAGAGGGTTTTAAAATAGTTCCTTATGCTTACAACGCTCTACTATTAAAAAAATCGAAAGATTACATAAGTAGTATTCACCAAATCAGTAAAGATGAGTTTTGGATGGGAACATTCGGCTCAGGGTTGATACACATGAATTTATCCTCTAAAAAAATCGATATTTTAACAAAAAAAGACGGGCTACCAAATAACGTTATTTATTGTGTAATGCAAGACAGAGAGAAAAATCTCTGGATGAGCACAAACAAGGGGTTGTCAAGGTATAATTCAGAAACACAAAAATTTACAAATTATACTGAAAAGGATGGTCTCATGAGTAATGAGTTTAACCTTGGTGCGCATTTGCGTTCAAAAACAGGTGAACTTTATTTTGGTGGTATTTATGGGTATAATTTTTTTGATCCACAAGAACTTACGGGTAGCTTGAAAGATGTAGACGTCATTATAACTAAGTTCAAATTTGATAAAGGATGGTTGCGACCAAATGAAAAAGGTTCGCCTTTTAGCAAGCCAGTTCCTCTTACAGACCAAATAGAGCTGAAGTACAAACAAAGAAGCTTCACCTTAAGGTTTCAAGCATCTGACTTGAGTAGCCCCGATCAGGTCAATTATAAATACATTCTTGAGGGATCAGATGAAGGCGAAATATTAATAGGTAATTCAAATGAACTTCATTTCAACGCACTTTCTTCTGGTGATTACACGTTAAAGATTTTTGCACGATTAGGTGAAGGAGGCTGGGGCACCCCAGCTATATTGTCTATTCACATCAAACCGCCTTATTGGGCAAGTTGGTGGTTTATTTTATGCGCTCTCGTGTTATCAGCCCTAATTGTTTGGTGGTTTATTCGTAAACGAATTGAATCAGAAAGACGTGAGCAAGTGCGTTTGGAGATGAAGATCGCTGAGAGAACAAGGGAAATAAGGGCTCAAAATGAAAAAATTGAAAATCAAAAACAGCAGCTGCAAGAAGAAAAGAATAAGGTAGAAGAGCAACAGGGATTGTTGCAGATAGAAAAAGATAAGACAGAAAAGCTTTTAAAGAACATTATTCCAGCAGAAACCGTTGAGGAGTTAAAAAACAAAGGAAAAGCAAGCGCAAGAGCTTATAAAACGGTGTCTGTATTGTTCACAGATTTCGTTGGGTTTACCAAAATTGCCGAGCACATGAACCCGACAGAACTCGTTAGTAAGCTTGATGTTTATTTTCGAAAATTTGATGAAATTATCGTTAAAAATAACTTAGAGAAAATAAAAACGATTGGGGACGCTTATATGTGTGCGGGAGGTGTGCCTGTTCGTAATAACACCAATCCAATTGACGCATGTATTGCCGCTCTTCAAATTCAAGAGTACATGCGAAAACTCAAGAATGAGGCAATCATTACAAATGATGAATATTGGGAACTTAGATTAGGAATAAACACTGGAGAGGTAACGGCCGGGGTAATTGGAAGCGAGCGTTTAGCTTATGATATTTGGGGCTCTACTGTAAATCAGGCGCAACGGATGGAAATGTTGGGTGAGCCAGGAAAGGTAACTATTTCAGGAAAAACGTTCGTACTAGTTGAACCCTATTTTGAGTGTGTTTTTAGGGGGAAAGTGCAGTCTAAGGGAATGGGGTTAATTGATATGTATACGGTTGAAAGAATTAAACCCGAATTATCTGTCAACGGTGAAGGAATATATCCAAACGAACGTTTTCATCAAATAGTTAATCTGCACCACTATAGCTCTATTAATTATTACAAAGCAGAGCGACACATTATTAAAGTTTTAGAAAAAGGGCTCTCGGAAAAATTACATTACCATAGTATCGATCACACAAAAGATGTGGTAAAAGCGGTTGAACGCATTGCGTTAATGGAGGGGGTAACAGATGAAGGGCTTTTCTTATTAAAGTCTGCGGCAACATATCATGATGCTGGATTTGTGGAACAATATGATAAAAACGAGCCGGTAGGAGCGCGTTTAGCGGATGAGATTCTCCCTAAATATGGGTATACCCATCAACATATTGAAACGATAAAGGAGCTGATTTATGTTACGCAGATACCACATCAACCAAAAAACAAACTCGAAGAAATTATGTGCGATGCTGACCTTGATTATTTAGGTCGAGAAGACTTCCATGAAATAGCAGATAAATTGCGAAGAGAACTTAAAGAACATGGAAAAATAGACAGCGATAGAAAATGGGACGAGATACAAATATCCTTTTTGAACATGCATAAGTACTTTACCGAAACATCTATAAAAACAAGACAAGATAAAAAATTAAAAAACATTGCAGAGGTTCAAGCTCGACTCGATAAGAACGAATACATTGATTAAAACAAAATGTTAAAAATTAATAAAGCCCGATTCACCGGGCTTTATTATACAAATGTAATGTTTTAACTAAACAATACGCTTTGTCCATATGGGCTGTCAATTGGATTCACAACCAGCGCAGGAATTTTAGCATCATTAGTAATGATATATTGCTCATAGTTTGCTGTAATTGTTCCTAAGAAATTACTTCTATTCAGATTCATGATTGCAATTAAGTCTGCATCAATGTTCACAGCATGTTTTACTACTTCCTTGTCGAAGCCACTTGACGGAGCAAGAGTTGTGGTAATTTCAATCCCACGCTCTTTGAAAAACTTATTTGCGAATTGAATATTCGCCTTTACTTGATGACGAAGAAATTCATCTGTTTCGTCTGGTGTGATAACGTGAACACGAGATTTAAAAAAAGCAGCTAAATCTGCAACAATAGCAAGTTTTTGTTTCGTTTCCTTGTTAAGGTCCATAGGAACAACGATGTCATCGTATCCCGTTTCTTTAACACCTTTTTCCTGAACAACAATGAATGGTACAGTAGAGCTAGTAATTACTTTCAATGCATGGCTTCCAGTTATGTGTTGCCAACCATGAGCGCCATGAGTTCCCATAAAGATTAATTCAGCATGGTGCTCTGCTGCAAATTCTCCAATATCTTCGAAAATACTTCCAACACGAACAACAGGAACAAGGTCTGCGCCACTTGTGTTGTGTGCAGAAATTATTTCATTCAGCTTTGTTTCAGCCTCACGAATGTTTTTTTCTTTCGCCACCACATGTAGCACATAAACTTGAGCATTTAATGGCTTTGCTGTTGCAATAGCATGTTGTAAAGCAATGTCAGCGACTTCGGTGAAATCATGAGGTACAATGAAATTTTTTCTGCTCATAGAGGCAATATTTCTGGTTTTAGTATGCAAATGTAGTAATAAACATTTTTTCTATTTTAAGTAAATGATTCTTTTTCATTACTAAAAGATCAAGAACAACTTTTAAAAGAGATGTTTAACTTTGTACAAAGCAAATAAGCCTATGCCGATCATTGGAAAACTGATCAAGAAAACAACTGCAATTTCTTACAAAAGAAATTATAATAAAGGGAAGGAATATACAAACCAACTCAATACGCTCGAACAGCTGTTGGAAAAAGCGCAATGGACAAGATTTGGACAGGAATTTGGGTTTTCTGAAGTTAGGACATCGTCCGATGAAGTAGAGGCTTTTCAGTCTCGTGTTCCTATAACGGATTATGATAAATTTTACAAGGAGTGGTTGCGTTTAACAATTGCCGGCGAAAAGGATCATACTTGGCCGGGACGAATAAAACATTTTGCTCTGTCTTCAGGTACAACGGGATCACCAAGTAAAAGGATTCCAGTTACCGAAGAAATGATTCGATCATTTCAAAAAACAAGCCTTAGACAAATTTCCACACTTCATGAGTTGGACTTACCTGAAGAATTGTTTAGTTCAAGCATATTAGCTGTGGGTGGATGCACTAAATTAACCCGCAAAAAATCACACATTGAAGGAGACCTTAGTGGAATATTGAAAAAATACACATCCTTCGTTGTTAATCCGTTTACTAAACCTGGGAATAGAATCGCCGGCATCAAGGACTGGAACACGAAGATGGAAAAAATGGTTGAAAAAGCACCAGATTGGAACATTGGAATTATTGCGGGTGTCCCTAGTTGGTGTATTATGCTAATGGAAAAGGTTGTTGAGCGTTACAACCTTAAAAACATACATGAAATATGGCCAAATTTAGGAGTCTATATTCACGGCGGAGTATTTATGCAGCCGTATTTACCAAGACTTGAAAAAGTACTAGGAAAAAAGATCCATTTACTTGATACTTACTTGGCCAGTGAGGGTTATTTTGCATATCAGCAGTCTGTCAACAGCAAAGGAATGCGATTGTTGTTAAATACAGGTGTATTTTATGAATTTGTGCCATTCAATAGTGATCATTTTGATGAACACGGGAACTTGAAAGATCATCATACGGCATACACAATAAGTGAAGTAATGGAGGGCGTGGATTATGCAATGGTTATTTCCACAAATGCCGGCCTTTGGCGGTATATGATTGGCGATCTCGTTCGTTTTATTGATGTAAATGAGCGAGAAATAAAAATTACCGGTAGAATCAAGCAGTTTTTAAGCTTGGTGGGAGAGCACCTCTCATTAGACAATATAAATTCAGCTATTAATGCAGTTGCTGAAAGAGAAAAAGTAGAGATTTCTGAATTTTGTATTCATGCTAATCACGACACGCTGAGGCAAGAATGGTTTATAGGAACCAATTCAAAAATAGAGCCTGAAGTAATTATGTCAAAGATTGATAAAGAGTTGGCATCTCTCAATGATGATTATGCATCAGCGAGAAAATACAGTTTGAAAGATCCTGTATTAACCATTTTAGATACAGCCGTTTTTTATCAGTTTATGGATTCAATTGGGAAGGCGGGTTCTCAGAACAAATTCCCAAGGGTGCTCAATGAAACACAATCAAAAAATTGGCTTTCGTTTATTGAAAAACGGCGCTAGTCAACAGAGGCGTTTTCTTTATTAAAACGAGATTTGTAAAAAGCATTTGCTATTACTACTAAAACGATTAGTACAGACCCGAAATAAAAATTTCTATTCAGCAATTCGTCTTCATGAAGAATCACAATTGCTAAAATTATTGTGTAAACAGGCTCAAGGTTAACGCTCAAAGAAAAAGTAAAAGCGCCCAACCTTTTTACAACCTCAATTGAAGCAAGAAAGGCAAAAGATGTGCACAGTAAACCTAAAAAGAGTAGCCACAAAAAATCAGACAAGGTCATTTCAAAAACTTCTTGAGTCAGTTTTCCTGAAAACAACAACAAGAAGCTGAGAAAAACAAAGGCCGAAAACAATTCGTATAAACTCATTTTATAGGGCTCAATGTCTTTTGAAAGACGTGCGTTTAACACTGAAAAAAGCGCAGCAAAAAAGGCAGAACAAAGCCCATATTGTAATGCCTTGAAATCGTTGGCATTGAAGTCTGTAGAAACAAAGTAAATTCCATAAATAACAATCAATCCCATTAGAAATTCAACCCAGGAAAAACGTTGTTTTGTTATAAGGGGTCCGAGCCATGTAACATGTAAAGTAGCCGTTGAAAGACACAAAATGCCTAATGATGCCGTTGAAAGTTCTATTGATTTGTAAAAAGTCATCCAATGCAAAGCAACAACAACACCAACGCCCAGACTTTTCCAAAAATGACTTTTATGAAGTGGCAACACACTTTTTTTTAACAGAAGCAGCACTGTAAAAAGCCCCAATACAGCGATTAGTAAACGATGCCAAACAATGATATACGCATCCAGATGAATCAGTTTTCCCAGAATCCCTGTAAATCCCCACATTAAAATTATAAAGTGGAGCAAAAAATGATATTTGAATTTAGCGAACAAGTTTGAAAAGAAAAGGCGGTTTAAACCGCCTTCATTTATTTGGATTTTTTAATTGCCTTTTTGCGTTTTTGATCAAGCTTTTCTTGTCGCTCGTCTAATTCGGCATTTTTTTCATTTAATTTTTCTTGGGCTTTTTTCAACTTATCAAGTTTTTTGCCCTTTTTCATTTTGTTATCGATTTCTTTTTG
>JBKDKG010000130.1:0-1387 GCA_046345095.1 Flavobacteriia bacterium | reverse complement strand
TCGTCGATTTATTCTTTTTCGCAAAAGAAATCGAATAAGCGTGAGCGATTCCCATCTTATTTCGGTATTCAAGTTAGACCTGTTTTTCCAACACGATTTATCGGAGAACCCATCACCACTTTAAATTCACAAGAATTTTCCACTACAATCACTCAAAAGATTGGCTATTCATTTGGTGGAACCGTTCGAGCTGGATTAACTCGCTTACTGGCATTTGAAACGGGAATAAACTTTACACAGCGTCAATTCGGCGTTAGCATGTCGGTGGCCGATTCGAATGTCTCAGCTACGAATGATTTGACCTTTATCTGTTACGATGTTCCAATTAACGGATTGGTTTATGTACAGCTTAGTGAGCGATTTTACATGAATGCTTCTTTGGGGGCAGCACTCACCTTCAAACCAACAGATGTTGGAATAATTACCTTGCCAGGAGGAGCGTTTACTTTTACACATACCGGTTATACTCAAAGGAAAGGAGGCATCGATCTTAACGCTAATTTTGGTTTTGAATTTAGAACTGAAGAAAAAGGCTTCTTTTACCTAGGTGGATCCGCCAGAGTGCCTTTCTCACCCGTTTTTGAAATGATTGCACAATACAAATACGAAGGCTATAAAAATACTGTAAGGGGAAATATTGATGGCTCGTTCCTTTCCATTGATTTCAAGTATTTCTTTCCAAATATCAACAACAAAGGACAACAATTTCAAAATGGTCCCATTGAATAATCGTGCGATTGAAATAGATGCAATCGTTGAAAAACTACAACTACTTCCCCACCCTGAAGGGGGATTTTACAATGAGGTGTATCGGTCTGAAGAAATAATCGAAGTACGCGATAGAAATCTTTTGACTTCAATCTATTTTCTTTTGACTTCAGAGAATATTTCAAAATTTCACCGCATTAAAAGTGATGAATTATGGTATTTCCACAGTGGAAGTCCACTCATCGTGCATACACTAGATGCAAATGGCTATTCGCAACACCTCGTAGGAAACGATCTAGCGGCGGGACAACAACCCCAATTGTTGGTTCCCAAAAACACCATTTTTGGATCCAGCGTTCTGGAAAACAATAGTTATTCACTTGTTTCTTGTGCCGTTGCACCCGGATTTGATTTCAGGGATTTTGAATTGTTTACTGCTGAAGAATTACTCAAAGATTTCACTGAACACAAGGAAATTATCGATCGATTAACTTGATTTTATTGAGATTGACGCAGGATTGCAAATCCTGCGGAGCGAGGATGCCGCAGGATTGCAAATCCTACGGAGCGGTGATTGACGCAGGATTCAATTATAAAATGCCGCAGGATTGCAAATCCTGCGGAGCGGTGACTCATTGATTTCCAATTAGCTTTATTAAATCCTTTTCATGCACTAAAG
>JBKDKG010000129.1:0-1890 GCA_046345095.1 Flavobacteriia bacterium | reverse complement strand
TCTTAAAATGTCAATTTCTGCTTGCTGACGGATGCGTTCTTTATCCAATTCCTCTTTTTCCGCATTCATTCGGCTGATCTCTTTCATTTTATTCAATCTATATATAATGAATAACCCAATTAGTAAAACAAATAACAGTATGGTAATCAATAATGTGATTCTCCATTTGAAATTCTGCCTTTCAGAAGCATTTTTTAGATTTGAAATGATCTTTTCATCCTTTAATTTCTGTGCTTCGAATTTATAATCTAATGCAAAAGCCTGTTCTGATAACTTTACCTCTCTCAATGAATCAAGAAATAATGATTTTCTTTTTGCATAGTAATAAGCAAGTTCAATCATTCTCCTTTTGCTATAGATTAATTCCAGAGACTCACTTAACAAAGACTTGATCTGAAAGGAAGATGAATAAACCAACAATTGTTCAGCAGCCTTAAGAGAACTCAACGCTTCATCTGTAAGACCCTGCTCTTCTTGAAAAACCCCTAAATATACCAATGCTTCGAAATCATCATTCAAACTAGGAGTGTTCTTTGCAATCTCGAGAACTTTGCGAAACTGTTGCTCAGCTCTCACAATATCATTCAAATAAATATAACATACTCCTAAATTGAGTGCATTTGAAATTACAAATCTAGGGCTAACATCTTGTTTGGAATTTTTTGAAAGAGCTGCCGCTTCATTAAATAACCGCAATGCTTTATCTGCTTGATCAGATGATAAAAACACAAGAGCATAATTATTCAATAACAAAGGATCTTTTGGAAGTGAGAATCTTTTGCATAAATACTGTGCTTTTCTAAATTCTTGTAATGCCCTTTTTCGATCTGATTGTTCATGAAAAAACATAACACCTCTCCCATTATGGTATTGCGAGAGAATCCATGGATTATTTTTTCTTGCTTTAGCAATTTTCCGAACCTCCTCAAGATAAAGATGACATCTTTCAAGATTGTTTAATCGCACGAGACTGAAGCGACTTAAACTAAGCAACACTTTTACCCGAAACTTTATTTCTAATCCTTTTTGTGATAGCCCATCAGCTTTTAAAAGGGAATCAAGACATTCCGAGACGTTATCTTCTGAATGATCATCTACCCAATGTAAAATCCTGTCGATTGCTTTACCATTTCCTCCTTTGATAGCAAAAGCTTCAGATAAAATGGAACAAAAAAGAAATATTACAATAAGATTTTTCATTGGGGCAATTAAATACTTGCCCGTTAATTTAATGAATATTTTATATCGACATAAAGAAAGTGTAAATAAGGTGCCTTACTCTTCTTTAATTATTGTAATCGTACCCTTGAGTACTTCTCCTTCATTTCGAGTATCTGTATAAATCATATAATAAAAAGAACTTACAGGTAATTTCTTTCCCTCAGAGGTACCATCCCATGGATTACTCTTGTAATCTCCCATAGTAGATTCATAAATAAGATTTCCCCAACGATTGTAAATAAAAACCTTATTATTTGGATACTTTTCGTCCAGTCCATGCAATTGCCATGTTTCATTCACCCCATCTCCACTTGGCGTGAACGCTGTTGGAATAATTATTTCACAAGGAGAAAAAATAAGTTCTAACTCCGCCGCAGCATCTGTAGCACATGGTGTTGTTGCTGCTACTGTGTATGTATACGTTCCCGCTCCTGCCAAAGCTGGTGACCATGTACCGCCTGCGTCTGGAGTTCCTATCAAGGCGCTGAATAGATCTGCTGCCGTGACCATTGTGCCTTGACAAATATCCAATGTACCATTCCAACCTGCATTGGGTTGCGCCTGTTCGGTTAACGTTACTGTTGCAGTTGCATCCGTGCAACCTGCGACCGTTACCGCATAAGTATATACCAGTCCAACATTACTCCATGTTCCTCCTGCATCAGGTGT
>JBKDKG010000128.1:0-6980 GCA_046345095.1 Flavobacteriia bacterium | reverse complement strand
GCATAATAACGCGTCCGAACATTGTCAATTTCATACGGATTCACATCCCATAGGTATTTGAAATAAGCTTCAGCTGTGAATTTGAAAGGTACTTCCCGATCCCACATATTAAAGAAAACATCAGCACCGGTAATAGCATGGAAAGATTTTTGAGATTTTACATTGAGATTCAAATTACCATCAAATGTTCTGAATTCCCTGTAAAACGGGGGCTGATAATACAATCCTGACGCCAGACGCAATTTCAAATCTCTCCTTTTCAGCTTCCCATTGTTGAACATGTATATTCTAGGAAAATAGGAAACAGAAGCTCTTGGTGTAATGTAGAACTCATTATTTGCCGTTGTGTATCCTGTCCTCGCACCCAAACTTAACGCCCATCTCGCATTTGATTCTCTGATGGTGTCAGAAACGGTTTCAATGGTTTTACGGAAAATAAATCCTTTCTTTCTTTCGACTGTTGCGACATAATTTCTTTTCGTGTTTGACCAAGAAGAATTTAATTGAATAAATCCGGTGTAGCGCAATGCTGCCAAGTCAAGCTTGCCTTTAATTGTTTCGTACAACTCGACTTGATTCGGTGAAGCTTGCGGCTGACTGTATCCGGCAGAATCAATCATTTTCCATTCACTCAGCACATCATAAAACTGATCGTGCTGCAAATTTGCACCCCATTGAAATGTTTGATTGCGAAATTTGGTTCTATCATCGTCAATGTATTTATTTTTAATCAGGTATTTTCCGTTGTGGTATACATTGAAAATGGTTGCATTCAATCGATTTCTCGCGTGATTCAAAAATGTGCCTACACCCAAAACAGCTATTGAATCTCCATACTCTTCTTTTGATGGATCGGTCTCTAATTCATTGATGTAATACTGACCTTGAATGTCATAGTACTCTCTCTCATCCGTATTGAAAACCGTTGAATAAAAATCCAAATCTAATTTCTTGTTGACTTTCCACTTCAAGGAAGTACCGCCCATCATTGTTTGAAAGCGAGAGCGTTCCTGTCCATCAAAGTAAATCATGAAGGAATAGGCTTCATTTGCCGTTCCGAAATCTGTTTTTTGTGTTTGAGGTGCAAAGCGGTAATCGTTACTTGAAAAATGACCGATAACAGACCAAGTAATATTTTCTGTAACAGCATAATTTGTCAAAAACTGAGCGTCCCAAAAAACTGGATTGTAAGCTCCTTTTGCAGGTAAAGAATTCAATAGATAACCATTCGCTCTGTACCTCGCACCTACAAGAAAATTTAAACGATTCGAAGGTGCATGTTCCAAATGTGATTCAACACCTAATAAGGAAGCCATTCCGGATCCTCTTAAGGAATTTGGTGTTTTGTATTCAATGTCTAGCACTGAGCTTAAACGATCGCCATATTGAGCATCAAAACCACCTGCTGAAAATCGAATGGAGGAAACAAGTGCAGAATTTATAAAACTCATTCCTTCCTGTTGTCCACTTCTCGTTAAAAAAGGACGGTAAATATTGAACCCATTCACATATACTAGATTTTCATCATAGCTCCCCCCTCTTACATTGTAATTACTGGTCAATTCATTGTTTGATACTGCGGCAGTTGTGTAAACCAAGGATCTTTCAACGCTTCCCATTGGGATTTTCTGGACGTCGTATTTCGGTAATTTAGGAATTTCGAATGGATCCGTTCGTTTCGCATCGACGACCACTTCACGCTCAAGAATGAAATTAAATTTCACATCTTGAATTCGTTGAACTGTCTTATTTTCGAGAATCAAGTTGTATCGTTCCTTTAAATCATTCAATTCAAAAATTAGATTCAAAGTATCGCCGGGATTTGCGTAAAATTCATACACTCCCAAAGTATTAGTAAGAACGAATCGCGACGTATCGTTCGCATCACGCACCACTACATTATCGAGCACTTTACTGCGCTTATCGGTAACACGCCCAATTACTTTCACCTGCTGAGAAGCAGCATGGAACGAAAGAAAAATAAAAGCTATTAGGGCTACGCGCATGCAACAAAAGTAGTACTACAAACGAAAATGAAAATGAATTATTTCCTAGTCCTGAATAATTACGAAATCAGGATCAAATGGATCGGTTGATTTATAAAGCTGTGTGATTCTATCAAACACCTTTCCATCAGGGCACATTGTAAACAAATTCAAGACTCTTTCTTGCAAACCGCCACCCGGAAAAAGCTTTTCAGAAATTTGGTAAATGGATCGAATCACAGTTTCATGTTGTTGCTTTACGGATCGGGTGAGTTTCTCCTTCACAGCCTCAATTTGCTTATCCAAACGTACCAACTCGGCCTCTGCAAATTTTTGAAGGCCCGCATCAACTTGGGTTATCTTTGAATTTAGGGAGACTTTCAATTGATCAAGGTGATGGTTCAATTCGTCAAAATTTATTTCATCACCTGCAATTTCACTTAAGAAACGTTTTTTAAGTTGCTCCACATCTTCAAATAAATCTTCGAGCAGCAATCTGTTTTTTTCCATTTTTTTAGCCGTTACAGCATCTATCCAAAGCATGGACGTGCGGGCTTGAATCATTGGATAAGTAATTCCTGCATGCTCAAACACCCCTTTCAATTGCATCCAATAGGTCAATTCACCAACGCCTCCAACATAGCATAAATTGGGTAAAATTACTTCTTGGTACAAAGGCCTGAGAATAACATTGGGCGAAAACGATTCAGGTTGATCATGTAGTAATTGGAAAAGCTTCTCCGAACTTAAATTTCCTAATCCTTGTATGAAATACCCATTTTCGTTTTTGAGAATACGGCTTCGTAATTGTTCAGACAAATAGAACAAATTGATATCTCTTGGATTTACTTGCGTTTTAAAGCCTTCTTTTACAATTCTTTCGTTTGTTTTCTGTACTTCATTGTGCGAAAACTCCTCTAACAATTCCCTCTCCATGTAGGGCAAAAAGGATTTTTTAAAAGTTGGATTATCGCCATCCAAAATCAATAATCCATAGGAAGCAAAAAGGGCATTCACCAGATTGAAAGTCGCCTCAGCTAAATTTTTTCCAGAATACTTATTGAGTAAATCTGTCACTTCTGAATCTGGGTGATTGCTGAAGAAGGAATTCAATTCTTCTTTCAGGACAGATAAATCTGTGCAATCCATTCTACCAACAGGACCTTCTTGAACGGTTTGCCACGTCAATTCCTTTCCAAAAACGTTTACTGAGCGAATTTCATCTAAATCATGATCTTCGGAAGCCATCCAGAAAACAGGAACAAAATGATTTTCAGGGTATTCTTTTTTGAGTTCTTCCGTAAGTCGGATAACATGTAAGATTTTGTAAACAAAATAGATTGGACCGGTAAAGATGTTCAGTTGATGTCCCGTTGTGATTGTATAAGTGCCATCTTTCTTGAGTAAGTCGATATTGTTCCTAACCTCAGAAGAAGCATGGATTCCATAGGCTTTATCCAATTCGTGGACAAGATTTGATCTTAATTCTGCTGAATAATTCTTTGATTTTTCGGCAATTTGTTTTTCAAAATTTACTTTGGAAAAAGTATGACCTATAAATTGCAAAAGTTGATCTTGCTCACAAGCAAGTAAATTTTGCTGCTCCGTGAAGAGGCTTGTCAATTGACGATTGAACGTAAACTTTTGCATTATACAAATTTAATGAACGTTTCGTTAGCTAAAGCTTAATAAGTCAAAAGGGCTTATAAATACACGCTACATTTTGGTATAAAATGGTAGTTCAGCTATTATATTTGCAAAAAAATTAATTCAATGGAAGCAATCATTAATACAAACAAAGGCAGCATGCGTGTAACACTTTACACTGAAGATGCGCCAAATACCGTGGCCAACTTTGCAAAGCTTGCAAAAGAAGGATACTACAACGGTTTAAAATGGCACCGCGTATTGCCAGATTTTGTCATTCAAGGTGGATGTCCGAACAGTCGCGATGGTGCAAGTGGCATAGCAGGAACAGGTGGTCCAGGATACAGCATTGATTGCGAATTAGAAGGTGGAAACCAACACCATGACCGCGGCGTACTTTCTATGGCACATGCAGGAAGAAACACAGGTGGATCTCAGTTTTTCGTTTGTCACTCACGCAACAATACGGCTCACTTAGATAGAAATCACACATGCTTTGGTAAAGTAATTGAAGGAGTGGATGTAGTTGATGATATCCGTCAGGGTGATTCGATTGACTCAATTGAGATAGTGGATTAATTTCTAACGAAACAATAGTGAAAAGCTCCAGCGATGGGGCTTTTTTTTTGTTTTATGCTATCAAATGATTTTTGAGCCTTTGAACTTCTTTCAACACAAAGGTACGAGACTAATTAAAATAAATACTCTTCCAAAGTCACGAAGAGATCTTTTCATATATCAAAATCTTTCTTGCCTGAACCCAAAAGCCATTGGCTTTTTCTGATTTTGTGCCTTAAAAAAGCTAGTAAATTAAATTTAAACTTGTGCCCTTGTGGTATTTTTAATTGTCTTTAAGAATAAAATTGTTTGAGCCTTTGAACGCATTGAACATTGTCCAGCTTGCCCTCGGTACAAACGCTTAAGCAGCCACTCCAATCCCGGCTGACAAGCGGTCAGCTATCCAATCTTGATAGCAGGTCGAGTGTCAGCCGCGTCTGATGTATCGAGACCTGAACTTTTGAACTTCTTTAACCTTTGAACTTTTCAAATCCTTCCATCCTCCCTCTTTTGATTTTTTAATCATGAAGTTTTTAACAATGCTTCCATTACTGAAAGCAAAGAATTAAATTTGTTCACGATGAGCGATTTCGTTGTTTCAGCCCGCAAATATAGACCACAAACCTTCGACACAGTTGTCGGACAGAAGTCTATTACCAATACGCTAAAGAACGCGATCAAGACAGATCATTTAGCGCAGGCCTTTCTTTTTTGTGGTTCGAGAGGGGTTGGAAAAACGACTACCGCACGAATTCTAGCAAAAACAATCAATTGCTTTAACAGAAGTGAAACGATAGAGGCTTGCGATACTTGCGACTCTTGTATTTCTTTTAACACTGGAAATTCATTGAATGTCTATGAGTTGGATGCTGCATCAAATAACTCGGTGGATGACATAAGAAGTTTAATTGATCAAGTTCGCATTGCTCCTCAGCTTGGAAATTTCAAAGTATATATCATTGACGAGGTTCACATGCTCTCAACTGCAGCGTTCAATGCATTTTTAAAGACGCTAGAGGAACCACCCAAGCATGCCATTTTTATTCTGGCAACAACAGAAAAGCATAAAATCATACCAACTATACTTTCTCGCTGTCAAATTTTTGATTTCAGCAGAATCAAGGTAAAAGACATTGCTGACCATCTTGGCACAATTGCAACAAAAGAAGCCATTACTGCTGATCCTGAAGCATTGCATTTGATCGCTCAAAAATCAGATGGCGCCTTGCGTGATGCTTTATCTATTTTTGATCAAATCGTAACTTTTACAGGAAGCAATTTGACATACAAGAATGTCATTGAAAACTTGAACATTCTTGACTATGATTATTATTTCCGCATTGTAGAATGTGCACAGAAAGAAGACATTCCGTCTTCCCTTTTATTGCTGAATGATATCATTGAAAAAGGATTTGATCCACATAATTTCCTTGTTGGACTTGCTGATCATTTTAGAAACTTACTCGTTTGTAAAGATGTTCGCACTGCCTCGTTGCTGGAAGTGGGTGAATCAGTTGAACAACAGTTCATCGAGCAAGCAAAACAAATAGATGGTCACACCTTGCTGCGATCATTGGCAGTGTTAAGTAAAGCAGATGTCGAGTACAAATCCGCTAAAAACCAACGACTACTCGTCGAAATGGCATTGATGCAACTTTGTTCTCTTAAACAGGAGCAAGAAAAAAAAAATGGCTGACGGACCCCGTTAACATTATTCCGTTTCCAACTCAAAATCTAAGAGAGAAGGTGAATCCTTCTCCGAAAAACATCGCACCTCCTGTTCATCAATCCATTACAATTACGCCGCCTGAACCGAAAGTTGCAGCCGTGCCAACAGGTCAATTGAATACCAACAATGTTTCCATCAAAAAACTGATGGAGAAAAAAGAAGAAGAGGCTGCAATTCACATCTTAAATGAAAATTTACCGAAAGAATCATATAGCTTCGATCAGGTAAAGATGTTATGGCGACGTTTTGCATTTTCATCAAAAGAAAAGGGATTGGAAACGCTCTACAATGCCATGATCAAAAGAGATCCAATTCCTCATGAAGAGCATATTTATGTGATGGAAGTGGACAATCAAATCCAAATTGAATACATCAATCAGCATTTGCAAGACCTGATCAATTTTTTAAGAAAAGAACTGAAAAATTATTTGGTAGACATCACCTTACGCCTCAACGATCACCCAGAAGACGAAGTAAAATTTTTAACTGGGAAAGATAAATTTGCTGCACTGGCAAGAAAGAATCCGAATCTCCATACATTAAAAAACACGTTCAATCTTGATATTGAGTTTTAGTCTCTAAAGTCTATAACTTTATCCTCAGTTGAACTGTAACATCTGACTTTTTAGATCCTTGAATTTCCTCGGCTCCTGATCCAATTGTTTTGCGATTGTTGTATATAAAAGTTCCATAACGAACCCATAAATCAAAACGTTTGAGGAAGGTATAACGAATAAGCATATATCCACGACTTCCTTGGTAAAAATATGCAGGAACAGCGAAAACATACAAGGCATTGTTCTCATATGTATATATACGCGTATCGTAACTGTCCGTATCAAAAAGCGCATAACGTAATGACAAGTCGAAAGGAAGGTTTTTAGGTTTGAAAAGGATGTCTTGTGTGATAATCAATCCATCTTCAGGATCATTGCTCGGGCGATTAATTGTGACGTATTCTATGCGCGATTTTACCGTAAAAAACTCACTGACAGCATAACTCAAGTTCAATCGGTAATTCCGTTGCAACACATCTTCGATTGGTGTTACAGTGCCATCTG
>JBKDKG010000127.1:0-1845 GCA_046345095.1 Flavobacteriia bacterium | reverse complement strand
GCCAAGGTTCGCCCATACAGTTTCTGAATACTTCAGTGACACAGGCTTCCTCAACTTATTTGTGGGATTTTGGTGACAATACGTCAAGTATTTTGGTGAACCCAACAAAGACCTATCCTGATTATGGTAGTGTTCCTGTACAACTTAGCGTAACGAATTTGAGCGGTTGCACGGATACTGTGTTGCAAAACGTGCAAGTATATGCGTTTCCGTTGCCATCTTTGCAAATTGGTCCAGCATGCATGGATTCCTACGCGTCATTTGAAAACACATCAAATGTTCCTTTAGGAGCCATTGATTCAACCATTTGGATTTTGAATCAAACGGATACATTGTTTGGAGCAGATGCATCTTGGATGGTCAATGCGATGGGGCAACAGCAGGTGGAAATGATGACATGGTCTGATCAGGGGTGTATGTCGCAAACCAGTCAGTTTTTTGACGTGAATGAGCAATTCAATGCCTCTTTTTCAATTGGTACAGGAATTGTCGCAACAGGTCAACCGTTTGTCTTTGAGAACACGACAAATGCAGGTTCTGTTTCGCTTTGGAACTTTGGTGACGGCGGTTTTTCAACCGATTTTTCACCAGTTCATACCTTTGATACTCCATATGCAGACTCTACCTTATCTGTCTTATTGATCGCACTAAGTCCGTCTGGCTGTGTAGATTCAACTACGCAAGAAATCTTGATCCAGCGAGCTCGAATTGATTTAGAAATAAGCAACCTTTTCCTGCAAAAAGAAAATGCATGGTACATAATGGGTGTGAAGCTGAAAAATAAAGGAACCGTAAACTTAGAAAGTGCTCAATTAGTAGTTGAAACAACGAAAGGGCTGTTGTTCAATGAAACATGGAACGGATCTTTGAAACCAACAGAAGATTCTATTTATGTTTTCAGTGCCATGCCTACCAATATTTTCACAGACCAGGATTTAATCGAATCCTATATCTGTGTGAGCGGCCTTGGCTTCGATTTGTATGGCAATGCGGAAATCTACCTTGACAACAACAATGTTTGTCGCAATGTTGAAGGGGAAGGAATCGTCTTGCTTCCAGTTTATCCCAATCCGGTTTACGAAGATTTCACCGCTCGAATTTATGTAACGAATGCGGCAGAAGTGACTTTTGAATTAACAGACGATCGCGGCCGAACAATTGAAACCTTTATCAATGCACAAACTATTGGTCAAGGATACTATGATTATACTGTAAACACAGACCAACTTTCACCAGGCGTATATTTCTTAAAAGTTCGAAGCAACGGCGCCACGCAGTCCTCAAAACTTATTTTCATTAGAAAATAAACATTAAGTATGTCGCCTGTCAGCCGCGACAGAAGTGCCGACGCAGGAGGTGTATCGAGACCTGAACTCCCTTACACCACAAAGACACTATTTATTTGATAATGCATCCCCTGCTGAAGTCACAAAGAAATCATTTGATTTTCAAGAGAATTCTTCTTTGACTAAAAAAGCCCTCGGCTTTTTCTGAATTTGTGTCTTAAAATAGCCAGTAAATCAAATTTATCCTTGCGCCCTTGTGGTATATTTCCTTACCATAAATATGTTTCCCTCTATGGAGAGGAATTGAACTCTTGAACCAATTGAACTTTTCTTGAACCTTTTCAATACCTCCGTCAATCGAGTGATTTTTCATTTGAAAAATTGTACCGAGATTGAACTCTTGAACCCATTGAATATTGTCCAGTTCCCTCGACCTGTCCGACGCGGCGGATACAGCCGCTGAAGCGGCCACTCGGTCAGCTATCCAATATTGATAGCAGATCGCCTGTCAGCCGCATGTCGCCTGTCGTCCGCGACAGAAGTGCCGACGCAGGAGGTG
>JBKDKG010000126.1:0-5514 GCA_046345095.1 Flavobacteriia bacterium | reverse complement strand
CATCTACCTATGTATTACCTGTTGGACTTTCTTCCGCCACAACTGGATATCGTCGTGCAGATTTTATCAATAATAGTCTCGCTGGTGTAACTTATATCGATGCTTCAGTGCGTTCAATTTCTGAAACGGGTAACAATACAGATAGCCGACTATCAACAACTCAAAATGGAAGTGCTTTAACCGATGTTTTAGGAACGTCAGTTTGGTCGTTGGTTCCAAATGCACAGCCTTCAGTTGGAACATACGGAGTGAATTTATATGTTGCTAATACGGGATTGTCTTCTACAGACGATAATACTTTTTGCGCTGTAAAACGCAATGATAATTCGACTGATTATGCAGATTGGAGTACCTTTTATGCAAGTACAACCATTCCATTATCAGGAGCACCTGGTAGAATGTATGATTCAGGAAATGGGTATGCGCAACGTTTAGGATATTCTTCATTCTCAGAGCACGCTTTAGGGAAAACTCCTTCACTCCAGCCATTGCCAATTGAGCTTGATCTGTTTGAAGCATTTTGTCTTGAAAAAGGTAAAACTATTATTAAATGGTCCACAGCCACAGAGCATAATACTTCGCATTTTCAGCTAGATCGTTCAAACAATGGATTGGATTGGCAAGCTTTAGGTTCAGTTGGAGCTGCAGTGAATTCGGATGAACTAATCCAATACAATTTTGAAGATAGAAATTATGGTGGGTTGCTTTATTATCGCTTACATCAAGTAGATTTAAATGGTGGGGAACAATTGTACGGACCTATTTCTGTTAATTGCGAGGCTAATGTCTTTGAAATAAATACATTTCCAAATCCAAGTGGTGATAAATTTAATGTTTCAATTTATTCAGAAACGAACTTAGTATCTGGAACAATTCAAGTATTGGACGCAAAGGGAATGGTGGTTTATACCTCAATAAAAACGTTTATAGAAGGGAGTAATGAATTTGAAATAACCTCTACGAAATGGCTACCAGGAGTCTATTATATTGAATTGATTTTTGAAGATGGTAACATGTATCGAAAAAAGCATATCGTTATGTAATTAACTTTAACTAAGAGGTCACTGGCCTCTTTTTTTATTTAATATATAATTCATTTAGAACCTTTAACTTCGCTGAATGCAACCAAATCAAATTAGAAATAAGCGTATTTTAATCGCTCCTTTGAATTGGGGTTATGGGCACGTTGCACGCTGTATTGCATTGATTCGAGAATTGCAGGCGAATGAAAATGAGGTGCTCATAGCAGCAGATCGCACGCAACAAAAAATTTTTTCATGTTACTTCCCCAACATCACAATGATTGACCACATGGGGTATCCATTTAAATTTAGCAAAGGAGGGAATTTCTCTTTGGATCTTGCGAAGGGTTATTCAAAACTGAGAAGGCGGATGCAGCAAGAAAAGTTGGAAACAGAGTTGTTGTGTAAAATTTATAATATTGACTTAACTATTTCAGATCATCGATACGGGTTTAAGACAAAAAAATGTTATTCAATATTCTTAACGCATCAATTAAATTTTCCGCTTCGGTGGTATGAAAAATGGGTTCAACGCATTCATGAAAAATTAATGCGACAGTTTGATGAGGTATGGGTGCCCGACTTTGAAAATTCAGAACTAGCCGGTGAGTTAAGTGCTAACAAATCAAAATTAAATGCGGAGTATATTGGCCCGCTATCAAGATTTTCGAGTTGTAATCAAAATCTAAAGGAGAAGAGTGAAGTTACCTTAATAGTGAGCGGCGAAGAAGTTCATGCTTCCAAATTTTTAGAGGAACAACTTAGTATTAATGAAGGTAGAAAGATCAATATTATTCTTCCATCTGCCTTCCAGCAGATAAAGGCAAGTTCTGATTTCAATATTACACCTGCCGAAAATTGGGTTTTATGCGATGAAATTATTCTTAATTCAAAAAAAATAATTTCACGAAGTGGGTATTCAACTTTAATGGATCTTTATTTTTTAAAAACGCCTTTTTCACTTACTCCAACTCCTGGTCAGCGTGAACAAGAATATTTATTTTCATATTGGTCGGCGAAGATCAATGCTGTAGTTGAATAGAAATCATTTTAAACTTCTTGAAATGACTAACTTTGCAGCCGAATAAATTTTCAGGTTGAATTTTCGTCGTAAACACATTTATTATTTTTTAGCAGCAGGCTCTGTTGTAGCAATAGCAACATGGACTTATTATCCTGAAAAATCTCCTAAAATTTACAAAGCAATCGTGAAGAGGGTTAAGCTGGGGAGAGAGGAATTACGACAAAAGCCTTGTTTTGAAACTGTGAATTATGCTTTGCAAATGAATGATAAAGCGATTCATTACATTGGCGAATCTTTTTTGAATGGACCTGGAGGATATATGAAGTCAGGAAAAGACATTGTTAAGAATGTCTGGAAAGGTAAGTTAGTGAAAGTAGAGGCAAATGAATACTTTGTTTTAGATACAATGCATTATAGTTATCCATTTTTAACGCCAGATGCTAGGGATTTCATTGATGAACTAGGGTTCAGATTCCATCGAAAATTAGAGAACACGCATCTTCAATGTGCCAAATTTACGCTAACTTCCATTTTAAGAACAACAAAGTCAATAAAGCGTTTGAAGAAGCGCAATAGAAATGCTATTACGAGAAGTTCTCATTTGCACGGCACAAGTTTCGATATATCCTACAAGCAGTTTTTTGGTGATAGAATCTACACACCTATGGAGCTGTCTTATTTACATGACATCTTAGCTGAGACGCTTTATGAAATGCGCGAAAGCAGAAAGTGTTGGGTGACATATGAAGTATGGCAAACTTGTTTTCACGTCGTTGTTAGGTAACAAAAAAAAACTCCCACTTTTCAGTGAGAGTTTTTTTCGAAATTAAATTTCAAATTATTTTACAGCTCCTGAGAAAGTTGCATTTTCAGCAAACTTCAAGAACTCTCTGTCTTTTCCAGCTTTAGCTTTCAAAGATGCATCTTTAGCAAATGCATTCTTCAAGTTGCTAACTGTAGCATCAACATTGTTCTGACGAGCAGAAGCAACAGCTTTCAAATAGAAACCTTGAGCGCTTTCTTTGTCAGACGATTTATCCAATGTTTTAACTGCATTATCAACTGAATTATTCAAGATTTCAGCCAATGCTTTGTTGAATGAAGCATCAGATCCAAAGCTAGAAACTGCTTCAGGGTATTTTGCTGCCATAATGTTCAAGATTCCTGTGTTGTAACCAACCTCATTTCCTGCTCCTTTAGCTGCAGTGAACAATTGTTTTGCTTTGGCACGATCTCCTGATGCACCAGCACAAGCTCCCAAGTTGTTTTTAGAGATAGCGTTGTCATTCAAGCTATTTGCTTTTTCAAAATGTGACTTTGCGTCTGCAACTTTGTTTTGCATGTAAAGAACTGCACCAACGTTGTTGTGAGTGCGAGCATCTTCAGGATATTTCTTCTGAGCTGCAGTATAAATTTGAAGTTTCGTGTTCAAATCATTTGTTAACGTTGCAGCAAACAACAATTCTTCAACTTTCAAAGAATCTGGCGTTGTAGTAGAAATAGTTTTCAATTCCTCATCTGTGTAACCTGTCAAATCATAAACAATTGAAATTTCAGCTCGACGAAGTTTTGGGAAGATATTATCATCCAAATATTTGAATGTTTTACCCATGTTTCTCATTTCTGTTTCACGAGTAACAGGATCAGAATGCATTTCCAATACACGAATAACTAGGTTTTTCTCATCTTCATTCATGGCAGAACCTTGTAATTCTTTTTTGAACCCTTCGTAATCTTCTCCACGTCCGTTCAAGTTGAAAGTAATTGTTTCAACAGCAGCATTTTTAGCAGTTTTCGCCAGGCCTAAAGCAGCTTGCTTCGCAGCTTCAGCACGATCTGTAGAAAGAGTATTGTTTTTGTTTTCTTCTCCTTCTGGTGAAGCATAACCTGTAATATTGATTGCCTTAATAGCAATTTTAGGATTTGTTTGAGCAGCACCTAACCATTTTGAAAAAGCAATGATGTCCTTGTCCTTCAACTCAGTAGGTCGAACAAATGATTTACCTCTTTCGTAATTAAATTGTGCGGTGAAAGTTTGTTCAGTTACACGTGTAAACTGATCTTTCTCCATAATTACTTTATAATCTTTATTTACAAGATAAGGAGTAATAATTGTTCCATCAGCAATTTTCTTATCTTGGAAAACACCTGGCTTGTCTTTTTTACCTTTTCTTACTTTACCAGTAACCATTAGTTCAGTAACTTCCATTTCTGGTTTGTAAGCAACAAGGTCATCATAAGTGTAAGTTCCACCAGATTTAAAGTTAATAACTGATCCATTCCCAGTAACTTTTTCACCTTGAATAGTAACTGTCTTCAAAGCCGTAGTTCCCAACATAGGGGTAACTTCAGCACTCACTTTCTTTCTGATTCCTTTAGCAGGAAAAGTTACATCAACGTGCACTCTAACAGAGTCTCCGTGCATTTCAAGCGGACTAGGCGTTACTCTGTATTCAAGATCTTTCAAAAGGTCACAGCTCGTAACTAAGTAGCTTGCTGCAGCAATAAGAGCAATACCTTTTAGGCTTTGATTTTTCATATTTAAAAATTAAATTTTACCAATTTTCACGGCAATATTAAACAATAATTTTGTTTTTGATACCAAAAAATTAAATTAAAATCATTAAAACAAAGGAGTTTCAAGTCTTTTAATTTCAGAGGTATCACCGCTTGATACGAGAATTACAGAAAGAGGTTTCAAATCGTGAGGATCGAGTAAATCTTTTTGAATTTCTATCAATGGTAACAGAACAAATTTCCTTTCTCTGTAGCGCGGATGAGGTATTTCAAGAAAATCAGATTTAAGGACTAAATTATTGAAGAAGATAATATCAACATCCAATGGACGTGAAGAGTAGTTGGTTGAATTATCTCGCTCTCTTCCGGCATTTTTCTCAATGTTCAATAATGATGTCATAAATTCTTCAGCACCGACTGATGTGTATCCTTTAATTGCAGCATTGTAAAAGGTTTGTTCCGCTATGAATCCAATGGGTTCTGTTTCGTAAACACTGCTTACTTCTAGAATTTCACAATTAAGAGATTTCAGGGAATTAATTGCGAATTGTAAATTAGAAAGTCGATCACCAAGATTGCTTCCGATACTTAAAAAGAATGTGTTTTTTATTTCCATTCAAAAGTTTCAACCATCTTCATTAAATCAAGCTTTAAATAATCAAGGCTCGGTTTTAAGGAGTCGTAGTTAGGCCGCGAATTGAAATAGACTACTCCGCTAACAAATCGTGATATAGAATCAGTTAAATAGAATTGATAAGGTGAAGCGACATCTCCTTTTAATTCAAAAAAGGTCCCAAAAACTCTTTTCTTGCCATTGATAAGACGAAAATCTTCAATTGCAGTAGCTTTTAATTTATGTTCATCCACTTTGTCATTCGCATAATTAACATACGTGGATAAAGGTTCCGACATAGTAATGTAGGAAAAATGTATCACGCCATTTAAAGGCCC
>JBKDKG010000125.1:0-2666 GCA_046345095.1 Flavobacteriia bacterium | reverse complement strand
AAACAGATAAATGCAATACGCCTCTACCTGCAACAATCCATTTATCCGCTTTATCCGTGTCTGAAACACGCATTGCCAAGTTTTTCTCTAACTCTTTCGTTAAACGTTCTTGAATGTGACGAGAAGTAACTTTTTTCCCTTCTTTACCGAAGAATGGTGAGTCATTGATTGAGAACAACATATTCATTGTTGGCTCATCCAATTGAATTGTATCCAATGGCTCTGGGTTTTCAAAGTCACAAACACAATCACCAATTTCAAAACCTTCGATTCCAGTTATCGCACAAATATCCCCTGCTTGCACAGATTCTACTTTTCTTCTCTCCAAACCATCGAAAACAAACGCTTCCTTGATACGGTGTTTTTCATGTGTTCCATCGCGTTTCACTAAGATTATCTGCTGATTTTCTTTGATCTCTCCACGACTCAATCTACCAATGGCAATTCGACCAACATATGTAGAAAAATCAAGTGACGTAATCAACATCTGTGTATTACCTTCTTCAATTTTTCTTGGTGGAAAATAATCCAGAATTTGATCTAACAATGGTGTAATTGACGTTGTAGGTTGTTTCCAATCTGTTGACATCCAACCATTTTTGGCAGAACCATAAATTGTAGGAAATTCTAATTGATCTTCGTTCGCGTCCAATTCAAACATCAAATCAAAAACTTTTTCATGTACCTCTTCAGGCGTACAATTTTCTTTGTCCACCTTGTTGATCACTAACAATGGTTTAATTCCCATTGATAAAGCTTTACCAAGTACAAAACGGGTTTGAGGCATTGGTCCTTCAAATGCATCCACCAAAAGACAAACACCATCTGCCATGTTCAAAACACGCTCCACTTCACCGCCAAAGTCGGCGTGACCTGGTGTGTCAATAATATTGATTTTCGTTCCCTTATAGGTAACAGATACGTTTTTAGAAACGATTGTGATGCCACGCTCTCTTTCAAGATCATTGTTGTCCATAATCAACTCTCCTGTCAAACGCTCTCTTTCGTTGACAACACTTCCTGCTTCAATGATTTTATCAACCAAAGTTGTCTTACCGTGGTCAACGTGTGCAATAATTGCTATGTTTCTGATTTCCATAATTATAAGTAGAAATACTGTTTGTTAATTTTAATCTTTATTAAAAGGTTTACCGAAAGATCTTGGACGACCGCCACCGTCTCTTTTCGGACCACCGCCACCATCTCTCTTTGGTGCTCCGCGACGGCTGTCTCCACTATTTTTGAAACCACCATCATTGCTACGTGGCGTTCGATCTCTTCCACCATCTCTGTCTCTGCCAAAACCACCTTCACGACGATTTCCACTCTCACCACTACGTGGAGCACGATCTCTGTTTCCTTGGAATTTGCCTCCGAAAGAACCACCATCTCTGCGACTACCGCCA
The DNA here is from genome assembly GCA_046345095.1 of Flavobacteriia bacterium. Lineage (GTDB taxonomy): Bacteria > Bacteroidota > Bacteroidia > Flavobacteriales_D > Crocinitomicaceae > M0103. The sequence continues at coordinate 1,260 of JBKDKG010000125.1, read as the reverse complement.
CGGTTTCCACCGCCACCAGATTTCGCTTTTGTAATTTCAATGCTTACTGAATGACCTTCGTAATCAGCACCATTTACTTTTCTCAAAATGTTATCGGCGTATTCATTATCCGCTTCAAAGAACGAATAAGAAGTCATGATATCAATTCTTCCAACATTCGCAGATTTCAATCCTGTAGCGTCGCATACTAAACGCAACAAACCGCCTGGATTAAGACCATCTCGACGACCAATGCTAACGAAGAAACGTGTTTTACCGCTTTCTGTCTCATCACCTTTGCGGTCACGACGTCTTGAACGATCTTCCATTCCACGGTCATCCCCTTTGCCTGCAGTAGCATTTAAATCTCCTGCACGCTCGTAGTACTCAATGAAACGGTTGAATTCAGTAGAAACGAAATGTTTGATAGCTTCTTCTTTAGACATACTTTCGAATTCAGCCATAATCGTTGGCATAAACTTCTCGATGTCTTTTTCACGCACATCCGTTTTAATTACCTTGTTGATTAATTTCATCAACTGGATTTCACAGATTTCTTCAGCATTTGGAACAGTTCCTAATGTGAATGTTGTGCGCATTTGTTTTTCAATTGCACGAATTTTACCACTTTCACGTGTATTGATCAAAACTAACGATTCACCTTTACGTCCCGCACGCGCTGTACGTCCACTTCGGTGAGTATAGTTTTCAATATCGTCTGGTAAATTGTAATTGATAACGTGTGTAATATTATCAATATCCAAACCACGCGCAGCAACGTCAGTCGCTACCAAGATTTGAATATCTTTTTTACGGAAACGGTCCATCACACGATCGCGTTGCACTTGCGATAAATCACCATGCAAGGGTTCAGCAGAATAACCTTCTTTCCCTAATTTCTCAGCAACTGTAGCAGTTTCCTGACGGGTACGACAGAAAATCAATCCATAAATTTCAGGATTGAAATCGATTAATCTTTTCACACCGGCATAACGATCTTTCTCTTTCACAACATAGTAGATGTGATCGATGTTCTCGTTACTTTGATTTTTATGTCCGATCGAAACCTCCAAAGGATCCGTCATGTAATTCTTTGCAATTCGCGCAACTTCAGCTGGCATTGTAGCTGAGAACAACCAAACATTTTTGGTATCTGGAGTCGTGTACAATATAGCCACGATATAATCTTTGAATCCCAAGTTCAGCATTTCATACGCTTCAACCAAAACCACAAACACAACAACAGCCAAAGATATGGCTCATATGTTTATTAAATACAAT
>JBKDKG010000124.1:0-9937 GCA_046345095.1 Flavobacteriia bacterium | reverse complement strand
GTCCTGACGAAAATATTGGTAAACAACTGAGAAAAATAGATATTCGATACGCAACTTTTTCTGATATTCCTTCTGACTCTTTAGCCGAATTGCAAAAGGCAGCCATTGCAGAAAACAATAAAATTGAGGAAGTTGCAGTTTGGAACGACACCAAGAATCCTAATGCAAAACCTAAATACAATGTACCTTATCTTTTGAACATAAAATTCGTTGAAGGAAAATCCAAGATACAATCGGATAGTTATGCTGAAATTGAGCGTTTGTTCTCTTATCTAAAAAACAACCCCAATCTTACTGTTGTCATTCGTGGACATGTTTGCTGCGGCAGTAATGATAGAATTTCGAAAAACAGAGCAAAGGCCGTTTTCAAAGAACTAAGTCATCGAGGAATTGCAAAAAAACGCATGCAATATGTTGGCATGTCCAACAGAGACCCACTGGTTTATCCCGAGAAATCAAATGCTGATCGACAAAAAAATCGTCGAGTTGATGTAAAACTTATGCTTCTTGAAATCGAAGCAAAGTAATCACCAAATGAGTTTCTTTTTAAGACTAACAATTAGATCGTTTCCCATTCACTTTTTATTCCTATTTGCAAGTGTCCTAAACAACTTTGCTCAGCAGGAAAAATTCAAATTTGACCCACCTTCGAATGAAATTGGCTGCATGCGTCATTTTCAAGTAAATGCACTTGGATTAGATTCTGTAAACGCCTTTTTATTGGCAAAATTTAGTGAGCAGCTCTACCCTGAGCGATTGGATTTGCAGTTGCGTATGCTCAAAAACAAAGGTGAATTGCCTTTAGATTTGGTTTCGACCGATGAACTCAAAAAATATCCCCAAGTTGATAATTCGAATTTCAAGGTTGCTTTCCAAACGCGATTTGAACATTACTTTGATACCCAAGCATCCAACAACGAAAAAATAAGTTGGCATTTTCTTGAAAAATCACATCTGGACACAACGCGTGTTTTGTGGAAAAAAGCCATTCATGGATATGACCCAGAATGCATGGTGATCGGCACTTCCGAAATGATACTAATAGTTTTTAGGGGAACAGATGACATAAGCGACAATCGTTTTGCAGAATGGATTGGAACTGATTTCAATATCCGAAAATTCACATCAGACAGCATTTTTAATTTCGCAAAAATACACAAGGGATTTTGGAAGAGTTTTGAATTGATTCGAGATGATCTGAAAAAGACCATAGATAATTTGAATCCTGAACGAAAAAAAATCTGGTTAAGCGGTCACAGTCTGGGAGGCGCAATGGCAATATTATCCGGTTTGTACTTGGATAAGATCGGTTATGAAGTTCAGGGAATTTATAGTTTCGGTGGACCAAAGGCTATTGGAGACAAGGTCTTCAGTGAAACAGCTAACCAATCTTTAGGAAAAAAGATCCAACGATTCGAATATTCATTAGACCCCGTCTCAATTTTATGGTCGCCAGGATATGAACCAGTAGGACAGCGAAATTGGTTTGACAATGCTGGAAAAGGAAATTACAAGCTTTACACAGAATGTCAGGAACGATATTTTTTCCATCGACCATTTGAATTTAGACAAAGACGTTTTGCGTCGGATGAAAAAAAAGAGGCGGCCAGATTAAACCGAGAAATGAATTGTGGAAGATTTAGCAAACTTCCTTATCGACTTTACCATCACAATACCCAGTGGACTGTAAAAGCGTCATACATGCTACTTCCTAATGATCTGAGACAGGAACTACCCTTTCCTCAAGACACCTATCCGTTTATCTATTATGGATGGTCAAAAGGGAGATAATTGTAGTTACTCGTAGTCTATTTTTTTGACTAAATTGCAGTTCATTCACTAATTCACTAAAAAAATATGCCATTTAATCGGTCATCTGTTTTTCTTGAAGTGATAGAAGGTCTTTCAAAAAGTCCGCATATCAATGATGGTAACATTGTAGAAATGGCAAAAAAAATCCTTTACAGTGGTGCTCAATTCTTAAAAATTCAACGCGCGAATGCCTGGCTGATGGATGATGCAGAGATTAAGCTAAGTAATATTTGCTCTTACGATATTTCAAAAGATGATTACTACATGGAAGGTGATCTTTTGGCAGAAGTTTTCCCCATTTATTTTCGCCATATTCGAAGAAATGACATCATTATTTCTGAAGAAGCACAAAAAGAGCCTTTTAATAGTGAATTAGTCGAACCATACCTAGCTCCACTTGACATTCGTTCAATGATGGAAGTCCCTATCTTGACAGGTGGAAAAATAAAAGGAATAATCTGTTTTGAACAAACAATTTCGACACGTGAATGGAGCAATGATGAACAACATTTCGCAATTGCATTGACGCAACTGTTAACGCTCACCATTGAAACACACTATAAGAATCAGTACCGAGACGAATTGGAAAGATTGGTCAATGAAAAATCCATACTCATTGCCGAAATAAATCATCGCGTTAAGAACAATTTAGCAATCATTACAGCATTGATTCGCGGTGAGATGAATAGAGCAAAAGACAACTACCACAAAGATTTATTTGAAAACCTGCTGTCGAAATCTTTTTCATTGGCCACGTTGCAGAGTTCTATGTACCAATCAAAAAATTATGACCAAGTCAATTTTAGCCATTTCATGCGTGCTTTGATTTCAAATATGAGTCAAACCTATGGTCACAATAAAAATGTTCTTGTCGATACAACATTGGGTGATATTGAGATAGACGTATCCAAAGCTATTCCATGCTCTCTAATCGTAAATGAAATTCTTACCAACAGCTTTAAATACGCCTTCACTGGTAATCGTAAAAATCATCTCTCCATCAAAATAGCCAACCAGGAAAACCAAAAATGTTTTATTCAGATTGCTGACAATGGCATTGGGTTACCAAATGATTACCTCCAGAAAGGTACTGGATTCGAATTAATTGAAAGCTTGGTTGACCAAATTGATGGGAACTTAGCTATAACTTCAAGTGAAAAAGGAACCGCTATCGAACTTACATTTTAAGATTAATTAATCTCTTCAAATAACAATTCCAATTCTGGATCTAGCTTGTATGAGAAAACTTTTTCAACGCCAAGTTCTACAGGCAGAATCATTTCGCGTTCAACAATTTTGAATTCACGCATAATTTTTTCTCCTTTTTCATTGGTGAATTCCACTTTCAATGGAAATTGAAAAACTTCTTCTTGGGCTTGACGAATAATAAAAACTGATTTGCCACCTGTTTGATCGAGAACTGTTTTTAAGACAGGGTGTCCTGTTTTGTGCAACCAGTTTTCAAAAAATTCACTTAAATCAATGCCCGTGCTCTCTTCCATTGCAATCCTAAAATCGTCAGAATCTGCATTTGAAAGTCGAAATACCGAATAATAATCGCGTAATCCTTGATGAAAAAGAGAATCACCAACTTTCATGCGCAACATATGTAAGACCCAAGCACCTTTCTGATAAGAATTAGGGTTTAATAACTTATTAATATCTGCAACTTCAAGTTCGACAAGTGGATGAGGATATTTTTTATAAAACGAGATCACCTCTTCCCTATCCATTCTCAATTGATCCTGAAACCGTTTCTTACCAAATTTCTTTTCAAGGTAAATATTCGTCATGTAGGTGGCAAAACCTTCACTGAGCCAGATGTGCTCCCAATCACTTTCAGAGACTGAATTACCAAACCATTGATGCGCGATTTCATGCGCTAAAAGTGGTTCCGATGAACGTTTACCGCTCAGTGCATTTTCATCATAAAAAATACATCCTGCATTTTCCATTCCTCCGTAGCGTGTCGTGGATTGAACATTGCATAGTTTTTCGTATTCATATGCACCCAAATAGTCGATGTAAAATTTAAGTATTTCAGGCGCCAAATCAAGGTCATACAAGCTTTTAGAAGAATTATTGGGATATACCGCACTTGAAACAGGTATACTATCCACTACGGCCACATCCTTGACTGTCATTTCCGCAATACCAACAACCATAACTTTGGTGGGAAGTACGACCCCTGAGCGATATTCCCATGTCAAAGAGCCATCTTTTTGAACAGATTTTCCTACAAAAGCTCCATTTGATACAACTTCATATTTTTCGGGAGCATTTACAGTAAACGACACGGTTGCCTTATCTGATGGATGATCATTGCATGCAAACCAATTGTGCGCCCTATTGGGCCAATTGTCTCCAAAAAATGTTCGATCTCCGTATTTGTTTTTTCCGATGATCAGCCCATCTGCTGGAATTCCTGAATACCAAATAACAATTGTTGACTTCAAGGCTACATCTTCTTTTGGAGGTAAGATAATCAAGTCATTTTCTTGCAGATAATTCGCTTCCACCCCATTCCAGAGCAACTTTTCCACCTTCATGGCAGAAGACAAATCAAGAATAATAGAATCGGCGGATGTTTCTCTTAAAAGTTCAATTGATTCATAAACTCTTATGCGATTTGAGCTATCGCTAACAGTCAAATTCACGGAATAATTTGTCACATCCAAATGAGGATGTTGAGCCATTAATTGCAGGGTTGAAACTAAAAAACCTAGAAACAATACTTTTCTCATCTGCACAATCATTTACGCTTTCAAAATAAAGATACAGTTTTTGTGCGGAGCTCCGATAATTCTCTGAACTAATTTAGATTGTTCGAAGAAGATTGTTAACAATTGAATATTCCTTTCATTCTCTAAAAACGTTTTGAATACAAACCATTGAATGAGAAAACTCTTTCGTCCGCAGAACAATATTTGGTTTTCTAATTTACTTATCGGAAATTGTCATCATTAAATTTTAGAGTATGTTTTGTCCATTTATTATCATTATGTTATTCATCGCATTGATCGTCTCGATGTGCGGGTTGTATTTTTTATCCTATGCGAGAAGAGAAGGTCTTGGCTGGTTATCAAAAGTAGTTAGCAGTTTAGCAGTTGCCTTTGGGATTTTCGTCTTTTTTGGTGGAATAATCGCTTCAATTGCTATGGCAACTTGTCATAAAGGAAAATATCACAACAGACATGAATGCATGGGAAACAAAAACCACTGTTCAGGCGGGTCGTGTAAAAGTAAGGAAGAAGTTCATTCAGAAATCAAGGTATACACTTATCGAAACGATGCTGATACGCTTTCAAAGAATGACAAGAAAGTTGTAAAAAAGGAAGTGAAGATAATTCGAAAGTAAGATCTCTAGTTGTTATAAATTGCTAATATTCCCGTTTAAGAAAAAATACGTGGTATCTTTGTATTAGTTCTTTGGGGTCGTTTTTGGATTTGACAGCGATAGCGGTAGTCAAGTGTCAGCATGCAGAGCGTTGTGGTGAAGCTCTATAATATCTTGTCACGAACAATAATTGACAATACGTCATACGCACTTGCTGCTTAATTAACTGAATGTTAATTGGCTTAATTGATTTGAAGTATAGTAGGATCGACAAGTACTTTCTTCAGGCCTCTGCCCATTAGGTCTGATATACGAAAGTTCAAAATTTTGGGCTGGTGAGTGTGACAGTTCTAAGCACTCATAAGACAACAGAACTTAAGCTATGGATTTGGGTGTTCCTGTCCGTCCCATAGTCGAAAAACTAATCAGGAAATAAGCATGTAGAAAGCTTGAAAACTCATCGTTTGGACGAGCGTTCGAGTCGCTCCGACTCCACTTTTGCCCTGCGCAGCTCAAGGATTATTTCCGAAAGTTAGGCGGGGCTTTTTTTTTGCAAAAAAAAGTTCGAAGAACATTCAAAAGGTCAAAAGTTCAATAGGTTCAAAGAACGTTCAAGTGGTTCAAACTTTTAAGTATTGTAAATCAATGAATGTCTTTTATTACATTTGTTTCATTAGGGGCAATTAGCTCAGCTGGTTTAGAGCACTACCTCGACAAGGTAGGGGTCACTGGTTCGAACCCGGTATTGCTCACAAAACAGAGTGAGAGTGAAAAGCGAGAGCGTCATTCTCACTTTGTTTCTAACAGATCTTCAAGAATTCCAACTTTTTAATTTTTGAGTACATTTGCGCCTCATTTATACTAAAATCAATCGCATGACAATTGCAGAAAATATGGTGGTTACATTGAACTACAAGCTTTCAAACCACAAAACAGGTGAAACAATCGAAGAAACGACTCCTGAGCAACCAATGGTATTTCTTTACGGTGTTGGTGGTATCATCCCTCGATTTGAATCCAATATCAGTGGCATGAAGGTGGGTGATGCTTTTGATTTTCACATTGAGGCGCATGAGGCTTATGGTCTTAGTGATGAAAGTAAAATTGCTATGATCCCTCTTCATGTTTTTCACGATGAACAAGGGAAATTTGACCATGAATACTTCACTGTAGATGCTATGATTCCAATGTCTGACGGAGATGGAAATCAATTACGCGGAATTATTCGCGAAATCAATGAAGAAGATTTAAAAATGGATTTCAACCACCCACTGGCAGATACAGATCTTCATTTTTCTGGAAGCATCGCAGAGATTCGCACTGCAACAGCTGATGAAATAGCACATGGGCATGTACACGGTCCAGGTGGACACCACCACTAGAAAGCTATTTGTAGTTTTGCTTTAAAAGATCTTCCTTGTAGTCGTATGGATAATTTCCATATTTATCTACAAGCAATCCAATATTGTAAACACTTCGGGTATATTTATTCGAAAGTGCCACGACACAAATAGTATCTTTCCTTAATGAGCCGTAGCAGGTGGTATTTCCATGCCACCAGCCGGTATGGAAAAAGAAGGAACTTCGTCCAGTCATTTCTTTCATACGAATTCCTAGACCGTAATTATTGACGCCTTCATGCTCATAGCTATACCCTTTATACATCTGCTTTCTTAGCGAATCACTCAAGAAATCATTCGAATAAGTGGCCATGTCCATTTTTAAAAGATCGTGCGCAGTAGTGTATAGGTTTTTATCACCATAAACGGCGTCGAGGTAATCAAATGCTTGTGGCACCATGCTCGAATTGTAAGACTGGGATATTTCTAGCTCATTCATTTCGTCGCTCAAAATAAATGAATCTTCCATGTGCAGCGGTTCAAAAATGTATTTACGCATGGCTGCAGGAAAAGACTTGCTTGTTACCTTCTCAATAATCAATGCCAACAAAGAGAAATTGGTGTTGCAGTATGCAAATTTCGCATCGGATCGGAAATTAAGTGGGAACTTATGTTCCTTCAATAAATTCAACACATCATGATTGTGTAATTTATTACTTAACTTCCAATTGCCATAAGTAAAGTAACCGTAATAAGGAATGCCACTTCTGTGATTCAATAGCATACGAACTGTAATTCCTTTGTAAGGTATTTCCGGGAGATACCTTCGAACATCAGCATCCAAGCGGATGAGTTTTTTATCTACCAAACGCAATACACAAAGAGCCGTAGCAACTTTACTGACAGATGCGACATGCAGCGGTGTATGCGCATCAATCATTTTTTTCTCTCTAAAATTCGAATAACCTTGTGCTTTATAGAAGAATACTTTTCCGTTTTTTGCTACGAGAAATTGGCCGTTAAAAACCTCAGAACCAAGAATATTCTTGTAAAATTGAAAAGCGTATTTTTTCTTTTCTTTGAGTTCTTTTTTGGTTGGGACACGAAAATCAGGTATTAATTTAATTTCGTGTCGACTAATGCGATCATAGAGCCGATTTCTTTTCTCAACTGCAGTTTCACAGGAATTTAGCCCCCATAAAAAACAAAAAAACACACACAAAAAAAAGCTTTGTTTCACAGAAATAAAGCTAAGCACAACTCACACTTGCTTTTTATTTATTTCAGATTATAATCAACAAGGAATATTTAATAAGAAACTATTAGTCTTTTATCAAAGGAATGGACAAATGAAAAACAAGACCATTTTCATATTCAAAATCACATTTACCATCAATTTGATCCGTCAAAGCATCAATCAAACTCAATCCCATTCCAGCATCTTCAACCCTTTCTTCAATTTCCATCCCTTTGCCATTGTCCTTCACCGTGAGTTCAATCATTTGATCATTCACTTTCTTAAGTTCAATGTCAATCTTTGGATTCTCAGTGTTATCAAACGCATGTTTTATAGCATTCGTAATGATTTCATTCAAAATCAACCCTAAGGGAATGGCAACAGATATATCAATGTTTATAGGAGCAACTTCCATTTCAACTTTAATATCTTGTTGAAGTGACATTGAGTTTCTAATTTCAGACACCAATTCTGTAATGTAAGATTCTAATTCAATAGCAACTGCGCTTTTATTTTGATACATTTTTTGGTGCACCAACGCCATTGACATGATTCGATTGTGTACGACTTGAATCGCATTTTTCGTTTCCTTGTTCTTCGAATTATTGATCTGCATATTCAACAAACTGACAATCACGGCAAGGTTATTTTTAACCCGGTGATTAATCTCTGCTAACAGAACCTTTTGTTCTTGCAATGAATGTTCCAATGCCTTTTGCTGAGTTTGATGTGTAATCGCGATAACGGACGAAAAAATTATGGAACAAATGATCAAAAACACAAAATTAAGATGACGCTGATGAATTGGATCAACCTGTGGATCAACTAAAAAATTTAAAAATCCTGTTTGAAAACTCACGAAAACTAACACAATGCACAAGAGCAAATAGATAGCATTTATAAAAAAATGAATTCTGTTTTCTTTTCTCCTATACAAGAGAGAGATTCCAGTGATGATTAATGTAAAATGGATGTGCGTGTATGATTCTTCGGCTGTTCGTATGCAATAAATCGCCATAAGTGTTGAACTCGTAAAAAACATCACCGAAAAAGCTAACATGGTTTGCTTACGCCTATTTAAAACAAGTGACATACAATAAATTGGACACGCTAACAAAATGTAAATACTCGTTTCGTTTTTTAGTATAAATTGACCATATAAAGCCGTGATAAGAAGACAGACAATAGCATTAATATTTATAATATTAACGGCCTTCACCAATCGATTTTGGAAAACATCATTTCCAGGTACAGCACCAATATTTATTAATCGAGCGATAAAATTCATTGGCTTGAAATTACTATAAATTTGAGATTACATAGAATTTCCTGCTCAATTGTACTTCTTATTTAACTTTACCTTTCAAAAAATAAGAAATGCAAAAAATACTTCTTCTCATTCTAATATGCTTGTCCATTGAATCTGTAAATGGACAAACTGAAGTTGCACGAATTGCCTTTGGTTCTTGTGGACATCAGGATAAGCCCTTGAATATATTTCAGACCGTCGTTAAACACCAACCTGACTTGTTTATTTTTCTTGGAGACAATATTTATGGCGATACTGATAAAATGTCTGTTCTAAAGAAGAAGTACCATAAATTGAAAAGAAACAAAAATTTTCAATTGCTTCAAGACAGCGTGCCGATCATTGCTACTTGGGATGATCACGATTACGGCAAAGACGACATTGGAAAATATTACACTAAAAAAGTTCAATCGAAAAAGATTTTCCTAAAGTTCTTTCACGAACCTAAAATATCCCAAAGACGAGAACATGAAGGTATTTACACTTCGTATGAATTTTATCAAGAAGGAAAAAAATTACAAATCATACTTTTGGATTGTCGGACATTCAGGAACAACCTGCTCCCCTACAATGGTTCTCTTAAAGGTGATACAACATACAAATACCACCTTGACTACTCCCCCCACACAAGCCCTGACTCTTCTATTCTTGGCAACGAACAATGGAAATGGTTGGAAGGAGAATTAAAAAAACCTGCAGATGTTCGAATTATCGGTTCAAGTACTCAATTTGCAACCGAATACAATGGTTACGAAGCATGGGCAAATTTCCCACTGGAACAAAAACGTATGATCAACCTCATTAAAAACACAAAAGCCAATGGCGTTTTTTTCATTTCTGGTGATGTACATTATTCAGAATTGTGTGAATTTCCAAACGAAGGCGCCTACCCTATTTATGAT
>JBKDKG010000123.1:0-4138 GCA_046345095.1 Flavobacteriia bacterium | reverse complement strand
GGTCTGGAAGTGGGACTTTTTTACCTTCCAATACCGTTGCAAATCCTCTTTATATCCCATCACAAAATGAATACAATTCCGGTTCCTCGCTAATTGGTTTGGAGGTGTCACTGGCGTCTTCAACAACTGTACCTTCCGGACTTCTTGCCTACGATCATTCCAGTGAGGACATTTTGTTTTACATCAATCCGTTAGATGGAAGTATCGACTCTATTCAGGAAAACACTGGAAAAGACTGGACGGCTATGGGATTTAGATCTGCAGATTGTCTCTTATACGGCCTTTCAAATATAGTTACCGCTCCAATGCTATCGAGTATCAATCCAACGACAGGAACTGTTGTCGACATTTTTAGCTACCCGAACCATCAATTCTATGCAGGAGAATATGATAATGTCAATGATGTTTTCTATGCTGTAGGCATGTCAGAAATCAATTCTGGTGAATTACTAAATCAGTTACTCTACAGTATTAATCCTTTGAATGGTGCTTTAGATACGATTGGCAACCTTAATCTTCCAGCTATCGATGGCTTTTTTTATACCCCCAATGATGGAATTAATGGATTGGCTTACGACCCTGCTTTAAACGTACTTTTTGGAATAAGTGATAATGGGAAGCTATATCAAATCAATCCTTCAAATGCATCTATCAACTTTGTTGGTAACACTGTTTCCAGCATGCGTGGGTTAGCATATGACGAGATACAAGATAAGTTGTGGGCTGTAAGTCCGTCGGCAACATTGGTTGAAATAGATAAACAGACCGGAGCGCAATTAGGAAGTGTTGTGTGTGATGAGATTTTTGGTAATGTCACTTCTTTGACTTTCATATCTGGAACTTGTGGGGAGGGTGATACATGCGCTGATCAGCTTCTAATAGAATTTGAAAATTGTGACAATGAGAATAATCTTTCTTTTCCGAACGTTATTACCGCTAATGGTGATGGTATAAATGATTTTTTTGAAATACAGAATTTACCGGAAAAAACAGAAGTTATTGTCCTCAACCGCTGGGGGAATGTCGTATTCTCCTCGAATAATTATCAAAACAATTGGGCCGGAACAGATACTTCAGGTAAAGAATTGATTGATGGCGTTTATACTTATAAACTCATAACCAAAGATGGTATAATTGGTCATGGGTTTGTTCATTTGATTCGCTAGGTCATTACTGAAAATTTAGATTTCAATTGTGTTTTTATTCTAAAGTAATTGTTGATACTTAGCTTTGATGATGACTATTCAAGCATAAATCGATTGATCCGAAAAATAATTTTGATGTAAAACTGTAATCGTTTAATTTCGGTAAATGATGAATTGTATTTCCAGATTCTTTTTATTTGTCTCTGCCTATTTTATTGTCCCTATGGGATATACCCAAACGATTAGTTGCAGTGATTTTTCAATAACGGAGGTTTATCCCGACTCACTTAATGCAAACGATTATCAGATCAGTATTCAGAGCACGGACGTACCTTTACAAATAGTCAATTACCCTCATGTTTCTGCCGTTTTGGATTGCAATGCTGATACAGTAGCAACCGGCGGTTTGTTTTGGTTTGGTCAAATGGGAGAGACTATTCAGAATTATCCCGTCACTTTAACAGGTAATGGATCAATGGCTTGTTATCCATTGACAGTGATTTTTATTTATGGATTGGATACTGGAATTGAAGACACCTGTTTTTTGAGTTATAACTTCGTTGGATTAAATGCTTCTTTAAGCAATATTGCAAATGATTTAATCTATCCAAATCCTTCAAATCTATTCATTCAACTGGGAGAAATTCCCGAGACAGATTTCAGAATTATAAATACTATTGGACAAATAGAGCTGATTGGAAAAACTCAGGGAGTAATTAATGTGGAATTCTTGAATAGTGGGGCATATTTTCTGGAATTATCTGATGGACAAACAAAAACGATCTTGCGATTTTACCACAACTAACAAAAAAGACCGATCAATTTGACCGGTCTTTCTGATTTTACTTTAGCATCTAATTTGTTACTGCTTTTTAGTACAGCAAGCTTTTCCTTCACCAGGTTTTGCGCAAGAAGAACCAGAAGTAGCTTTGTCAGCTGAGCAAGAAGCTTTTTTCTTCTTTTTCTTTTTGTCATCTTTTTTGATCTCAGATGAAACACCATTAGATGCAGCATAAGATGTTGTTGCAACTGAACCAACAAACGCAGTCAAAGCAAGAGCAAGGAATATTTTTTTCATAGTTTCTAAGATTTAATTTGCTGCAAGTTAAGTAATATTTTAATTCAGTTCACCAATCTTGGTCAACTTTGCTTTTACGACATCACCAATTTTAACATTTATTTTGGAGTCCAATGGCAAGAAGAGGTCGATGCGTGATCCAAATTTGATAAAACCAAATTCTTCACCTGTTTTAACCGTCTGGTTTTCGCCTAAATAATAGCAAATTCTCCTTGCGACAGCACCTGCAATTTGCCTGAAAAGCACTTCTTTACCTGAAGCGTGTTCAACGACCATTGTTGAGCGTTCGTTGTCTGTGCTACTTTTTGGATGCCATGCAACTAAAAACAGACCTGGATGGTATTTGACATACTTTACCAAACCAGAGATTGGATTGTAATTTGCGTGCACATTAAGTGGCGACATGAAAATAGAAACCTGAATGCGTTTGTCTTTAAAATATTCGCCTTCTTCTACTTCTTCAATAACGACCACTTTTCCATCTGCGGGACACATAATATCCATTTCGTTATAGACACACGTCCTTTTCGGAACTCTAAAGAACTGAATAATTAGATAAGCCATCACCAAGACACCAAGTGTTAGAAGTGCAAATAGCCATGTCCAACCAGTAACATTTAGTAGAAAAAAATTTCCAATTTGAACTGCTGACAATAGCAAAAGTCCAACAGTCATAATCAAATAGCCTTCTCTGTGTAATTTCATAGGGATAAGGTTAAAAGTACTCGTAAATCATTGCCCAACAATAAAAGAAGGGAATAGCAAATAATGCGGCATCAAAACGGTCGAGAATTCCACCATGTCCAGGGAGAATATTTCCTGAGTCTTTGATGTTTAAACTTCGTTTGAAAAGCGATTCTAATAAGTCACCATAAATAGCACAAGGTGCAATGATAATGGCGGAAATTACCCAAAATAATTCATCACCGCGATTTACAAATGCTCCGATAATATAACCCACCAATAGCGTAAAGAGCACACCTCCAATTGTTCCTTCCCATGTTTTTTTTGGTGATATACGTTCAAATAGTTTGGTTTTTCCGATTAATCGACCAGTCAAATAAGCGAAAGTGTCGTTTGTCCAAATCAATAAATACATTCCAACCACCGAAGGCAAATAACTCGTGTTTCTCAAGTTCAGGTCAATCGTTAGAAAGAAAGGAATAACAATGTAAATAATTCCAAAAACCAACACTGACATATTGATCAATGGGTGAGGAGTCTGTCGCCAAAGCTCTGCTAATATCAAGGTAAAGAATAATGGGAAAATGAAAAGAATGGAAATGATAGGTAACCATTCAAAACTAACACCGACAAGTAAAGAGAAGATAAATAGGCCAATGAAAATTCCAATTTCCTTGCTTACTTCGACAACTGAATGTTCGTTGAATAAATTGTAGAATTCCAATAGTCCAAGCACCATGAAAACAGAAAACACGATTGCCTGAGCATAAGGGTCCCAAAGTATGGATCCAAGAACTACAATAGCGAATAAAGTTCCGGTTATAGTGCGCTGAACGAGATTATTCATCTGACGAATTTAATCTTTTTCCTCGTTGAAATCAACTTTTAGTGCAATACCGAAGTGATCGAGGAAGTAGAAATAAATGTTTTACGATTCAGTATTTTCTTCTGATGCAGTATTTTCTTCAGCAGATTTATCCTCTTGATCCTTTGTTTCAGTCTCATCGGAGGTCGAAACATCTTCACTATTCCCCTCCTCCGTTGATTCGATAAGCGGTTTTTCTGAAGGTGCAACAAATTCGATTTGATCTTCTTCTTTTTCCCACGGTCTCTTTCCAAAAATGTCAATAAGATCTTCTTTGAAAATAACCTCAGCAGACAAGAGTTTTTCAGCAAGTAGGGTTAGTTTATCCTTATTTTCAGTTAAAATTTGAATGGCACGTTGGTATTG
>JBKDKG010000122.1:0-2841 GCA_046345095.1 Flavobacteriia bacterium | reverse complement strand
AACTACCGTAGGCACTTTTTATTGCTTTCTGTTCTTTTCATTTCTCTTGATTTTGTTGCTCAAAACGCTTCGGCAGAGCGCCCAACTATTAAAACTGTAGTGATTGACGCTGGTCATGGTGGGAAAGATCCAGGATGTCATGGAGCGGCATCAAATGAGAAAACGGTTTGTCTGTCAATCGCTTTAAAATTAGGTCATTATATAAAAGATAAATATCCAGGAATAAAAGTTGTTTTTACGCGTGACAAGGATGTTTTCGTTGAACTTGACGAAAGAGCAAATATAGCTAATAGAGCAAAAGCAGATTTATTTATTTGTATACATGCCAATTCTGCCAGCCCTGCTGCATACGGTTCTGAAACATATGTTTTGGGGTTGCACCGAACAGAATCACAACAAAAGGTTGCAGAAAGAGAAAACTCTACAATATTTCTCGAAGATGACAATGGGGCAAAATACAAAGATTTTGACATGTCGCCTGATGCACTGATTGCTCGACAACTCCAGTTGTCTGTTTTTTTAGACCAATCAATAAATTTCGCGGACAAGCTTCAAAAAGAATTCAAACGTTTGGGCCGTTATGACAGAGGAGTGAAACAAGCAGGATTTTTAGTGCTTTATAAAACTACCATGCCGAGTGTTTTAATTGAAACTGGTTTTTTAACAAACCCCTCGGAGGAGAAGTTTTTAGCAGACACCACTGGGCAACGAAAAATGGCGCAGTCCATGTTTAGTGCTTTCGAAAGCTATAAAAATGAATTGGAAGGAATTGATGTCAAAACAACTAATTCTTCAGTCATTACAGAAACATCAGTCACGGCTGAAAATCAAGAAAATACTTCTTATGAGTTTGACAATAATGTTATTTTTCGGGTTCAAATAGAAACATCGGAGAAAAAAATAGCAACGACCGCTGAAAAATTTAAGGGATTGTCTGTCTTAGAATACACGCAAGACAATCTTTACAAATACACGGTTGGTAGTTTTACCAACGACTTTAAAGGTGCAAATACTTACAAAACTGAGTTGCGAGAATTGGGATTTCAGCATGCTTTTGTTGTAGCCTTTCAGAATGGACAAAGAATTAATTTAGAAAAAGCTATTAAATTAGCGGAAAAATAAAGGATTTTGAAGATCTCAAAAGAAATTAAAACCGGAATAATTGCAGTTGCTGCAATTGCAATGCTGGTTGCAGGAATAAATTTTTTGAAGGGTAATAGTTTTTTTGGTGGAGACAAAAAATATTATGCATACTTCCCGAATTCCGGTCAATTAGCTGTTGCTTCCAATGTAACTTTAAATGGTGTTATAGTCGGTAAAGTTTTGGAAGTTGAATATGTCCCTGGAAATGCTCCGGACAAAAGGGTTCGAGTTGCATTTTCAATTCAAAATGACGATGTAAAACTTCCTGTTGGATCAATCGTTGAGATTGGCTCTTTAGACCTTTTTAATAAGGGTATGTTGATTTCAGTTAGTTCAGACCTTTCAAAAGGTTTTTATAAGCCCGGCGCTACCTTACAAGGTAGATTGGCTGTCGATATGATGTCTCAAGTAAAATCTTATGCGGATCCAATTTCTCAAAAAGTGCAAGCAATGATGAGTTCTATCGATAAAATGGTGACTTCATTAACTGCATTTTGGGATACTACTGCTACATCGGAGATTGAGCAAAGTATGAAACAAGTTAAAATTGCTATTGAACGTATCGGTAATGTTGCTGAAGAAGTTCAAATGCTTGTGGGCGAGGAAAAGGTGAAGTTTGGTCGAATTATGAACAATGTTGAAAGTATCACTCAAAATCTCAAAAAGAGTAATGAGGAGGTAACTAACATAATTGGTAACACCAAGAAAATTACAGATGAAATGGTAACCGCTGATTTTAAAGGGGTAATAAGCAATGCATCTCAAACATTAAAGACATTCAATGATGTTTTGGCTTCTGCTCAAAAAGGGGAGGGCACCCTTGGGAAATTACTTGGAGATGATAAACTTTTTAATGAATTAGTTCAAACAAACAAAGATCTTCAAGAGTTAGTAGGTGACATTCAAATGCATCCAGAAAGATATATTCATTTTTCTGTTTTTGGAGCAAAAACAAAAGGTGTACCTTTGTCACCAGCAGAAGAACAAAAACTTCGATTAATACTCGATTCAACTGTTACAAATTAAGCAATAGAAGTATGTCAATAATCATCTTTGCACTATTATTCATTGTTGGTACAGGTTTGTTTACCTACAATATTCTTCAGATTCGTTCAAATATCCTTTTAGGTAAATCAATCAATCGTTCAGATAATTCATCAGAACGATGGAAAACAATGATACTTGTTGCTTTGGGACAAAAGAAGATGTTTACGCGACCAATTCCGGCATTATTACACCTGGCTATTTATGTGGCATTTATTATTACTCAAATAGAATTAATTGAAATTGTTGCAGATGGGTTGTCAGGAAGTCATAGAGTTTTTCGAGAAGCGTTGGGTGGGTTTTATACGTTCATGATTAGCTTTATTGAAATACTTTCATTTGCTGCTTTAGTTGCTACAATAGCTTTTTTATCGAGACGTAATCTGTTAAAATTACCGCGCCTAAATATGAAGGAATTAGCTGGATGGCCAGCAAAAGATGCGAACTTGATTTTAATCATGGAGATTGTTTTGGTTTCCTGCATTTTCACAATGAATGGAACAGATGAAGTGTTGCTTTCAATAAAATCAAATGAGGCTTTGTCCTATGGTTTTGCAATTTCTAGTTGGATGGGGCCTGCAATCTTTGGAGGCATGAGTGAGCATACACTTCATATCCTTGAACAAGTAGGCTGGTGGGGGCATATATTAATGG
>JBKDKG010000121.1:0-7503 GCA_046345095.1 Flavobacteriia bacterium | reverse complement strand
TTGTTTAATTCTAAATATTTTTTCCAGTTTTCAATGGCTTTCGAGTTTTGCTTAAACATCATATTAAGTTCCGCATTTTCACGATACGCCGGTGCATAAGTAGCATCAACAGCTTTTGCTTCTTGGTAATATTTATTTGCTTCCTCAAAGTTCTGCGCTCGCTGATAAATTTTCGCAATGCGAACAATTCCTCGAGGTGATTTTGGATTGATTTCCAGTACTTTTTTATAGCTCACAATTGCAGGACTGGCATTTGAAGGAGTCTTCTCCCAAAGCGCATCCCCCATTAATAAATGTCCATCTTCATTTTTTGGATCAAGCTTGGTTGCTGTTTCCAATAGCAGAATAGCCTCATCAAGATTTTTGTTCTCTGACTCTATATATGTCTCAGCAATTGCACGCATGACTTCAGCATTTTTCTTTTTAGTCAATGTTAAAGCCTTCGTAAATTCAACTTGTGCTGCTTCTTTTTTTCCTTGCAACCACAACACTTTGCCTTTAGCTACTGATGATAAAGGAGCTAATGCATCTTTTTCGGTACCGGTATTCCATACCACTACAGCAGAGTCAAGTTCACCCCACTCTAAGAAGTTTTCACCGTAATAAAAATAATTACAACCAGTTGGCTCCTTGGAAACTAATGTTTTAAATTCCGCGGAAGCTTCTGAAAAACGTTCATTATCCGTTTTGTAAATTGCGTCTTTCAACGTCTGTGCGTAAGTTGCTGAACTAAAAAGCAATGCAAGAGCAACTATCTTTTTGGTTTTCATATTTGTTTTTTTTCTTTGGTTATTCTGGGCATAGCAATTGCCTTGCCAAAATTAAGATTACTATTTAAAAAAAATAAAATATTCTACTTTTATTCCAAATGAAATGTAATTGGTAAATAAAACAATGATTTCACAGGTTCTCCGGCAACCATTGCTGGCTTCCATTTGGGCATAGCACGAACGATTCGCAGAGCTTCCTGCTCACATTCTGGACAACCACCAATTCCTCTTGCTATTTCTGGATTTACTATGATGCCAGATTTATCAATTACGAACCTAATAAATACCTTTCCCTCTATCTCATTTTCAATTGCGGAAGTAGGGTAACTCATATTCTTTGCTATGTAGGCAAACATTTCCTTTGAACCACCGGGATATTCTGCTGACTCATCAACTATTGTGAAGACTTGATCTTCTTGTTGCGTCTCTGTTTGATTAGATTCAACCCAAGCATCATCTTGGCTGAAAAAATCAAGAGTTATAAAGCAAAATAAAACGAGTGCTAATTTTTTTTTCATACGAAATGAATTATTGTTCTGTTGAAATCTGAATCAATCTAACTGGTGCATTTGCTGGAACCAACGCAGATTTTTGAATAATAGTCTGTCCCTTCTCTCCGATCATAAATAAAACAAAACCTGTATGTATGCCCGATTTTTTGGCTTTATTAATCATCCAAATCTCTCTTCTAAGCGGATATTCTCTTGTATAAATCATACCAGCATAGGGCTTGAAGAAAGGTTTTGTTGGCGACTCAGCAACACTCATCACCTTCAAACCTTTCACAAAATCAAGAACATCGAAGTCATCCTGGTCACTGATCCAGTTCAAGCCAATTACACCTAAAGCACTTTTGTTCTTTTTAACATAATTAATCACCTCTACATTTGACTTTACAGCAAAGATGTTGATTGGAAGGTTTTTCTCACCAACCAGAGCGCGCAAATAATTGAAATTTGCCGAGTTCGCCTGATCATAAACAACATTGATTTTCGTTTTTAAACCAGGCCATATCGTATCCTTCCCCATAATGATTCGTTTCAAACGATCTACAGTCATTGCCGAATCTGGATTTTCAGGATTAACAATTAACGTTACAGCATCAAAAGCAATACGATCACTTCGAACTTCAACATTCTTTTTTAGCAATTCAGCTTTTTCTTGTTCTGTAAAATCTCGTGATATACAGATCGTTTTTGCTTTATTCGCAAAAAAATCATTAATAATATCCCCCTCTGCCTTGTAATGGGGCACTACGTCCGCATGAGCATATTGACTTTCAAAAGTGTAAATACTTGTGTCAAAAAGCGGTTTAAAAGATTCCTCAATTAAAATTGTCGCCTGTCCCCTCCCATGCGTATCTCCGTCATATCCAATCGGTTTTCCTTCATTTCCGCAGGAAACCAAATAAAGTAAAACACTCAGCGAGAGAAAATATTTCATTGTTGTATTCATGTTTTTATGGATTAATTATTTTGAAGCAATTTATACAACCTATAGGATCTAAAGGCAGCATAAATCAACATTACAACTATAAAAGCGATTCGCTTAGTACCGTTCATTGTTTCAATCATCAGATCCGTGAACAACATGAAATAAACCATTACAAGACACATTATAACAATGAAACCTGTTGTAATAAGTGTGAAATTTTTAAACCACATAGCTATTAAAAAAAAATCCCCGAAAGAATAGAACATCAATCGGGGATTCAATAAAATTAAATTTTTATTCCAAAGCAAAGTTAATAGGCAAACGATAAAGTGTTGAAACGCTTTTACCATTTACTTTTCCTGCTCTCCATCCTGGCATCATTCGAACTACTCGAACCGCTTCTTTGTCACATTCAGGACAACCAGCAATTCCTCGTTCAACTTGCACACTACTTACGGTTCCATCTCCTTTAACAACAAACTTCACGTAGCATTTTCCTTGAATATTATTTTCAATTGCTACTTGAGGATAATTGAAGTTCTTTTGAATGAAAGCCATCATAGCCGCATATCCACCTGGAAACTCAGGATCTTCATCTACATATGTATAGATTTCTGGCTCCTTCTCTTCTACCTCTTTCGTTTCAGCAGGACCATTTACCGGTGCTTCCCAACTTACATTGTCAGTTTCATTGGTTTTAGTATCAGCTTTTGTGTCCTCCATATCTTCCTGAATTGGAATTTGATCCTCTACAGGTATATCCACTACAACCGGTGGTGTAAATGCTACCGTTTTTTCCATTGGTGGTGGTGGTTCTTCTGGTGGTGGAGGTGGAACATCCTCTTCAACAGGGGGAGCTTGCACAGTAAACTGCGAAGTATCCACTGGCGGCGGAGGTAGTTTCTCCTCTGGTAAATTTTTGATTACAATGTAAGTTCCATAAGAAAGACCTATCACTGCAAGCAGAGAGAACATGATCAGCATTAATCGCTTGTCATATTCCGTACGTAATACATACGCACCATATTCTCGGTTACGACCCTCGAAAACCATATCGTTTCGGGTGTCTGAAGTAACCTGTTGCCATGTCCTTGCTGAAAAATAATCATACAAGGTTACGAGGGCAACGAGCGCTATAATTGCAAGAATTACTCCCATGTTACTTTATTTTTTGGTTAACCAAATCTAACTCACTCGCAAGGATATCAACAGGTGCAATAACACCAATCTCAGCGATTTTCAACTCATCGATTAAATCAATAAAGTTTTTACAAGTCGCTTTATCATCCGTTTTGATCAAAACTTTCAAGGATTCAGGATCCTTTTTGAAATCAACCAACATACGCAAGTAAGTACTGTCTTGAATTTGTTTTGCTTTCAACTTTTTGTCTAAGCCTTCTTTTCCTTTCAAAACAAAAGCATTTCTGTCCGCCAATAATTTTCTAACTCCTTTGGCACTGAAATCAGTTTCTTCTAACACTGTAGGTCCCTTAGGTCCTGGAGCATTAACTGGATAATACTGACCGGAGTAATAAAATATTTTGTCCTCTGTCAACAAAAACGTAATCGCATTATTGATTTTTTGAGGCTCGATTTCCTGCGCCGGATCCGGTTTAGCAGGATATACAAGTGACATTACTTTTGGCTTACTAAAAGTTGAAGTAAGGACGAAGAAAGTAAGCAAAAGGAAAGCCAAATCCACCATTGGTGTCATGTCGACACGTGTGGAACTCTTCTTGGCTCTCTTCTTCCCTTTGTCGTGGCCACCGCCACCGCCTTCTGCAATTTCTGCCATAATTTATCTTTTTACAATGGAGCCATTTCCATTGAAGTAATAAAATTCAAGTTATTCAAATTTAGATCTCTGAACACATTGATTACATTCTGAGCATGAACATAAACCGCTTTGTTATCTACTTTCAACGTAAACTTCGGTTTGAAATCATTTGGATCTGGTGTATCACCCTTCAATTTGGCTTCTTCGAAGGCAGTTTTACCTGAATTCAAAGCAGCAATATTTCCATAATAAATCCAATCCTTCAATTGATTGTTCGTAGAATCAAGTGGAATACCGGTTGTGTTCAGATTTTTCCTGTCATCTGCAGGCATTTCAATGTACCCAGGCAACTCCTGCATTGTGCATCCAAAACTAGACATGAAGGTAAACTTATTAATTTGCTCTTCAGAAAAAGCAACTTTGTATTTACCCGCCATGTTCATAAGCAGTTCTCTTCTTGCTTCAGGATCAGACAGATTAAAGAAAACGCGTCCCCCCTTATCAATTGTGACTAGCAATACATTCTCAGGAATGATTTTGTCACTGATACTTGAAGGTACATCTACTTCTACTGGCTCACTGGAGCGGAAAGATGCTGCAAGCATGAAGAAAGTCACAAGCAGGAAGGCCAAGTCCACCATAGGCGTCATGTCTATCGATGGAGAGCTTTTAGGCATTTTAATCTTTGGCATTTCTACTATATTAAGTGTGTACTAAACTTCGTTTATTACTTGTTTGAAGAAGAGAAATCTTGAACAATTGTAAAAGATGCCTCGTCAATGCTGTATGTCATACCATCAATCTTCGTAGAGAAGAAGTTGTACATGATAATAGCGATTGTAGAACCAGCGATACCAAAGAATGTGTTGATCAAGGCTTCAGAGATACCAGTCGCCAACTGAGCTGTATCAGGAGCACCGTGACTCATCGCAGCAAATGAACGAATCATCCCCATTACCGTACCAATCAAACCTATCAAAGTTGCAATTGACGCACAAGTTGAAAGAATAACCAAATTTTTAGAAAGCATAGGCAATTCTAATGAAGTTGCTTCTTCCAATTCTTTCTTTAAAGACTCCACTTTTTGTTCTTTGTCCATTGATGAATCATCCTTGATTGCATCGTATTTTTCTAGACCTGCACGAACAACATTCGCCAAAGAACCTCTTTGAGAATCACATTCTTCAATTGCTTCAGCAATTTGTTTCGTCTCAAGAAGACCTTTTATTTTACCAACAAAAACATTAATTCTTCCTTTACCAGCTGCCTTTGCAAGCGTTACAAAACGCTCAACAGAGAAGATAATGATAATAATGTTGATAGCTACAAGAATTGGTACAATGAAACCTCCTTTGTAGATGGTCGCCATAAGGTTACCTTCTAATGGTTCTCCGTTTGGATCATTGTCCACAAAGTTTGCCGGCGCACCGAAAATGTACTTGTAAATAATCACACCTGCGATAAGGGCGACCACAATGGCTAAAACAGCCATAAGAGATGAAAAACCACCTGATGTTTTTTTGTTGCTCATAATGTTAGATTTTTTATTCCTTTTAGATTAACAATTAAGGGCCAAACATAACAAAAAACTTTTAATTCGAAAAATTCTGAACTTTACGTTTTTATTAACAAGTACCCACAAGATATTAAAGTGCTGATATCGTTGAACAAACGGTAACTGAGCATTTCACTCTAAAGTAAAGTTGATCGGTAAATCGAAAAATGTTGCTACTTCTCTCCCTTTTATTTTACCAGGTTTCCAATAAGGCATTGATTTCAAAACGCGAACAGCTTCCCTATCACAATCAGGGCACCCTAAAATTCCTCTTAAGACTTTTACAGAATTTATCCCTCCGTCTTTATCGACTACGAACCGAAGGTAGCATTTTCCTTGCGCACCAAATTCAATTCCTGATTGTGGATAAATTAAATTTGTTTGTATAAATTTCATCATTGCGGTGTAGCCTCCAGGAAATTCAGCTTCAACATCGGGAAACAATTGAGGCTCATTATCAATTCCATCATCATGAGTCCCGCCAGTATTGCCATCTCCAGTTCCGGTTCCATTGCCAAAAGGCTCTGACCCCGTGCCCGTTGAGGCTGTTTGAGAAACAGTTGTATTTTGAGGAACATCTTGAGTTTTAACAAGTGGATCTGCAATCTTTTTGTCTTCTACCTTTGGTTCTATAAATTGTTCTGTTTTAAGTGACGTACTTTCTTTCAATGGACTTGGAGACTCCTCTAATGGTTCTTTTCTTGCCTCAAAAGTGATCAATGTTGTTATTTCTTGCATAACTGGCCTTTTTAATACAGCTGGTTGCGGAGACTTATTTAAATAAATATAAGCGATCGACAGACTTCCTATGCATAAGAAAATAGATGCCATAATAATGAACAATGTTTGATCATAGTCGCGCCGTATAACAAATGCACCATACTGACGATTTCTTTTTTCAAAGACGACGTCATTTCTTACTGAGGATGTGACCTGTTGCCAAGTTCTGGAAACATAATAATCGTAAAGTGATACTCCACCAACGACTGCGATAATTAAAAAGATTGCATTCATAACATTAGATTTAAGTGAATACTATTGCTTGGAAACTTCCAATAATGTATAATACATTTTACAAAGTCTCCGGTTCACTCAAACCTATGGCGATTGAATTGAATATTTAAGTACATCTTTTAATCGGTAGTTCTTACTGATTAATCTGAACAATTTAGGAAATAAAGATTATTTGAATTTTTTACTAGCATCAAAATCAAAGCGAATTCAAGAAATTCATAATATCAACCCCATCTGCATAATCATTTAAAGCAGGCTTTTGAGCATAGCCGAATGTGATATAGTTGTGTCCAACAATTGCTTGAATATTCTCCTCATGCAAACTCAAATAATCCTTCACATCTTGATTCGTTTGGTAATAATGGTAGTGTACCATTCCCAGAGGACTAAATAAATCTTCAGATTCTCTAAGTAAAACAAAATTGTTATCCAACAATGGTTCCTTATTCAGTAAATAAACAGCTTTATTATAGTCGTAGTTATTTGCGTATTTATTATGTTGAATAACACTTGAATGTTCTACTATTCCCTCGAAAAATCGATTCAAGTCGAATCCTTTAGGCAATAAAAGATGCGCTACATTTCGGCAACCTAATCCGAAAAAGTCAAAAACATCATGTCCCAATTGATAGATTTCTTCTTTGGTTTCCGAACCATCCAAAACTGCAACAGAAGTTCGATTCCTTCTAAAAACATGGGGGTATTTACCAAAATATTGCTGGAAATACTGCAAAGAATTATCGCTACCTGTTGCTATCACCGCTTCCACTTTTCCAATTCGAGCATCAGTAAAGGTCATTCTGTCTTTTAGCTCAGGAGCAAATTCAATTAAGAACGTTGCTAGTGCCGGTAGCAATTGTTTATCATCAGAACTTAATTTACAAACAGCGTGATTTCCTGATAAAATAACTGAAAGAAAATCATGAAACCCAACAAGTGGAAGGTTTCCTGCC
>JBKDKG010000120.1:0-5950 GCA_046345095.1 Flavobacteriia bacterium | reverse complement strand
GATGTTGCTGAAGACAGTCCGACAGGTAATTCATAGGTAGATGTATTACTTGATATGTATCGTCGGTAAATCCCATAAATGAAACTTGCGCTGCCAGTTGTGTGGGTGAGGTCTGAAGCTGCTGTTGAAGAATGGATCAGTTCATATGCATCTGTTTGCACTCTACCACTTGTTAAAGTGAGCATCCCGGCAACTGTAAAATCATTCCCAAGCTTCTTTAATCCACCACCGGAAACAATGAAATTGCTGCACGTTGTAATTCCATTCAGACGTTGCTGCGTAGCTCCTGAATATTCGATGGTACTACCAGATTGGAAATCCCAAGTGTTGTTCGTTGCACTGTATCCATTCCACGTAATATCATTCAGCGTTGCCGTTATCGTATCAACGCTACCGAAAATCATAAGTTTACCCCCGTTTTCTATCCTTAGTGTATTACCTGCAGCACCGCTTGTTCCCGTTTCTATGTAACGGCATTTAATTAAACCCCCACTTTTTACTATTGCATTCGTTGTGCGAGCCGAAGCTGAGGTGTTATTATTTAATGAATACAAGGCACCATCTATATCTAATGTACCATGAACAGTATAGGTTCCGCCACGGTTACCACTTCCAGTCCCATCAACACCATCTATACTCACATTACATGCTATTGATCCAGGTCCAGAACATCGTAGATTTTTTCCTGTATTGATAGTCACATTAAAATCTGAAGATGCACCTGAGTTATTGTACAAAACAGTTCCCGAAGCAGAACTCCATGTCAATCGCACATCCATATCTATTGTAACATTCGAATTCTGACCTGTATTAATATCACTATCCTTTCTTAAACGACTCGCCGTAAATGATCCCGTCCCGGAGATATTGCAATCATTTCCTCCTGCAATATCGAAAGAGATGTCATCACCTGCAATAGAGCCTATAGTTCCATCACAAAGGATATCTCCATAGACCTGGATATAGTCATTGTTTCCAGTAAATGAATTACACCAAAGTTTACCACCTGACTGTACAGTAAGATTATTGACATTCCAAGGAGGTGTACCTGATCCATTCACATCAACTGTGTGTAGCACTAAAACATTCGCTGTGGAAACATCTGGAACATTTGTTGAAGCTACCCATGCACTTTCATTCCATTTTTCCCAAGTACTGGTTGTACCCCAATTTCCATTTTGTTTGGTGCGAAAATCGCCGACGGCGTATAAGCTTACATTAATAGTTCCCGAAACATAAGTAATTGTATAATTGGATGCATTAAATGTTCCAGATGTTGCAGCGGAAGGGGTGACTTGACCTAAGTATGCGCCTACTGCATCTCCTGGAGCCGACCCTGAACCATAAGAAATAGTTACCGAACCTATCGTTTCAGGTACAACAAGACCACTGGATGTAAAAGCAGTTGAGCCCGAGCTACCTGTAAGAGTTGAACCATATTGTTTTGCAACATCATTTGCCGTAATTGTCAACGATTTTGAAGTAATATTCGCTGCGATTCCGGTTGGTTGAGTTAGGGTATAATTTGCTGCGTCCGCCCCGCTTAACGTCGCCGACGATGTCACCACGATACCTGTTCCTACATTCGCTGAAGCAAAAGTCCCTGTTCCGTTCAAAGTGACCACATCACCGGCGATAACTCCTGAAAGTGTTCCTGAAATAGTAGCCGATGTCGTTCCATCATATGTTTTGTTGCTTACTGCAGCGCTTGTGATAGTGACTGTTTTTGCGGTAATGGTAGCAGTTAATCCAGTTGGTTGAGTGACCGTGTAGTTGGCAGAAGGAGCTGTGTAGCCTGTTACCGTGACTGCTTTTCCAGTTCCTACTGTTTTTGTAGCAAAGCTTGCAGTCGGAGTTCCTGAAACGCTAAACGACTCTCCGTTTACCAATCCACCATAGGCTGCCGTGCCCGTTAAGCTTGCTGTAGTTGTTGCATCGTATACTTTATTCGAAGCTGTCAAACCAGTTATGTTAAGTGCTTTTGAACTTACTACACTTGATACTGTGGCAACATTCTGTGTTGTGGCACCTGTGCTTGTCAAAGAGATATTACCTGAATAACTTCCAACCGCTGTAATGGCAGCTAACCGAACATAGATGGTTGTACTGGAAATGGATCCCCCACTTTGCACTAAGGTCAGACTATTTTCATAACCCGAAGCTAAAGAAGTGGAAATTTCATATCCCGAAGGAGGCATAATGGTAATATCATTCGTAAGTGCAGAACCTGAAACACTAAAACTTGTTGGGCTGGCACTCGCTGTGCCGTAAGTTGTGTTTACCGCTGAAAGGGTACCTGAAGTGGCGATGGTTGGTGACGAGATCAATGTCCATTGGGCATACAAAGTTGTATTTCCGGAAATATTGAATGCATTAGATGTACTTACTGAATAGGCAGTTCCGGTCCCATCTGCTAATGTATTCCATCCTGCAAAACTATAACCTGCTCTAGCTAGTGAACCTGAGTTAGAAGCGGTAGAAACTGCTTGTCCAGGTCTGTAGGCAGTAGCATCAGTCGGTACCGATCCGCTTGTCGCGCTATTGGCGTCATATGTCAACGATGCAGTCCATCTTGCATATAAAGTTGTATTTCCTGAAATGTTAAAGGCCGAAGATGTACCAACAGCATAAGTCGTTCCCATACCATCGGCAGCAGTGTTCCATCCTGCAAATGTGTATCCAGTTCTTGCCAAGGTTCCAGAGTTTGCGGAAGTAGTGACCGCTTGTCCGGGTCTGTAGGCAGTAGCATCGGTTGGAACAGACCCGCTTGTTGCACCGTTGGCATCGTAAGTTACTGCAGCCGTCCATCGGGCATATAATGTTGTATTAGAAGAAATTGTGAATGCAGAAGATGTGCTTACGGCATAAGTTGTTCCTGTGCCGTCTGCAGCTGTGTTCCATCCGGCAAAGGTATAACCAGTTCGAGCCAGCGAACCCGAATTGGCCGCAGTATTCACAGAGGATCCGGAGGAATAGGCTGTAGCATCCGATGGCACAGATCCGCTTGATGCGCTGTTGGCATTGTAGGTGACCGAAAAGGTGGAGGCTGTTCCTGTAACCTTAAAATCATCTAATAACCACCTTTCATTTCCATTATCATTTAATAAAGTAACACGAATTCTCATGTTGCTCGTTACGGGCAGGGAAGTGATGGTGACAGCACTATAGCCGGTTGTTGTTGCGTTACCCGCTCCTGAAGTAAAATCTACAGAAGACGCGTTTCCGTCATAGGCGGTTGAAGCATTTCCTGTTCCACTGCTCCATGACCATCGAGCATTGCTATTCCCAAGCACTCGAACTGTGCTATAATAATTAGTGCCTCCATTGGGACTAACCTCGACAGTAACAATATCTCCTCCATCTGCACCATTACTAGTTGATCCAACCGAATAAGAAGCCAAACGAAAAGTCATCTGAATGGATGAATAACCAGTTGTGTTTATGTTACTAGATGTTAATGTTGCTGTACCATTTGCAATACCTCTAGAATGTGTCCCTTCAACAGCATATGCAGAAAATGCTGGTGCATCTGCAGTTGAGGATGTAGTTCCTGTATAATATGATCCTCCTGACAAAGTAAATAACGTTGTCGAATTATTCAACCCGTCAGATGCGATAGTCGTCTGCCCCCACCCTACATTCACAATGAAAACAACAAATAGTGCAATTGCACTGAACTTTGAGAAAAACCTTGAAAAAAAAGAAAGCAAAAACGAAGTGAGAGAAAGAGCAGAAAACTGATGAGAACGTAAATTGGCTTTTCGGCCATTGAATTCTAAATACATTGTTCAAGGTTTAATTACCTTGCAAATTTCGCTCGAACCCCTTGAATTTACTGAGAATTATATATTAAACATTTGTGAAATCTTACTTCTTCAACATTAAACCGATTTAGTTGATTTTTTTGTAGTTAAATTGTATACCTAACAACCATTTCTTGAATTGATTTCTTTATGTAATGTTAACTTAAAGTTATTCTCAAAGACAAGTTCCTTGGTTATTTCAACCTAATTTTAGAACATGAAATCAAACATGATTCTTCTCTCATTGTTTTTGCTCAGTCGTTCTGTTTTTGCTCAGGAAGTAAACTATTTCGGTCACAGAGGTTGTCGCGGTATCTTGCCTGAAAACTCAATTGAATCATTTAAAAAAGCCATCGAATTAGGAGTTGATGGGGTAGAATTGGATGTGGTAGTGAATAAAGATGGGCAACTCGTAATTTCACACGAACCTTATTTTAAATCTGAATTCTGCCTTGACTCGACTGGCAATAACATTACAGCAGAAAAATTATACAACATCTACCATTTAAGCCAAGAAGAAATTCTCAAATTCGACTGCGGTTCTATTGGTAATCCAAAATTTCCAAACCAAAAAAAAATTAAAACCTCGAAGCCGCTGCTTCAGGAGTTCTTTTCGGAGGTTGATCTCAAGGGAAAAACACTTCTTTTGGAAGTTAAATCAGAGAAAAAGGAATATGGCATTTCCCAACCAGAACCGACCGATTTTGCAAAATTGGTAATCAAAGAAACAGCGCCATTTCAAACAAATTCCCACATTCTATTTATGAGTTTTGATGCTCAAATACTCGAGGAAATTCATAAAATTGACCCACAGCTCAACCTTATCTATTTGACTTACAAACCGGCTAAAAGCGCAAAGAGTTTTTTAAAAGAAATTTCATTCAACCCTTATGGACTCGGAATGTATTACCCAACAATTTCAAAAAGAAAGGTTCATCAACTGAAAAAAAAAGGAATTTACACTTTCGCTTGGACAGTGAATGATAACCAACTATCAAATAAACTGATTGACAAAGGTGTAAACGGAATAATTACGGATTATCCAGATCGTGTTAAGAGTGCAGACAACTGATAACTGAATGTCTATCTTATAAGGTTCACATGGCCCAAAATCATCTTGCGTCTGTCATCTTTTGAAGTCTTGAATTCTATTTTCCATGTATAGGTACCATCGCTGCTCATAGCAATCTGATTAGCAGATTGATCCCAAGTGCCATAACTACCATCCCATCCCACCGATGCATTTCGAGACTCGAAGATAAGTTGACCCCAACGATTGAAAATGTACATGACATAATCTTGGGGATCAAAACCAGATGTGAAGATCGGTTTAAATGTCTGATTGTAATCATCGTCATCGGGTGTAAAAGTATTCGGAACATAAAAAAGTAATTCTTCGTTAATCGTAATAAGTCCAAAGGCAGTATCGCTACAACCTAGTTCTGAAAAAGCCACCAGCATAATTGTGTAATCACCGGTTTCGTCATACGGGAATGTATAACTCGGATTTTCCTCAAAGGAGACCTGATTACTTGTACCAAAATTCCATTCATAATTGTTGGCACCAATTGATTCATTGTAAAAATCTACCTCCGTATCTAACAAGGTTAGTACACTATTACTTGAGGAAAATTGAGCAATAGGTGGAGACTCTACACAAATAAGATCATTCACAACCATGGAGGACGAACATTGATTGATATCTGTAGTGGTTAAGGTAATATCATAACAACCGGGAGCAAGAAACTCAACAGGCACTGTGCCGCATCCACTAATGACTTCTCCCGTACTGATCGTCCAAATACACTCAACCGAATTTGGTGTTGTATTGCTAAGCGTAGTAACGAAAGGTGCACATCCCAACACATCTCCTGGAACAAATGACACGACAGGTTTTGGATTAACCGTAACAGATACCTGATCCGTTCCTGTGCATCCACTCAGTGTAGTACCGGTAACAGTGTAGGTTGTGGCACCTATATTAGGATTGAATGTTACTCCGCTGCTTACACCATTGTCCCAACTATAAGTAGCCCCTCCTGATGCACTCAAGGTTACACCTTGACCTTCGCAAATAGAGATATCGTTACCGGCCAATATCACAGGAAGAGGATTAACCGTTACTAAGACCTGATCTGTCCCTGTAC
>JBKDKG010000119.1:0-15302 GCA_046345095.1 Flavobacteriia bacterium | reverse complement strand
GTTCAAAATGTTTTTAAAAGTATAGCCCGCTGAAAACCCAAAAGCATCTCGGTTTCGATACGTTAAGCCAAGAAGATATGTGGATTTGTAAGAAATCAGCGCGTTTACATCTATCGCTGAAAAACCATTGTTTGTGCGGTAAAACAGCTGCGGTTTGAATTGGAATCCTTCCTTTTTTCCGAAAAGATATCCAGCATAGAAATAATAATGAGGAGTTCCCATAAAAGAGGCCGTTTCATATGACTCGAAGAGCCGAGTAATACTAAACCCAGCATCCAG
Source organism: Flavobacteriia bacterium (assembly GCA_046345095.1). GTDB lineage: Bacteria > Bacteroidota > Bacteroidia > Flavobacteriales_D > Crocinitomicaceae > M0103. The sequence goes on along the minus strand of JBKDKG010000119.1, from coordinate 15,023 downwards.
CCTTTTGAAAGTGTAAAATACGCCGAGATCAGAGGTGAAACCTGTACCCGTTCTATTAATATTCACAGAGGATAGATCAGGAAAGATTAAAACCCCGGATTGCTTAACATTATTTATTCCTGCAGCGGCTCCGAAAGATAATGAATGGTTTTCGCTAAATTTTAAATGATAAGCATAATTCAGTTTTGCCTGATGATTTGTTGTAAATCCAATTTTATCATGCTCATACACAATGCCAACCCCACTATTGTATTTACTTAGTTTGATACCATACGTGAACAATTGGGTATTGGGAGCACCGTTGATGTCAACCCATTGCCAGCGAGCTAAGGCGTGCGCCTCATGTTCATTCTTTAGTCCAGTAAAGGATGGATTAAAACGTTGTTGTGTATTCCAAAACTGTGCATATAAAGGATCCTGCTGCGCGAAAGAAACCTGCACCAAGAATAGCACGCATACGTAGATAAATGTTCTCATGCGTTCTAAAACAATCTCACACAAAGAAAAGTTACATAACTGCCACCTCTTTGCAACTTGTTTAATGCCTAACGCCTCTTCAATCGCCACTTACTTCGCAATACTGTGCCCAGGTAATCATCTAGTTTTTCACTAACGCCGGGTTGCAGCAATTTTTGATTGTATAAGTTGATTTGCATATTCGAATTAACGAGGCTTCTTGGCAAGTTCAATGTTGTAATTTTCTATATCCCCGCTCAACTTCACATAAACAAAGCGTGAATTTTTTTCTTTGTACTGTATTTCGTCGGGACTTTGCTCTTCTTTATTTTTTCTACCAAATAATTTTTGGCCCGCCACTTTTCCAATCAACTTCCAGGGAACACCAATAGTGTAATCCATAGTCATTTTTTCGTCCAAATGTTGCTTCCCTTTCAATTCCATGAACCCAAGTGAAGAGTTTATAGTCATCAAAGGAATGGTTAAAATGCCTCCTTTTAATTTAAGTGTATTCTCAAGGGTATCAAAAATTACTTTATTTACATTTTTGTCTTGAAAATAGGTCGCAAGCGCTTGAATTGGGGCATAATTTTCTAGTTGTCCTTTTAAAACGGTCATGGATATCGTTAACTCTGAATCGTCGATTTTTGGGGTTAAATCACCATGCAAATGTATTTTTCCTGTGATAAGGCCAGTGAACTTTCCATGAAGATTTTCGGAAACCAAATGATCTTGACCAAAATTTTCGAATTTAACCATGAACTTATCTAGATCTACATTCTTTAAAGATATCTTAGGTTCCATGTAGATGTGTTTTTTGTCTGCTCCACTCAGTGTTCCCTTTAGATCAAAATGTCCGCCGGCTGCATCAAAATCAATTTTGTCAATTTGGACAACATGGTTTTTCTGCATATGGATCTCTGCCCGAAAATGATCCATCATATGATGGTGATAGTTGAGGTGACCTATCTCAAACACAAAGTCCATATTTGGAAATTCAAGGTCATACAAACTGAATCCTGCATCGTGATTAACTGTGACAGGAGTTGAAGAATTTATATTGGGAGAGGCATTGTAATTGAGGATTTCATCAATATCGAGGTGTGGAGCAGATACATGCAAATAATTATGTGCAGATTTATCACTGAAATGAAATTTCAAATCAGCTGTGAAACGCGAGTGCCCTAGTTTACCGCTAAACTTGTTAAGAGTAAGCAGGTCATTTTCAAAATGTACACCCCCTTTGAAATTTTCAAAGCGCAGAGGATGCACCTTGAAGCCACCTTCGAAATGCGACAGTTGCAGATCGGTTGATTGCAAACCATCCTTAAAATGAAGAGCGGCCATTCCGTGGAGTTTTAATCCCTTGATCTCCTCATGTCTGTAATCTTCCGGAACATATTTTTCACCTTTGTAAGTGAAAACATCATCCAGATTCAAGTGTTCCGAAACAAGGTCAAATTCGATGTTAGTATCACCCTGTAATCTTTCTTCAAACCATAGGCCATAATTGACTAGTTTACCGGAAAAATGAAAGTCAGATTTATCGATCATACCCGAAAAATCGATGACACGGAAGTTTTGATCATCAATCAAAACATCTGCATGAAAATCATGAAGTGTATGGGGATAATGTTTCATTTTTGCATAAAGATTGTCTACGAAAAACTCCCCTACAGGAAGATTCGGCGATTCCGTAAATGCCCGGGCACTGCTTTTGAAGGTAAGTTTCAAGCTAAGGTCATCAATCTCTTCATCGACTGTTGTTTTGCCTTTTTCATCGCGCGTAAGTTCATCGATATTCAATTTTTTCGATCGAATATTTAAATGACACGCCACAGGATCATGTGTATGATGCAAGATGGCAGGAAGGTCACTAATATCTCCATCGATATGTAAGTCGGAAGCGCCAGCGTTTATATCCAGTTTTTCGATCCGTGCACTATGCCCTTTAAGGGTTGCTTTCAGATCCAAATTTTGCAGCGGTACGGGAAAATCAGGAGAATTGAAACTAAGATCATCAATGAGAAGTTCGGTAAAATAGGATTCATTCAGCCTTTCAATAGACTTTTCCGGTTCATTTAAATCAATAATGTCATGAAAATTCATGTTCAAAACCACCCGTCCGGTCAGTCCCCTCAGCTCTCGGGTATTGAGGAATTTTGAAAGGAAATCAAGGTCGAAATCAGAACGAAGTTTCATGTCAATTTCTGGAGAACTAAAATTCTGAACCGAGAGTTTTCCGCTAAATATGCCCGCTTCAGGTTTGGCGCTGAAGTTTTGCAGTTCAAAGCGTGTCGTCGAAAGGTCGTGTTTTGATCCGTTGGTAAAGGACCCTTTAAATCCGATTTTGTCCAGTTTCTTGCCAGATTTGAGATTATTGAAAAAACCTTCCTTACAACCGAAACGTGCATTTATTGAAGGCGATTGACCGTTGGCAGATGGTCCCTTAATCTGAGCCTCAAAATAGATTTTCCCTTTATTATCAAATTGTTCCAACGTTGGAGCAAGTTCTTCCGGTGCCAGGGCTAGAAACAGATTAAAATTTGGCTTGTTCCCATGGAAACGAAGGTCTAAATCAACATTCTCATTTAACGCAATGCTACCGTCAAAACCAAAGGTGGCTTTTTCTAATTGGATCTCTGTGGGAGAAATATTCAAAATCTTAGTCTTATCGTTCAGATCAAATTCTGTGTCGACAACGAAATGCTTGTGCTTGATGAAAGTCGTATCGCCCCTCTCAATAAGGCTTAATTCAAAACGGCTATTCAACCCAATGAACATATGATCATCTATGGTTTTGAAACGCGAGGTGGCTTCCGTAATGTACGCATCGACTAGTATTCCATTGGCTTCGTTGTATTTGGAAATATCTACCCCACTCAGTTTTATGGACTTTAGATCAAGGTGAAGTTCTTCTTTGGCTTGTTTGATGGGTTTTTTGCTCGAGAGCGCATTGGCAAGGTTCAGGCTTCCATCCCGGTGTTGAACAAGTCGTAAATCCCCATGATTCATTTTAATCGAACGGATTTCAACTGTTCCCTTAAGAATCTTCCACATGTTAAAGCCAACATATAAATCATCGAAATGGGCAATCCGCTCATGGATTTTCTTCTTTTTCCCCTCGTAAATACTTACATGTTCGAGGTCAATGGAGACATTAGGGAAATTTGCAAATGGAGCGATGTGGCTTCCCTTGATCTGAATAGATCCATTAAAATCATCATTAGCAGTAACTATTAACTCCTGAACCAGTCGGTCTTGCATGAAGTAAACAATTGATGTAATTGTTACGAAGATTAGAACTGGTAACGTAACAATTAGTATTGCAATCCGTTTAATGAGTTTGATATGAGAAGTAATCTTTGCCATAAACAATGTGCTAAATTAATAACCAAATCATTTAAACAATCGCCACTTACTTCGCAATATTGTGCCCCGGTAATCATCTAGTTTTTCGCTGACGCCGTGTTGTCGCAATTTTTGCTCAAATTTAAACGTCCCTTTGCCTTGTTTATAATCCATTTCATCTGGGAAAATTGGAATGACACTCAGAAAATGAACATTTTTCTCTCCTACCTGAATTGGCGATAATTCATCTTGCAACAAAACAGGATCTGATAGAAAAAAATGGTTTTGCTGCATTGTTTCAGAAAGTGAGACCATGTCTTTCCCGCATGGCATTGTATGACCATGTCCAAACCATGTCTTTTTTTCTTGAACATAATTGGCAAGTCGGATAATCCAGCTAAAAACCCACTTTTTATTCGGATGATCTAAATCTTCAATGTTCCAATAACTCGGGAGACAAAAATAGAGCTCATTGTATTCTCTACCAGCCATTTTTTCTGGTACTGGCATCAGGTAGTTTGATAAGCCATTTGTCATCAGAATGGTCACAGGGCTTTTCAATTCCAAATCCAACATTAACAAAGGCATACTGTCATCTTCAGTTGAAAACAGAGATACTCGATGTTCCCCAAAACGATCTGAAAGCGCCTGATGTAAGGGCGTTGTTATAACTTGCAAGTTGTGTTTACTTCTTTTTAGTCCATTCTTCAATGGACTTTTTATTCATATCCACATAACTGTTGTCACCTTCTTTTTCAGCGGCAGCAATAGAAAGTTTTGCCGTTTCAATTGCTCCTTTGAAATCGCCCAATTCTGCTTGAATTTGAGATTTCAGACGAAGAAACCAGTATGCTTCAGGGCGCATTTGCACAGCCTTTGTTTCCCACTCCAATGCTTTCTTCAAATCTTTCTTTTCCTTAAAATAAAACTCTGCAGATGCATGATAATCATTTGCCGATGGCCCGCTCATTAATTTGTCAATGTTTACCTGCATTTTTGCAGCTGTTGGAACTGTAACATTTAATGTAGCTCTCGTTTTATCCCAAGAAAAATTGAGCTCGGCAGATTTAGTTGTAACACGATCCCAAGAAATTGTAAAGGTTTCAACAACATCGTTCAAAGCCGCTACTTTCGCAGAGGTGCGCAAAACAACTTTGCTTTCTTCCCATTTTTCAGGGGTGCCCCAATTCGAATAATCTGCATAGAAAATGATTTCCCAATTGTCGGCAGCCGGCTTAGTGAAAACCGCATAGGTTCCTGCTTTTAGCGTGTCTTTTCCAATTACAACAGCATCTGTCGAAGTAAATTTGGTGTTCTCATTTGCGCCTGTTCTCCACAATTCACCAAAAGGAACTACGTCACCGAATACTGCTCGGTTGTTCTTTGAAGGTCGATAATATTCAACTTTCAAATCTGTAAGCCCTACCTTTTGTTCAACTTTCGCCTGTGGACTTGCCATAGGTCTTTGCAGTTGCGAAAAAGATAGTGTTGAAATAAAGAGTGTAAAAAGAAGTACCGCGTGTTTTTTCATGATTTCAGTTTTTAAGCATTGTAAAAGTAACCATTCAAAGGGAGAATTGTTTATTTCAATTAATGTTTGATGACAGAAATGTGTTCTATTTTTCGGGGTTTAGTGTTTCGATCATTTTTTCCCAGAATTCCTCAGATGAAACCACACATCCTTGGTTCAACAATCGATGTACTTCCATTTCTCTTTCTCCTTGAATTGACTTACTTGTCTTAAAATAATTCAAGAGGCCCGCTTGATTCGATAGCGCAGTATGTATTGACTCTACAGTTGATAAATCGACGTTTTCGCCTGGTTTTGGCGAAACAGAGATTAAATGAATAATGTCTGTTCCTACATAAAACAGCATTAATGAATTTGTACTTCTAAACTCAAAATAACGAAGTTTTTCATACACTCGCTGCAACACCGTGTCACTAAATAAGCCTATTAATTCAATTGCTTTCTGAGGCTCTTCAGAGTTCATTTTTTCCCATTCCTCAGCATGAACACCATTAACGATTAGGAATTGTTTCAACTCATCCTCAAAATGCTCCAACTCATCATCTTCAAGCAATCGATACTTCATTCTTTTTTTGTGTAAAAATAGTGAACTCCTTTTTTGTTGAATCATGAATCAAATTAATGCATCTTTCAAAGATTGAAATATCGTATTTTTGAGGCGATGACACAGAAAAAAGGAATTGCCATTCTTGGTTCAACTGGTTCGATTGGCACGCAAGCACTTGAGGTAATAGCTGCCTACCCAGATTATTTTGATTTACAAGTAATTACAGCTGGAAGAAATGCTGATTTACTTATTGAGCAAGCGCTGAAATTTCAGCCAAATACTGTTGTTATTTCAGACGAAGAAAACTATTTAAAGGTTAAAGAAGCGCTGAAAAATGAGGCAATTCACGTGTATCGAGGTGAAGAAGCACTTTGTCAGGTAGTTGAATCTAATGACGTTCATACTGTTCTCACTGCACTTGTTGGTTATGCGGGTTTGAAGCCTACACTAAGCGCTATTCATGCTAAAAAAACGATTGCTTTGGCGAACAAGGAAACACTTGTTGTTGCTGGGGAACTTGTAACAAGATTGGCTCGCGAAAATGGCGTAAATATTTATCCTGTTGATTCAGAGCATTCGGCTATTTTTCAATGCTTAGTTGGCGAATTTCATAATAAAATTGAAAAAATTTATCTAACAGCATCGGGTGGTCCGTTCCGTGGATGGAGCGAAGAGCAGCTTAAAACTGTAAAAAAAGAACAAGCCTTAAAGCATCCTAATTGGTCAATGGGCGCCAAAATTACGATAGATTCTGCCACCCTTATGAACAAAGGATTAGAGGTAATAGAGGCAAAATGGTTGTTCAATTTAAAGCCGGAAGAAATCGATGTAATTGTGCATCCTCAGTCAATCGTTCACTCACTTGTGCAATTTCAAGATGGAAGCATGAAGGCACAAATGGGCTTGCCTGACATGAAATTACCCATTCAATTTGCCCTAACATTCCCTGATCGATTTCAAACAGATTTTCCTCGTTTCAATTTTATGGATTATCCCCAACTCACTTTTGAGAAACCAGATAGAGCCGTTTTTAAAAACTTAGATCTTGCTTTTAAAGCAATGGAAATGGGAGGAACAGCCGCGTGTATATTAAATGCTGCGAATGAGGTTTCTGTAGATGCTTTTTTGAAGGATCAAATTCAATTTCTTGAAATTGCAGAAATCAATGAAAAAACAATGTTGGGTTTGAACTTTGTTTCGAATCCGGCATACGAAGACTATGTAGAAAGTGACAGACAAGCTAGGGACTTTGCACAGTCTTTGGTAAAGAAATAATGTTCTGATTATGCCCTGTCTTTGACAAGTTCGATTACCGTAATTTCTGGTAAAATACCAACTCTACCAGGGAAACCCAAGAAACCAAATCCCCTGTTAACATATAAGAACTTCTCGTCTTTCTTATATAGGCCGGCCCATTGCGGATAAATATATTTTGATGGACTCCATTTAAAACCTGGGATTTCAATACCGAATTGCATGCCGTGTGTATGTCCCGATAAGGTAATGTGAACATGATGTTCGTGCTGCAATGTTACAGCCTCCCAATGCGAAGGGTCATGCGAAAGCAAGATTGTAAAATCGCCTTTGGAAATACCATCACTCGCTTTTGGTAGATCCCCATGTTTAACAAAACCTTTCTTTCCCCAATTTTCAACACCAATTAAAGCAATGGACTGACCATCTTTTTCGATGCGCACATGTTCGTTGAGCAATAAGCGAAACCCTAGCTCATTTTGAATTTGTTTAAGTCGGTCCAAATTTGCTTTCTTCGCAGCCTCAGATGGCCAAGGCAAATAATCACCATAATCATGATTACCCAAGATAGAGTATTTTCCAAATGGCGCCTTTAAGGATGAAAAATGATCCATCCAATCATCCATTTCATCGGCCTTGTTATTTACCAAGTCGCCAGTAAATACAAGTAGATCACTTTCTTGCGAATTAGCTAATTCAATACCCCTTCTAACAGCAATTGGGTCATCAAAACTTCCACTATGGATATCCGAAAGCTGCGTAATTGTAAAACCATCAAATGCTTCGGGCAAATCTCTAAAACGCAATTTCACTTTGTGAACAGTGAAATCATACTTGCCTTTTACAGCGCCATATATCATTCCAGCAAATGGAATCGCCGCTAAACCAAAGGCAATTTGACTGACAAACTTTCTTCTTTCAGGAAGGTAATTGATTGTTTTATGGTCGTTCAACCAATTGTTTAAAAATGCATAAATCCCAAAACCTATGCGACCAATGTCTTCCACAAAAAGAAAACTTATTATTACGAGTTTAGGAACCAATGAAATCATTAATGCCGCCAAAACCCAACCTACTTGTCTTCCCGGACCATTGGCGAATTTACCCGTGAAACTGTAATAAAAAATAACAGCCAAAATAAAGAGATCTATCCCCCAATACGTCCAATGAATTAAAGTGGAAGAATTGATGTTCCATTTAGAGGTGAGTGTCTTTAATCCATGGAAGGCATAAAAGTCGACCAGCAACCAAATTGAAATAGTGATAAGTACTCTATACAACATAATAAGTAAACAAAAATAAGCACCCTTTGTTGCTGCATCAATAAATAATCACAAATAAGATAAAAGCAATAAAAAAGCCGCTCTCGCGGCTTCTGCTAAATGTCATTTTTAAGGTCTTGCTTGTTATTATCGTAATAATTCACCAGCAGATGTTTCATAAGATATTCTCTGTACTTCTCTCTCGAGACTTTTGGAGTGTATAAATAACCTCTTCCAACAGACCTGTGCTTTATAAATTTTTTACGCTCAAGAATTCTTACAATCGTTGAGGTCGTATTGTACGCAGGTTTTGGATCGTTAAACAACTCCTGAATATCTTTGACTGCTGCCTTCTGAAGTTTCCACAATTTTAACATGACCGATTCTTCGGCTGGGGTCAGACGTTCCATAAAGCAATAGTTAAGTATTGCAAATTACGTCAAATTAGTGTCAAAATGACAAAAAGGCAAAAAATTAATATTACTTCATGCTGAGCTTCTTCTTCAAATCAGAAGATAAACCGTCTTTATGCAAATAGATATTAATTGTTTTGTACTTGAAATAATTCTCTGAAACGTATAGGAACCCCTTAGGGTAGTTACCTGTTCCCCAAGAGTTTTTAACCAAAAGGTAGCGGGTTCCATTTTGATCTTTGTATAAGCCAACTATGTGCATTCCGTGGTCATCAGTCGTCACTTTAGAGTCGTATCCTTTTTGGCGCAATTCAGGTGTAATTTCAAGTTCTTTTTGCGGTGTTACAAATGCATTTGATGATTTATCGGCTCCAGCATCAGAGAAATTCTTGTTATCGCGACCTTGTACATCAATGGTTGAAGGGTCCTGCGGTACAATTGCCAAACCATTACGGAAACTGAATCCTTTTTCAGAAACATCTGCTCCCCACGCTAAGGTGTAGCCATTTTTCAATGCATACTCACACGCATCAAAAAGATCCGTTAAACCAACATTGTAACTTTCTCCCCATGCCCAGTTATCTGGAATTTCGAGCATACATTTCTGATTCATTGGGTGATTTGTAAATGACGTCAAAGAAATATACTCATCCATATTCAATCCTATAGCTTTCGCATAGGCTTGTGGCGTGTATTTCTTTCCATTTAATTCAAACTCTTTGACATCAGCACCGAGGTAGGAGTCTAAAATACCGTTAATAGCACTCATCCAAGCAGTAGAAATTCCATCGCTTGAGCTTTGCATGCTGGTAAGCATTCCCTGAACTGCACCGTTTAGAACGGAAAAAAGCTCGCTATGATCATGTGTTTCACTGCCGTAATTCAATCCTTGGTATATTTTCTCAGGAACAATACCATAGTTTCTAATTACATATGGAATATCGTGGAAGGCTCCTCCTTCAGAAAAGTTGATTTTTCCATCCATTCGAATGTATTTTTGCGCTTTACTTTCATATGCTTTACGCACAACAAACATTTCAGATAAAACTTCTGGGTTTTTATTGCCTTTACGGATCAATTCAGATTCAAAAAATGACAAAGCTGAAAAACTCCAACATGTTCCTGTTTGTCCTTGACTTTGAACAGGTGTAGCATCTAGATGAGCAACTTTCGTAAACTGGTAATTACTTCCCTCTGCATTTTTTACCGGCTCCGAATAGCCAAAAGCCTGTGCTTTTAATTGAGAAAATGCAGCAAGAAATAGAATAGAAACAAGTATTCTTTTCATAGATTATAATTTAGAAATGTAAAGATAATAGGAATCGCGAAAGAGGTTTACTTTGTGGAAAAGATCCAACCTTTGATTCCTTTAGTATTCAGTTCATTCTGGCGATTTCTCAATTCATCATTCGAAGATGAACCGCCTGCACTTACTCTTTTTAATCCGTTTGAAACATCATAAACATATCCTTCAATCCCTTGAGCATGAAGTTGTGCCAACATATTTTCAACATTGCTGTCGCTGCCAAAACATCCTACAATTAATTGACAAGGAAGCTCGTTTTCAGGTCTTATAGTTGCCTGAGGAGTAACCATCTCTTCTGGCAATTCAATTGGAAATTTCAACCCAGCATCAAATTCGAATGTTCCTTTTTCTGAAACCTTGATATTTGGCTTTAGGTCTTCTAGATTCAAATTTTGAATTTCAGAATCCAATTTTTCTGCTTTGTATTTTCCCGGAGTTGTTTTATGAAAAGGATTAAAATCTTTTGCAGATATCATTCCTGATTGTAGAACATTTGTTTTAGCAGGAATCCAGTAAGAATAAAACGCTATTGGTAAAAAACAGGCTGCGGCAACATATTTCCAAGCATTAGAACGAGCTTTTAATGCTGGATGTTCTATTATTTTCGGTACAGATTTACTTAACTTATCCTCCTCAATCAATGTAACCGGCGCGTCTTCGACAGGCATAAAATGCACTTTACCCAATCCATAAGATTCAAGTAAAAGATTGAAAAAACGATCTTGTTCAAAACAGACATTTTTCTCTTGATCAAAATATAAAAACCCTACCCTGTCAATTGCTACGCGGGCACCGGTTTTCAGTTGATCATTCCAAGAATCAACAAGTTGATTAATTATTCCTGCCGCTGTCGTGTAATCAATTGAATTTTGAGAAGCAAATTCAGCCGTTAAAAGCCCATCATTATTAATGAGTTGGCGATTAAAAAGCAAAGCCTTTCCTGGGGGATGCATGATACCTTTATCGGGGTCGATAACTGCTGGAACTCGTTTTGCAACGAATCCACCAAAAGTGGGAACGATCACACAATTGTGACGTAGCAAAAGATTTCCAATAAGTTCTTCAACAGATACCATCGAACGAAGTTAGGCAAAATTGCATTTGTCTGCAAGTGGCGTTTTTAAAATGACGTATTTTAAAGCAGATTTAACACTTTCTGAACGTCTTCAGGCACATCAATATTCGGCGTCTCAATAGTTGTTTCTACCACTTTGATCGAATAACCATAATACAACCAGCGCAATTGCTCCAAAGACTCTGTTAATTCCAATGCCGTAGGTTCCAATGCCGTTAGCTCACTTAAAATGTCTGAGCGGTATGCATACAAGCCAATGTGCCTTAAATAGGGATAGGCAGAGAGTGGTTCTTGTTTTGCGTGATGAAAATTTGGAATTGGACTTCTACTAAAATAAATTGCTTCATCAGCATTATTGACAACTATTTTTATACGATTGGGATTTAAAAGGTCGTCCATTGAAACAGATTTATTTCCCAAGGTTGCAATTTGTGTATCCCTGTCTTCAAAAGCCTTTATTAATTGCTCCAATTGACGAAAATCAACCAAGGGCTCATCGCCCTGAATGTTTACAACAACATCCATTTGAGAATATGCACTAGCCACCTCTGCACAACGATCAGTGCCGCTTGGATGTGATTGACTTGTCATCATTGCTTTTCCACCGAATGACAAAACTACATCCAAAATACGTTGGTCGTCAGTTGCTACTATCACTTCTTCAAAAAGAGTGCAGCGTTTTGCTCCCTCATACGCCCTTTGAATCATGGATTTTCCTTTGAGGTCTATCAAAGGCTTACCAGGAAAACGTGATGAACCGTATCGAGCGGGAATTACTCCAAGAACTTTCATTAAAACTTCATTTGCACCTGCATCAAGAAAGATCGCGGAGGCTGAATATCGCCTGGTCTGGACGTGTATTCTGCATTTAATATGTTATTGACGATCAAACTTACACGGTAATTATCCGACGAAGGTAGCGCAATCCGTGCGTCAAAAACAAGTGCCCCCTTGTTGTATTTCTCACGGTATGCTTTTAATCCCGGTAGAATGTAAATTTCAGTTATACCTGGATCCAAATCTTCTTGAAACACTTTATCAATATTGACCATATTGCTATTATAACGCATTGAGAATCCCGCGCTGAATTTTTTGTAAGTGACCTCCACATCCGCTTTCGCCAAATGCTTGAATCGGTATTTTAACATATTACTCGTTGAATCAGTCATGTTTGCCAAATAAGACGGGTTATTATTCAATGTAATTGGATTCATATATGTGTAACCCAATAATGAAACTATTTGGAAATTGCCAATACTTCCTGTGCTATTGAATGAGAATTCAATACCAGAAATTCTTGCTCTTTCAGCATTTTGTGCCTGGAAACCAATGTAATTTTGAAAGTTTTGAGAAGTCAGGATAACAGAATCTGGCTTATACAAGCCAAATGTAAATTCCATCATGTTGCTGTATTCGTTGACAAATCCGGCAACATCTAACATTCCTTTCCACTCACCAATTTTAACTCCTTGCTTAATTCCAATTTCTGCTGCCCAACCAACTTCTGGACGAAGATTGGCATTTGGGAAAATGTTGAGAGAACCAACACTCGTTTGAGTATAGCGCTCAGCAACAGAAGGGTATCTGATTCCTTGGCCAAATGATGCTCTTAAATGGGTATATTTCATTAGTTCATAATGAGCTCCCAAGCGCAAGATAGGATATACTGGAATTTTTGCCAAGCTATTTGTATCGTTACCATAGGAGAAATCAGAATCACCTGTTCGGCCATCCATTATGAAATGTTCCAAACGCAAACCACCTGTCACATCAAGCTTGTTGATCTTCCTTTCGAACTGGCTATACATCGAAAAATTGTTTGAATTGTGATTGCCGAAAAGGCTAGAATTAACCGTGTTGTAAATGTTGGAAGCGCCTGCAGTCACAGTTGTTCCCCCCGAAAATTTGCGCTGGAACTGATAGTCTGTAAAATAAATCGTGGCGCCGTTACTTTGGCTGGTATTCGTAAGATTTTCGTTGTTCGCAAAATAAATGCGTGTTTTAAGAGAATGTTTGTTGTTCTTTTTATCCGTAAATTTTAAATAGGGATCAATGAATAATCGCTGTCCAAAATTATACGTCAATGTCGAAGCAGCATTACTGGTATCCGCTCCGCCGCTAGGGGTATAACCAAGCGTATCACTCTGCCAGATAAGAAAGTTTCCTGTTTTTTGCATTTGATAATTGTACCCAATACCCGCTTTTAGTCGAGATAAATTGTTAAAACGGAAATAAACGGTTCCGCTAACACGTCCTCTTGCTTCTGTTTCTCCTTGACGGTATCCATCGTTTCTGAAAAAAGTTGTGGAGAGCGTGTAACCCGTTTGTTTGAACATTTGGCCACGATAAATCTCGACTTGTTGATTCATCGGGTTGGTATTCCACCAACGTAAAGATGCCCTTTTTGGATCACCATATACACCCGTCTGAATCTTTACTTTTGTTTCAGCCTTAAGCCCTGGTTCTTTCTCTGTTAATGCAATCACTCCGTTTAAAGCGCCACTTCCATACAAAACAGAAGATGCACCCTTCATAATTTCAATTTGAGCTGCTTGTTCCATTGGTATTGCATTCCACTGCGTGTCACCCGCGTATCCTGACAATAAAGGCATGCCATTCCATAGTAATAACACACGGCTCCCTGTTCCATAAGCAAAGCCTGAACCACCCCGGATACTCACTTGGCCATCCATGGTGTAAACACCGGGGCTCTGATCTACTGCTTGTTCAAGATCTGTAATTCCCTTGTTATCAATTAATGTTGGCTTTATAATTTCCATTGATACTGCTACATCTTCAACACGCTGCTGTCTTCGGCCAGCAGACACGACTACTGCAGATATTGTTTTAACGGGCACATCCATTGAGATATTTACTTCTCCCGCTGCATTGACGATCGTGGTATCATTTAAAAAAGATGCCATCGAAGTGACAAGCGTCACAGGAAAACTTGTGGCGTTTATTTTGAAAACTCCATCAACATCTGTGATTGCTTTTTCACCATTGGATGCTATTATTTTTGCGCCCACAACAGGCTCTTTATCATCGCTTTGAATAACCTTCCCGGTAATTTGACTAGTAGCAATAAATGGAAGGAAAAATAATAGAAGTACAGTTATTTTCATAAACAGCATGGTTTAAAGTAGTTTTAGCTTAATTGCTAAAATACCAATTTTGATGAATAATCAATCAAAAAATAAAGCATGGGCTAAATTTCAGCCTGAAGCTGAAGTAAAAAAGTTCGTGGCGGCTGAATATCCGCTGGTCGTGATGTGTATTCTTGATTCAACACATTATTTACCAAAAACGCCAAGCGCATTTTATCCTTTAATTTAAAGGCGGCACGAATATCAAAAACCAAAGAACCTTGGTTGAATTTCTGACGGTAAGAAGATAGGCCTGGCAAAACATAAAGTTCATTGTTTGTTGGGTCTAAATCTGAAAGAAAAACATTGTCAATATTCGTCATAAAACTATTGTACCTAGAAGAAACACCAAAACTGTATTTTTTATAATTGATCTCAACATCCGCTTTAGCAAGGTGCTTGAATCTATATTTCAACATGTTTGAACCAGAATCAGAAAACTGAGTGGTGTATTTAGGATTGTTATTAAGACTAATAGGGGACATATATGTGTAGCCTAGCAACGAAACAATTTCAACATTTTTTATTTTACCTGAGCTGTTGAAAGAAAACTCCACCCCTGTAATTTTGGCTTTTTCAGCATTCTGTGCCTGAAATCCGATCCAACTAGAAAGGTTTGCAGCTGTAATGACCACCGTGTCCGGGTTATATAAGCCATAGGTGTATTCAATCATGTTGCTGT
>JBKDKG010000118.1:0-2148 GCA_046345095.1 Flavobacteriia bacterium | reverse complement strand
TATGAATGATCTGAAAAATCACTCGATTGGTGGAGGTGTTCAAAGAACGTTCAATCTCGGTACAATTTTTCTAACGAAAAATCACTCGATTGCCTTCGAATTGAGTCATTTTACTTCGTATGAATGATCCGAAAAATCACTCGATTGCCTTAGAAGTCAGTCATTTTTCACTTTTCTGAATTCGCTAAAATGTCGATGATCTCCATTGGAGCTATCTCCATTTTTAAGCGTTTCAGTGCGGGTGAAAAACCATTTCATGAAATGCCGCATGATGAGAATGACGATTTTTGGGAGGCGCGCAAGAAAAATTGAAAAGTTCAAGTCTTTTGTCTTTTATCTAAAAGTCTTTTGTCTAATTATCAGTAATTACAATTCCAAGAATCCTCATTTTTAACTAACTTTGCACGCTTAATTTTCTAAAAGATGTTTGAAAATCTTACCGATAAGTTTGAAAGAGCGTTCAAAGTCCTGAAAGGACATGGACAAATCTCTGAAATCAATGTAGCTGAAACCTTGAAAGAAGTGCGTCGCGCATTGTTGGATGCCGATGTTAATTTCAAAACAGCCAAAGATTTTACCACGACTGTCAAAGAGAAAGCACTGGGCAGAAACGTACTGACATCCGTTTCACCGGGTCAATTGATGATCAAAATTTGTCACGAAGAACTCGTAGAGTTGATGGGGGGCAATGAAACAGAGATCAATATCAAAGGAAATCCAGGTATTATCTTAATGTCAGGACTTCAAGGTTCAGGTAAAACTACCTTTTCTGGGAAATTAGCGAGTTACCTTACTACTAAAAAAGGTAAAAAAGTTTTGTTAGTGGCTTGCGACGTTTACCGTCCGGCAGCAATTGATCAGTTGCATGTATTGGGCGAGCAGCTCAATGTGGAAGTCTATTCCAATAAAGAAGAAAAAGATCCTGTTAAAATTGCTCAAGCTGCAATACAGCATGCGAAGAGCAAAGGGTTCAATGTTGTGATCGTCGATACAGCAGGTCGTTTGGCCGTGGATGAGCAGATGATGAATGAGATTGCAAACGTAAAAGAAGCGATTCAGCCTACTGAAACCTTGTTTGTAGTTGATTCCATGACGGGACAAGATGCAGTGAATACAGCGAAAGCATTTAACGACAGAATTAATTTTGATGGTGTCGTATTGACCAAGCTAGATGGTGATACGAGAGGTGGTGCCGCATTGTCAATCAAAGCGATTGTTGAGAAGCCAATCAAATTTGTTGGAACAGGGGAGAAGATGGATGCTTTGGATGTATTCTATCCTCAGCGTATGGCGGATCGTATTCTTGGAATGGGTGATGTTGTTTCCCTTGTGGAGCGCGCGCAAGAACAATTTGATGAAGAAGAAGCTCGCAAATTACAGAAACGCATTATAAAGGATCAGTTTGATTTCAACGATTTCTTAGGTCAGTTGCAACAGATCAAGAAAATGGGGAATGTAAAAGACTTGATGGGAATGATTCCTGGAATGGGGAAGGCCCTGAAAGATGTCGATATCGAAGACGATGCTTTCAAACACATCGAAGCAATCATTCTTTCCATGACACCTAAAGAACGCGCAAATCCGCAACTCATCAATGGTCAACGCAAAAACCGCATTGCGAGTGGCAGTGGAACCAATATCCAAGAGGTAAACAAATTGATGAAGCAATTTGAAGATACCAAGAAGATGATGAAGATGATGAGCAACCCGAAGAACATGATGAGCATGATGAAGCAAATGAAGGGGATGCGCGGCGGAATGCCAGGGATGTGATGGGTTGATTGAAGGGTTCAGGTCTCGATATGCTTCCTGCGTCGGCACTCGACCTGCTTTCATTGGGTGGGGATTTCTGGTTGGCACTCCAGCCGCAGTTGACAGGCGAACTGGTTTTATAATTGGACAGCTGACCGCTTGTCCATCGAAGGAGGAAGTGGCCGCTTTAGCGGTTGTATCCGCCACTACGGACAGGTCGAGAGCATGCGTTCATGAGTTCAAATGTTCAACCGTTCAAGCCCTGGAAATTATATTGATTCCCCGAAACCAAACTTTTACACAGAGCTATGCTGCGAATTGAGCGGAGATGCGGCTCGTCTCGATACACCTCCTGCGTCGGCACTTCAGCCTCAGCTGACAGGCGACGGCCTCAGC